>OKRF01000457.1 GCA_900290315.1 Candidatus Sulfopaludibacter sp. SbA3 | reverse complement strand
GCCTTCGCCGCCGGTGAGCAGGCCGCGCACTTCGAAAACGATCTCTCGCCCGCCGTAATCGTAGCTGGCGAGCAGCGTGTTGGGCGTTTCCTGATCGTCTTTGTAAGCGTACTTGCCGCCCTGTGCATAGGCCGACTTGGGCCATTCGGGATCGCCCAGTCCCCAGCGGCAGATGCCGATTTCATGCACACCCTGGTTGCCTATATCGCCGTTGCCAGTGTCCCAGAACCAGTGCCAGTTGTACTTGAAGCGCAGGGTGTTGAAGGGACGCAGGGGGGCCGGCCCCAGGAACAGGTCCCAATTCACGCCTGGAGGGGTGGGCGAATCGTCGGCGTGCCCGATGGAGGCGCGCCGCTTGAAGCACAGTCCCTTAGCCAGATAAATGTCGCCGATCAGGCCCTGATGCATGGCGTCCATCGCCTTCATCTTGAAAGGCGTACTGCGATGCTGCGAGCCGATCTGCAGCATGCGCTTGGTTTCGCGCGCCACTTTGACCATAGTCTGGCCTTCGTAGATGTTGTAGCACGCGGGCTTCTCGCCGTAGACGTCTCTACCCGCCCGCATGGCCCAGATGGCCGCCAGCGCGTGCCAGTGATTGGGCGTGGCAATGGAGACCGCCTCCACGTTGGAATCGGCGAAGGCTTGCCGCATGTCTTCGTATTCTTTGGCCTTCTCCCCACCGTTCCGCACCAGCGTGGCGTTGGCCTTTTCCCGGGCTGCCTGATCGATATCGCAGATGGCCGCTACACGAGCTTCCGCCATTCGCGAGTAGATGTTCAGGTGGTTGGTGCCGCGTCCGCCAAGGCCGACGATGCCGACATTGATTTTGTCATTCGCGCCCCAGACGCGCGTGGCGGCGAGGGCCGAGGCCGCGCCGAGAAAAAACCTGCGGGAAGTGGGATGAGACATAGTGATCGGAAGTTCCTTTACCGCGGCCCATTATATCAGGGGATCTTTGCGATGGTTCAGAAGCAAGGGAAAACCTGAAGAAAAAAAACGAAAAGGGCGACCGCCAACCCCTCCTGTTCACTGCAATTCCCGCTCGCGAATCGTATCGACTTGCGGTAAAAAACCGCGGCACCATTCGGGTGCGTCAGAACTCGCGGCGAGTCAGACGAGGAAGCCGGAAGTCGCCCTTATTGTGGACTGGTTCTATGCACTTCCTCCTTATCAAGTAGCTCCCCATAGTGGGGATCGCGTCTACCCCATTCGGAGAATAGGGCCCGGAAGACAGCCTTAACACTGCTTCCATTCACACTATGCACCTACTTTCGGTAACTGTCAATGTTGCGTTTTCGTACAACGGCCATGCGATACTCGTGGCTGCATGCGCGTAGGGGTCGGCGTGACGGCAATTTGGCTTTGTTTTGTCGCGCGCGTGTGGTTCTACGCCGCCGTGCTTCCGGTCTGGGAGGGGTACGACGAGTGGAGCCACTTCGCCGTGATCCGGCTGGTGGCATTGCGCGGCCAGGCACTGCCGGCGTGGGATAGTCCGCTGCCGCGCGACGTAGGCGCCTCGCTGGAACTGCTCCCTCTTCCGTGGTCCTGGCGCCTGGCCGGCGCACCGCGTATCGCGGGGGACGAGTTCTGGCTATTGCCGCGCGAAGAGCGCGACAGCCGCGAGTTGAAGTTCCGCTTGCTCCCCCGAGAGTGGCAATGGCAAGACAGCGACGGCCCTTATCGCGCGCACGAAGCGTACCAGCCACCGCTTTATTACTGGACCATGGCCCCGCTCATGAGTCTGCTGGGTGGTGCCGGGTTGGCGCGCCAGTTGCTGGCAGTGCGCTGGTTCGGTGCGCTGCTGGGTTCTCTGGCCATCCCGCTCACCTTTTGCATCGCGCGCGACCTTTTGCGCAGTGATCGCCTCGCGCTCGGTTGCGCGGCGGTGGTGGCGGCCATGCCGGGGTTCGCCCTGGTGGTGGGGCATGCCGGCAATGACTGTCTGGCCATCGCGCTGTTCTCCGTGCTGATCTGGTGCGGCGTACGCGTTGCCAGCGGGAAGTCGCGCCTGGGCGACATCCTCGCGCTGGGCGCCGCCTTGGGACTGGGACTGCTCACCAAGGCGTACTTTCTCACCGCCATTCCCGCCGTCGCGGTATTGGCCATCTGGAAACTGCGGGGGCGGGCGGCAGTTCCGCTGGCGTGCGCTCTTCTGCTGGGCGGATGGTGGTACGCGCGGGCGTACGCTCAAACGGGCACCCTGACCGGACTGACCGATTTCGTGATGGCCAGCGACGCGCGCACCGGCGGCCTGCTGCGCCAGGCCCTGGCGGTCCCCTGGGGCAGGGCCATCGATTCCATCCTGTTCTCGCACCTCTACGCCGGCGGCTGGAGCTTTCTGCAGGTGCGGAGTTGGATGTATCACGTATTTTACGTGGTCGCGCTGTTGGGACTCGCCGGGTTGGTCCGCGCGCGGCGCACGGCGGCGATGCTCTGGCTGGCGGCGATTTATGCCGGTTTCTGGCTGGGTGAGTTGTATCACGTAGTGATCCTGTGGGCCGCGCGCGGTGTGGCCACTTCCATGGGCTATTACCTCTATGGCGTGGTGGCAGCGGAGGTACCGCAGTGTACCGCGGGGCTGACAGGGCTTCTCCCGGAGCGCCGGGCCGCCTGGGCGCCGGCCGCCGGGGTCGCGCTGTTCGCCGCACTGGATCTCTTCGCCATGCACGCCATCGCCATCCCGTACTACACCGGCGTGATTCGCCACAAGGCCAACGGCGCTCTGGAGGCTTTCCACGGCTCGGCGCTCCACGGCATCGGGTTGGGCGAGGTGCTGCGGCGCATCGCGGCGTTCAAAACGCCCACTCTCTCAGTGCCAGTGGTGTTTCTGCTTTGGCTGGCGTACCTGGCGGGCACGCTGACGCTGTTGTGGATTGTGTGGGGCAGCCTTATTCAGAACGCTCGTCCGTATTGCACCGGGGGATTCGGCTCGACGCCCAGTTCGCGAGCGGCGTGCAAGGGGAAATAGGGATCGCGCAGGAACTCTCGGGCGAGAAGGACGAAGTCGGCTTTTCCTGAGGCGACGATCTCGGCAGCCTGCTGCGCCGAGGTGATCAGGCCGACCGCTCCGGTAGGGATGGCTGCTTCGCGGCGAATGCGCTCCGCGAAGGGCACCTGGTAGCCCGGCGCCAAGGGAATCTTCTGTTCCAGCGACGACCCACCGGAGGAGCAATCGATCAGGTCCACACCTAGATCCCGGACGCGCCGCGCCAACTGCACCGAGTCTTCTAAGTTCCATCCGCCATCGACCCAATCCGAGGCGGAGATGCGTAGAAACAGCGGCAGATCCTGAGGCCAGGCGGCGCGGACCGCTTCCGTCACTTGCAGGGCGAAGCGCATACGGTTGCCCAGGGATCCGCCATATTCATCGCCGCGATGGTTGCTCAGCGGCGAGAGGAATTCGTGCATCAGGTAGCCGTGTGCGCCGTGAAGCTCCACCAATTGAAACCCCGCCGCGAGGGCGCGTTTCGTTGCCGCGGCGAAAGCGTCGATGAGCGTAGCGATCTCGCTCTTCGACAGCTCGGCGGGAGGTGGATCCTGCGGCCGGAAGGGAATGGCGCTGGGCGCGACGGTCTGCCATCCGCCATCGGACTCCGCGATCAGGCCGCCGCCTTCCCAGGGCCGGCGGGTGCTGCCCTTGCGGCCGGCGTGCGCCAGTTGGATGCCGGCGACGGCGCCCTGCCCGCGAAGGAAAGCGGCGATGCGCGTCAGCATGGCAATATGCTCATCCTTCCAGATCCCCTGATCGTGGGGAGAGATGCGGCCGCGCGCTTCCACGGCGGTCGCTTCCATCATTACCAGGCCCGCTCCGCCCACGGCCCGGCTGCCCAGATGGACCAGGTGCCAGTCCGTGGCGAATCCATCCACGCTGGAGTACTGGCACATGGGCGAAACTGCAATCCGGTTGCGAAACGTCACTCCGCGGAGAGTCAAAGGCGTAAACAGGGGTCTGGCGCTCATGATTCCAGTATGTCAGTCCGTGAGTTCGCGCAGCAGAGCGGTGCTGCGGGCGATCAGCTCATAGGGCTCGCCGTGCGCGAGCATCGGTGTATCGTCCTTCTCGGGAAACGCGGAATCGAGCAGGACTTCCCACTGCGACCCAAGCCTGGCAGGCATGAAGAACTTGATGGGCTCGTGGTGGGGATTGAAGAGAATCAAAAAGGACTCGTCCGTAATCGACTCGCCGACTCCGTTGACGTCGTCCAGAGTGCGGCCATTCAGCTCGAGTCCGATGCAGCGCACCCAGCCCTGATTCCACTCATCCTGCGTCATCTCGCCGCCGTCGGGACGCCGCCAGATGATGTCCTGCTCGTAGCGGCCATCGATCTCGCGGGGTGTCTTTGAGCCTGGATCGATGCTGCGATCCTGGAAGAATTTCCGGCGGTGCAAGTTGGGATGCTGACGGCGGATTTCCACCAGCCGGCGCGTGAAACCGAGCAGCGTTCGCGCGCGTTCGTCCAGGTCCCATTGATACCAACTGGTCTGGTTGTCCTGCGCGTAGGCATTGTTGTTGCCGTTCTGCGAGCGGCCGATTTCGTCGCCGCCACAAATCATGGGCACACCTTGCGAAAGGAGCAGGGTGAGCAGGAAGTTGCGTTTCTGCCGCTCGCGAATCTCCACAACCTCGCGGTTGTCCGTGGGCCCTTCCACGCCGTAGTTGGAGGAGTGGTTGTCGCCGGTGCCGTCGCGATTGTCTTCTCCGTTGGCCTCGTTATGCTTGCGGCCGTAGCTCACCAGGTCGTTCAGGGTGAAGCCGTCGTGCGCGGTCACGAAGTTAATGCTGGCGGTGGGGTGGCGGCCATCGCGCTGGTACAGATCGCTGGAGCCGGTCAGGCGATAGCCCAACTCCGCGGTCTGGCCATCGTCGCCCTTCCAATAGCGCCGCACCACGTCGCGATACCGGCCGTTCCACTCGGCCCACAAGGGCGGAAACTTGCCCACCTGGTAGCCGCCTTCGCCTACGTCCCACGGTTCGGCGATCAGCTTGACCTGCGAGATTACGGGATCCTGGTTGATGATGTCGAAGAACGCGGACAGGCGGTCCACTTCATGCAATTCGCGCGCCAGGGCAGAAGCCAGGTCGAAGCGAAAGCCGTCCACATGCATTTCCTGCACCCAATAGCGCAGACTGTCCATGATCAGCTTGAGCACTTGCGGGTGGCGCACGTTGAGCGTGTTTCCGGTGCCGGTGTAATCCATGTAATAACGCGGGTCATCCGCCACCAGGCGGTAGTAGGTGGAGTTATCGATGCCGCGGAAGCTCAAAGTGGGCCCCAGGTGATTGCCTTCGGCGGTATGGTTGTACACCACGTCGAGGATCACTTCAATGCCCGCGCGGTGCAGGGCCTTGACCATGGCTTTGAACTCGCCGATCTGCTCGCCGCAATCGCCGGATGCGCTGTAACGGGCTTCGGGGGCGAAATAGTTGATGGAGTTATAGCCCCAGAAATTGCGCAGGCCCTGATCCAGCAGGCGCTTGTCGTCCACGAACTCATGCACCGGCATCAGTTCCACGGCCGTGATGCCGAGCTTCTTGAGATAGTCGATGGCGACGGGGTGGGCCAGGCCCGCATAGGTGCCGCGCAGTTCCGCGGGGATGTCGGGGTGGCGCGCGGTGAAGCCCTTGACGTGGAGCTCGTAAAGGATCGTGTCGTGAAGCGGCGTGAGGGGCGGCCGGTCATTCTCCCAATCGAAATGCGAAGTGGTGACTACGCTCTTGGGCACGGCCCAGGCATCGTCGCCGGCGTCGGAGGAAAGGTCCTGTGCCGCATCGCCGATGGGGTATCCGAAGACCGGCGCATCCCAGTTCAGCTTGCCGGCGAGGGCGCGCGCGTATGGATCGATCAGCAGTTTCGCCGGGTTGAAGCGGTCGCCGCGCTTCGGGTCGTAGGGTCCGTGCACGCGATATCCGTAAAGCTGGCCCAGTTTCACACCGGGCAGGTAGCAGTGCCACACGTAGCCGGAACATTCGCGAAGCGAAATGGTTTCGCAGCTCGTGGCATCGACATCGTCGAAGAGGCATAGCTCCACTCCGGTGGCGCGTTCGGAATAGAGCGAGAAGTTGACTCCCGTTCCATCCCAGGTGGCGCCTTGCGGATATGGTTTTCCCGGCAAAATGCTTCGCGGCATAAGTCAGCTATTTGCAGCTTACACTTCGGGGAGGGGTTCTTGAAAGCAGACTGGCGCGGGTTTTGCGTGACTACGCACGAAAACAGCGGTCGCGTGGGACAGACGATCGTTTTTTGTCGTCTGTCAATCAGGTGCAGACCGCCCCGCAAAACGGGATGAAAAACCGGCGGTTGGTAGCGCCGGCGGTCTCGCCACCGGTTGCGCTCGCCGACCGGCGACAAGACCGCCGGCGTTACCCGGGGCTGTACGGCAAGTTGCGGCGTGTGCGCCGCACGGGATCCGCCAAAACGACAGACGACAAAAAACGATCGTCTGTCCCACCTACTTTTTCTCGGCCGCCTCGATGCGGGCCTGGGCGGCTGCCATGGAGTCCAGGGCGACGGCGGGGTCTATGCCCAGCGAGGGATTCATGACCTGCTCCTGGGCCTGCTGGAGCTTCTTTCGGGCGCGCTCCACGTCGATCTCTTCGGCGCGTTCGGCGATGTTGGCCAGAACCCGAACGTGTTCCGGCAGCACTTCCACGAAGCCGCCGCGAATCGACAGGTATCGCTTCCTGCCGCCGATGGTGTAAACCAGGAACCCGATTCCCAGTTGGCTCAAGAGGGCGGCGTGGCCCGGCAGGATCCCCAGATAGCCCTCCTTGCTGGGGATCAGCAGCTCGCTCACCTGCTCTTTGACCAGCAGGCGTTCGGGCGTTGCGATTTCCAGATCGATCGATTCGGCCATGGTCAGGCTCTCTTCAAGGCTTCGGCGCGCTCCAGCACTTCCTCGATGGTGCCTTGCATATAGAAGGCCTGTTCGGGAATGCCGTCGTGCTTACCTTCGGCGATTTCGCGGAAACCGCGAATGGTGTCGGCCAGCTTGACATACTTGCCGGCGATTCCGGTGAACTGTTCGGCCACGTGGAAGGGCTGCGAGAGGAAGCGCTGGATCTTGCGCGCGCGGGATACCGCCAGCTTGTCTTCGTCCGACAATTCGTCAATTCCGAGAATGGCGATGATGTCCTGCAGGTCCTTGTAGCGCTGCAGAATGCCCTTGACCAACTGCGCGGCTTCGTAATGATCCTTGCCGATGACCAGCGGATCCAGGATGCGCGAGGTGGAGGCCAGCGGATCCACCGCCGGGTAGATGCCCAAGGCCGCGATGTCGCGGGAAAGGTTGGTGGTGGCGTCCAGGTGGGCGAAAGCGGTGGCGGGCGCCGGGTCGGTATAGTCGTCCGCAGGCACGTAAATGGCCTGGACGGAGGTGATGGAGCCGTTCTTGGTGGAGGTGATGCGCTCCTGCAACTCGCCCATTTCGGTTGCCAGATTGGGTTGATATCCCACGGCGGAAGGCATGCGGCCCAACAGCGCCGAGACTTCCGATCCGGCCTGGGTGAAACGGAAAATGTTATCGATGAACAGCAGCACGTCCTGCTTTTCCACGTCGCGGAAATACTCCGCCACGGTCAGGCCGGTCAGGCCCACACGGAGGCGCGCCCCGGGGGGTTCGGTCATCTGGCCGTAGATCAGGGCGCATTTGGATTTGGTGTAGTCGTGCGGATCGATGACGCCGGACTCCTGCATTTCCAGCCACAGATCGTTGCCTTCACGAGTCCGCTCGCCCACTCCGGAGAAGACCGAAACGCCGCCGTGCTTCATGGCGATGTTGTTGATGAGCTCCATGATGATGACTGTCTTACCCACTCCCGCGCCGCCGAACAGCCCGATCTTGCCGCCGCGCAAATAGGGTTCGAGGAGATCGATGACTTTGATGCCGGTCTCGAACATTTCGAGGCGCGTGGACTGATCTTCAAACGAAGGCGATGGCCGGTGAATGGGATAGTGCAGCTTGGCGTTCACCGGGCCCATCTGGTCCACCGGCTCGCCGATGACGTTGAGCACGCGCCCCAGCGTTTCCGGACCCACTGGCACCATCACGGGATGGCCGAGGCTGATGGCCTGCATGCCGCGGACCAGGCCTTCGGTGGGCTGCAACGCGATGGTGCGCACGCGGCCTTCGCCAATATGCTGCTGCACTTCACAGATGATATCGATGGGTCCGGGTACGGTGAACCCTTCGCTGGTCACGCGGATGGCGGTATAGACCAGGGGAATTTGCCCTTCGGGAAATTCGCAGTCCACGGCCGGGCCAGCCACCTGCACCACTTTTCCGACTACGAGAGCACTTGTAGTTGCCATATGATTCCTTACTCGGCGGCTGCGGCGCCGCTGACCACTTCGATGATTTCCTTGGTGATGCTGGCCTGGCGGACGCGGTTCATATACAGCGTCAGCTTTTCGATCATCTCGCCGGCATTGGAGGTTGCCGCCTCCATGGCCGTCATGCGGGCGGCATGCTCGGCCGCCGCCGATTCCAGCAGCGCACGATAAAACTCCATTTCCACGTACCTGGGGAGCAGGGCGTCCAGCATCTCGGCGGGCGGCTGCTCGAAAATGTAATCCACCGGCGTCTGCTCCACGGTCAGCTCCACCGGCAAGACGCGCGATTGCATCAGCTTTTGCGCGACTACACTTTTGAATTCGTTGTAGACCAGATAGACCGCGTCGATCTCTTCGGCACGGTACATTTCCATGGCCTGGCGCGCAATCACGGCTACGTCCTCGTAGACCACCTTGGCGGCCAATCCGATCTGTTCGCCGTGAATGGTAGCGGCGCGCTTGCGGAAGAAGTCGCGGCCCTTGCGGCCGAGCAGTTCCAATTGGACGGCGGCTTCGGGATGCTCCGCGATGAAGCGCTGCGCGCCCTTGATGGTGTTGGAATTGAACGCGCCGGCCAGACCTTTATCGCCAGTGATCAGCACCAGCAGGATGTGGCGCTCCTCACGCCGTGCCAGCAGCGGATTGGCACCCGCCGATTCGTCGCCCGACACCGCCACGGCGACGTTGGCCAGCACTTTACGCAGCAACGCCCCGTAAGGCCGCGACGCAATCACCCGGTCTTGCGCGCGACGCAGTTTGGCCGCCGAGACCATCTTCATGGCCTTGGTGATCTGCTGCGTGTTCTTAACGGAGCGGATGCGCCGCCGGATGTCGATGAGACTAGGCATGTGTTCCTGCCGCGGGTTGCTCGGCCACGAAGCGCGCCTTGAACTCTTCGATGACTTTCACTACCTTGCCGCGCAGTTCGTCATCCAGCGCCTTCTTAGTGCGGATCTCTTCCCACAGCGGGCGATGCGCGTTGTCCACGAACCGGTACAGTTCCTCTTCGAACTTGCGGCACTGCTCCACCGGGAGATCGTCCAGGTAGCCCTTGGTGCCGGCGAAGATGATGACCACCTGCTTTTCGAGCGGCAGAGGCTGATATTGGCCCTGTTTGAGAATCTCCACCAGGTGGTTGCCGCGATTGAGCTGATCCATGGACGCCTTGTCGAGGTCGCTGCCGAACTTGGCGAAGGCGGCCAGCGCGCGGTATTGCGCCAGGTCCAGCCGCAAGCTGCCGGCGATCGATTTCATGGCCTTGGTCTGCGCGTTGCCGCCCACGCGGCTGACGCTGATGCCCACGTTGATGGCCGGCCGGACGTTGGAATTGAACAGGTCCGATTCCAGGAAGATCTGGCCGTCGGTAATCGAGATGACGTTGGTGGGAATGTACGCCGAGACGTCGCCCGCCTGGGTTTCGATGAAGGGCAGGGAGGTAAGCGACCCGGCGCCGTGTTCGTTGTTCAGTTTGGCGGCGCGCTCCAGCAGGCGGCTGTGCAAATAGAACACATCGCCCGGGAAGGCCTCGCGCCCCGGCGGGCGGCGCAGCAGCAAAGAGATCTCGCGATAGGCCGCGGCGTGCTTGGAAAGATCGTCGTAGATGCAGAGGGCGTGCCGCTTGGAATCGCGGAAGTATTCGCCCATGGCGGTGCCGGCAAAGGGCGCCAGGTATTGCATGGGGGCGGGATCGGACGCGGAGGCCGACACCACGATGGTGTACTCCATGGCGCCATAATCTTCCAGCGTCTTCACCACCTGGGCCACGGTAGAGCGCTTCTGCCCGATAGCGACATAGATGCAGATCATGTCGCCGCCCTTCTGGTTGATGATGGCGTCGAGCGCGATGGCGGTCTTGCCGGTCTGGCGGTCGCCGATGATTAACTCGCGCTGCCCGCGGCCAATCGGAATCATGGCGTCGATGGCCTTGATGCCGGTCTGCATGGGCTCTTTCACGGGCTGGCGCGCTACGACGCCAGGGGCGAGACGCTCGACGGGATTGAACTGGGTGGTCTGGATGGGACCTTTGCCATCGATCGGTTGGCCCAGCGCATTCACCACGCGGCCGATGAGGGCTTCGCCGACTGGGACCGACATGATGCGGCCGGTGCGTTTGACCTCGTCGCCTTCTTTGATTTCCGCGAAATCGCCCAACAACACGGCGCCCACCTGGTCTTCCTCCAGGTTCATGGCGATACCGGCCACGTCGTGCGGGAACTCGATCAGTTCCCCTGCCATGACCTTTTCCAGGCCATGAATGCGGGCGATGCCGTCACCCACCGAGATCACCGAGCCAATTTCGCTGACGTCGATCGCCCGTTCGTAGTTCTCGATCTCCTGGCGGAGAATACTGGTAATTTCGTCCGCTCGAATTTGAGCCATAAATCCTTCCCGTTACGATTAACTTTCCGTGGCCAGCCTGCGTTCCAACGTTTGCAGTTGGCCGCGCACGCTGCCGTCGTACACCGTGGACCCGATGCGCGCCACCACCCCGCCGATCAGCGCGCCGTCCACCGTAAAATGCATGCGGATGCGCTTCCCGGTGAGGCGCTCCAACTCAGCGGTCAGTGCGGTGCGCTGCGGCTCGCTCAACTCCCGTGCCGACGCCACATCCGCGCGCGCAAAGCCCAATCGTTCGTCCAGAATCAATTCGAAGCTGTGCAGAATGGCGGAAAGCGAAGTGGTGCGCCGCTTGTCGATGAGCACGAACAGGAAATTACGCGAGATCTTGGAAAGCTGGAGCACATCGGCCACGCGCCCCACCACGGCTTTCTTGCGGCTGGCCGGCACGGCCGGGGTGATCAGGGCATTCTGCAATTCCTGGGACGCGTTCAACGCGGCTTCAAAAGACCGCAATTCCTGCGGCACCCCGGCCAGGGACTTCCCTCCGGCGGTGACCACATCCGCGAGGGCGTTCGCGTATCGCGTAGCTACGGCTGAAAGTGTCATTGCTTGTTCTTTAAGAAGCCGGGTGCTTCAGGTCGTGCACGAATCCCTGCACCAGGTTGTCCTGCGCCTCCCCGGTCATGTGCGCGCTAATCTTCTGCTCCGCCAGTTGTACGGCGAGTTCCGCGGAGTAGCGCTTCAGGTCCATGCGGGCGGCTTTTCCGGCAGCCACAATTTCCCGTTCGGCGTGTGCCCGGATTTTGGCGATCTCAGAGGCGGTATGCTGCATGCTGCGCTCGGTTTCGGCCTTGGCTTCGGCCTGCGATTCGGCCTTGAGCGAGGCGATTTCCTTTTCGAGATTGGCCAGGCGGCGGTCCACATCGGCGGCGCGTCTTTCGGCGTCGGCGCGCATTTCCTGGGCGTCCAGCATGTCCTGTTGAATCTTTTTGCCGCGGGCGGCGAAGAACGGGCCGGCGTTTTTCCTGATGAGGTACCCCAGCCCGCCAGCGAGGATCAGGAAGTTGGCCCACTTCCAGGCTTCCAGACCGCTGCGCTCGCCTTCGCTTTTCGATTCGGCGGCCGCGGGTTTCCCGGAAGTCTGGGCGAACCCGGCTGCGCTCCAACCGGCTATCAGCAGTACCAATGTCAGGCGCTTCATGCGGCGCTCCGGCGCAGAATCGCTTCGGCGATCTGGTTGGCCAGCGCTTCGCTATCGGCGGCCAGGGTGGCTTTGGCCGCTGCCACGTCCAATGCGAGGGCCGCGCGGGCTTCCTGGATCAAAGCTTCGGCGCGCTTGCGGGCCTCGGCCATGTCGGCGGTTTCGCGCTCCTGCAACTGTTTGTGAATCTGCTCCTGGGCCTGGTAGACTTCGGCGCGCGCGGTCCGCAGGGCGGCTTCATACTCGGCGGTCTTCTGCGATGCGCGCTGCAGGCTCTCCTCGGCCAATTTCCTCGCGCCTTCGGTGGATTCGTACCGCTGCTGCAGCACTTTTCCCAGCGGCTTGAAGAACATGATCTTCAAATAGAAGTGCAGCACCACTACGAGTAAGAAGGTAGGCACCGCTCTTAGCAGTAGTTGGCCCAACTGGTGGAGAATTACGTCCATGTGATTTCGGGGAGACGGATGGTCTTTAAGGAGAACAGAGTAGCACTCTGGCGGTGGGGCAGTCAACCTCACCGCCAGGTGGTGTCAGTCGGTTTTTGCAGGAAAAATTCCCTCATTTATAGCTTACCGCAAGTGGATTTGCGGGGGAGTGGAACGGCGGGGTTGGAGACCAGCAACGCCAGCGACTGCGTCGGATTGAACGGGATGTGACTCGGGCGTATCGCGAGTTTGACCGGGCGTATCGCGAGTTTGACCGGCGGCAAGACCGCCGCCGTTAGCAGGTTTCGCAGGAGTCACAGACTAGGGGCTGTGGGGGATTGCAAACTCGAGCCAGGCACGAAGAGATGCCAATCGCTCGCGTGCAGCGCGTCCATACGGGAGAGGAACTGCGGCTTCTCAGTCGCCGACATTGTTGTCAGTCGGCTCATGAGGCGGTGCCTCACCCGGCGGGATGAAAATGGGGGCGACGTTGGCGGAGACTGTCGCCGTTGGGCAAACCGGTGAGAGGCAACAGATTTCGCAAAAGCGGCGAAATCAATCGCCTGCCACCGCTTTGCGGGGCATACGTAGATGCTATTGACGGACGGCGTGCTTGACGGCGGATTGGGGCGCTACGAGCTTCTGAAACTGGTCGGCCGGCAGGGTGAGAGATACATTCACGGCCATCCCCGAGGAGCTAACGGTGAGGGCTTTGCCGATGGCGGCGGCTTGGGGATTCTTGGAGCCTTCGAGTTGCAGCATGTTGGCTACGAGTTGCAGCATGCCGGCGAGGTTGGTGGCGTCCTGGGCGTTATCGGCCTGGGCCTGTCCGGTGAAGGCGACGTTGGCGCCGAACTTCACTCCGCCGTTGGCGCTTTGGATCTGCTGGGCGATGTTCAGTTGGGTCTTGGCATTGGCGCCCAGGCCAGGAGCGACCACACCACTGTTGGGTCCGAGCAGGTTGGAGACGGGGATGATGGAGACGAACCAAGCGTCTTCGGCGGCGCTGAGATGATTGATCTGCTGGAGCAGTGAAGAGGGCAGCGCCTGCGGGGCGGCCTGGCGATCGATGGCAGCCTTGACGCTGGCTATGTCACCCGCCACCACCAGCGTGGAGGTGAGGAAGGCGACGGCGCCCACTTGCTTGTCATCTTCCAGCAGGGTGACGCCCTGATAGGTTTCGGTGACCACATTATCTTTGCCCTGCATTACGGCTGCGGTGGTGATGGCGGAAACGTTAAAGGTGCCGGTAGCCATGGCGAGGCCGGCGGGTGAATCCTTCACGGCGTTGGTTGCAGTGAGCACCTCAATGACATCTTTGGTGGGATCGAAACCCAGTTGAGTGGTGGCCAGGGCGAAGTTGGCGTTACCGGCAAATTGGCTCAGGACATATTGGCCAAAGGGGCTGTTCTTGGCTGAGAGCACGTTGACACCGGCCACAACTTTCGCGTCCGGCATCACGAGGTTGAGAAGTTTCTGGTCTGCGGCGGGGAGCGTGCCGGTGAAAACGGCGACTAGCGTCGTGGTAGTGAGTATTCGTGCCTTCATATCATTCAGGACGGAGGTCCTCATCGATTATTAACGCGGCAGGCGGTGGATGGGGATCTGGTCGATGATTTCGATGCCAAATCCCTCCAGGGCAACGATTTTTCGGGGGTGATTGGTGAGGAGCCGGATGGTGTGGAGGCCCAGGTCGGACAGGATCTGGGCGCCAATGCCGTGTTCGTGTTGCAACTGGCGCTGACCGGCCTCGCCTTTGTAGTGCATGAAGTCGCGGCCGTGCGACACCATACGGCGGCGGCCATCGGGACCGGTCTGGGTGCGGAATCCAGGACCGCTTTCGTGCAGGTAGACCATGACGCCGCGGCCTTCTTCGGCGATGGCGCTTAAGGAATCGTGCACCAGGCGGCCGCAATCGCAGCTCAACGAGCCGAACACATCGCCATAGATGCAGCGGGAGTGCATGCGGACGAGGACACCTTCTTCGCCAGCCACTTCACCGCGCACGAGGGCAAGATGATGCTCGGGATCGATGTCGCTGGTGTAGGCGATGGTGCGGAACTCGCCGAACTCGGTTTCGATGCAGCCTTCGGCGGCGCGGTGCATGAAGCGCTCGGTCTTGAGGCGGTAGCGGATGAGGTCGGCCACGGAGATCATCTTGAGGTTGTGGCGGGTGCAGAAGTCGATCAGTTGCGGGACGCGGGCCATACTGCCGTCCTGATTCATGACTTCGCAGATGACGCCGGCGGGCGGGAGTCCGGCGAGGCGGGCGAGGTCGACTCCGGCTTCGGTTTGGCCGGCGCGGACGAGGACGCCGCCTTCGCGGGCGCGGAGGGGGAAGATGTGACCGGGGCGTGCGAGGTCGGCGGGGCGGCAGTTGGGGTCGATGGCCTGGAGGATGGTGCGGGTTCGGTCGGCGGCGGAGATGCCGGTGGTGACGCCATCGCGGGCGTCGATGGATTCGCAGAAGGCGGTGCCGAAGTTGGAGGTATTGGTGGGGCTCATCAGGGGGAGGCGGAGGTAATCGCAGCGCTCGGGGGTGAGGGTGAGGCAGATGAGGCCGCGGCCGTGGGTGGCCATGAAGTTGATGATTTCGGGGGTGACTTTTTCGGCGGCGATGGTGAGGTCGCCTTCGTTTTCGCGATCTTCATCGTCGACGACTACCAGCATGCGGCCCAAGCGGATTTCTTCGATGGCTTCGGGCACGGGGATAAAGGACATAAACCTCATTGTAGCGGGCGTTTGGGGGTAGGATTTGGAGGGCACAGGCGTAAAACTAAGGCCGCGCCAGATACCGACCAGATGCTCAAAATCAACGATATGACTTCTCGGTCATGTGAAATGCATGATATCGCCGTGCCGAATGCTGCCTGCCGTCCGTTACCCGCTAAAACGGATTAGCATCGGCCCAATCGATTACCGATTTTTCCAAGATGTCGGCACCGCCGCGGAGAGAGCGATAAAAGGGTCCCCTCACATCTTTCGTGACGCAATTGTAGCCCGCAATGAAGGCTCGCCTGGACCACGCATCGAGTTCCGTGACCCCTTGCCGGCGCGCTTGAAACCAATGGGCCTTTTTTGATCGTCCCAATGCAAGCATGATCTTACGCCTCGCGGCCTTGTCGCTCCACTGGTCGTAGAGTCGTAGAGTTTTTCAAATTCACCCTCGTTGTCGAATTCGACGCCTTTGGTGAATAAGCTCAGCAGGCACATCCTTTCATAGGAGCTGGTTGCCCCCCTTTTCAGGCTCTGCAGAACGCGTTTCCCAATCCTTTTGCGATGTGGAGGATTTATATGCCGCAGCGACTCCAGATAGCGAACTGCCGAATCAATCACGGGGAAGAGCTTGTCTATACGGTCGAGCACAACCGTGCTCGCCTCAGACAGTCCGAGTTGCCTCATTCGATGAAGGACAAAACTAGTCACGATTGGATCAATACGCTGTTCCGCTATTTGTTCCTTAAGCACCTCCAGGAGATTCAACTTATCGACCTCTTCCTGTGTCTCTTCTGGAAGGTCATCGTATTCGATTTCCTTTTCGTATTCATCTTCCCAGCCCGCTGATTCCAGCAGTTCCTGCAGCTTCGCACCCAAGCTCTCGATTTCCGCGCGTTCTCCGCTCATCGTGAATCGCCTGAGGTAGTCGGCTTTCTTAAGAGTCAGCGTCTTCATGGGCTGCAATGCAGTACTGTCTTCCGGCACCGATCAAGGCTTTGTCTAAATCGTTGATGGTCGCCTCCGCGATGATGCGGGATCCGGCTAGCCCAACGGGTAGGCCATAGGAAACGAACGCATTCCAGTTGCTGATCATCCTGAGAAGGCAGTAGGCCGCAGGCGACCGGCCGGTGGCCGAATCCAGGGCGGTCTCGACGGGATGGATGTAGATGTGGGGAAAAAAGTCGGCGATATCCGCCACAACCACCCATTTGCATTTGGCTGCCTCGGCGAGGCGCAAGCCGCGCGTGTTGAAGTCATCCCATCTGTATGTCGGACTATACATCTGACCGTCCTGTTTGGGGTCAAACCGCCAGCTAAACACGATGTTGTCCGAGCATGGGCTACGGAGCGCTTCAAGTTGCGGCCCGACTTCGTAGACGAGCGCGGTAAAAAGCAAGTATTCCAGAGGATCAAGTTGCGTGACGAAGCGGAATGAATAGGCGCTCTTTCGCGCCAGGAAGCGACGGGAAGGCCTCGCTTTCCACTCCCTCAGGTCTTGAGAAGTCAGCCATGCCCTCACATTATTCCAGTTGCTTCGTATGGCCTCGTACTCGAAAGCGCGCGGTAGGAAAACCGTGTCGCCGAACTCTTCAACGTGTTTCAGCGCCCAATCAAGGGCGGCCGTCGAGACATTGACTGGGGTGGGCGGTGCATTCCATTTAGCCATTCGTGAGTCCCCTACTTCTGTATCGCCACGCGGCCTGCTGACAAACGCTCAAATTCGAACTGCCCCGTCCTTTAATTAACATCAAACGCAAAGGCAATAGAGCTTGCTCTGAGCATTTCGGTCCACGTCCGGAGGTGAGGGCAGCGCATTCGCGAAGGCACCCACAGCGTTCCGGATAAATCCGCCAGTTGGGCGAAAAACGCCCGTCGTTAACATTTGGCTTCTGCTGCGGTGCAGGCTAGTCGTACGAGGCGGTCGAATTGGTCCAATTCGCTGTATATACGTGAGTCGTATATACTAAAGTTGTGTTGGACAAGATCGAGGGCTTCGATTGGGACGACGCGAACATAGGTCACATTGTGCGCCACGCTGTCACGCCTTTCGAGGTCGAAGAGGTCACCGGCGGCAAATATGTGGTCATCCCCGCGAAAACGGTCGAATGGGAGAAGCGATGGAAGCTGTTTGGCAAGACGATTTTCGGGAGGTACCTGGTCGTGGTATTCACCATCCGCCGGAAACTGTTTCGAACCGTGACAGCTTATGAAATGAATGCCGCAGAAAGGAACCACTATGCCCCGCAAATCGGTTGACGTTGTCAAACTCAAGGCCAACGCCGGGGAAGCTGACTGGTACGCGACCCCCCAAGGTCGTCTGCAGACCAAACGAGAGTTTGCCCGCGCGCTCAAGGAAGGGACTCTGATTCGCTCAGCCGGATCGAAAATAGAGAGAAGCGATCCAAGGGTGCTAGAACAACTCATGAAAGAGGCTAAGCGGAACGCCACTCGCTCCATCTCAATTCGCGTTCCGATCGCCGACCTCGAACAGGCGCGGCGGATCGCCGAAAAGACCGGAGTCGGCTACCAAACCGTACTCAAGCAAGCCATCAGAGAAGGTCTGAAGCGGGCCGGCTGATTCCGATCGCCGTGCCCAAGTGCCAATTGGCCGCAAAACGCCCAAACATCCCCTTCGTCCCATTATTCCGGGCTTTTGCGGAGGGTCAATGGCGGGGCTACCTCAGGCGGGCGGGTTCACTCGAATGAGTACGATCCCTGCATTTGCCTCCGTCCGTGATAGCTGGAGGCGTAAGAAATGCCGGCGATTATGCGACAGCAGAATTCGACCCTCGCGGGCCGCGAACGCCAGAACCTCACAGTCCGGTACCGAGGCGTTTGCATTTGCCGCGTCGGTTGAAGTCAGCACGTCGCGTCCCAGCCGCCTGAGTTCCAGTATCACTGGCGGCGGGACGTTTTCGTTGGAATAAAAGCGGGCCACTCAGGCAGCCTCGTTCCCGGCAATCTGGGCGTTCTATTTCCGCGGCGTGAGAACGCACATAGGCCCATGCGTTTACGGGGTCCTCGGCGCGCAGGGTCAGATAGGCGGCGAGGAGCGACTGCTCGCTGGCGCCAAGGCGGCGCGCCTGTTCGAGAAGCCCAATGTGAATTCGCGTCCGGACGATGCAGGGTTCGCCGCCGCACACCTCCGACCGGGATTTCACCGGGTGACAGCTTCGGAAGAAGCTTCTCGAAATCGCTCAACCCTGCCATTTGCTTAAATTGTCGTCCATACTCACCGCCGCCGCCAGTCCTCTCGCGCGCCCCCCAGGCGCCCGGCCCTTGTCTTTGTCGTCTTTGAAAAAACAGACTGGCAAGATATGTTAAATGCTATTGACATAGTTTAAGTGAGTCTATATTATAATCGCTGTGGTGAGGGATCGGGTGTCGGCGGCTTTGAAGTTTTCGATCGGGCGGGCGAAATTTCGGCAACAGGGGGACGTGAATGCCGACGATTTGCTGGTGGGGTGTTTGTTTGCGATCTCGCGATTTGGCACGGTGGAACTGGGCGGCTGGGTGATCGACCTGGAGGAGTTTGGGGTGGATTGGACTGCCGCCCAGCCGAAGAGCGAGGCCAAACTGGGGTACTCGGACCAGGTGGTGGAGATTCTGGACCGGGCCGCTTCGTTGAGCAAGTTGGAAGGCGCCGGGAAGATCGCGATTGAACACATGCTGGTGTGCTTCGCCAGAGAGACTGGCGGGGTGATGGGTGCGCTTCGGGAGCGGTACGGGATCGATTCCGTCCGGTGGCGGGCGGCCGTGGCGCGATGGGGAGAGGCTGCGGAGATGGATTCCGCTGGGGAGATGCCGCCGCCGCGCGAGGCTTCACCCGGCCGGGAGTATCTGAGTCCGGAAGAAGCCGCGGAGTTTCTGGGTGTGCATGTGCAGACGCTGCGCGGTTATATTCGGTCGGGGAAACTGCCCGCGCTGCGGGTGGCCGGCGAGCGGGTGATTCGCATTCGCCGTAAGAGCCTGGAGAGTCTTTTGGAGCCGCTGGTTTGGGAACCAGCCACATAAAAAAGGAGAGATTGGTATGCCGTTATTCGTCGTAGAGAGGGACCTTCCCGGAGTGACGCCTGACGCATTGGGTAGTGCGGGGCTTCGCGCCAAGACTTGTTGCACGGAAATGTGCGAAGAGGGCCAGACGGTGCGCTGGGTACGGAGCTTCTTCCTGCCCGAATCGTCTCAGACACACTGCTATTTCGAGGGTGCCAGGGCGCAAGTGGTGGAAGAGGCGAATCAGCGGGCGAAGATCCCATTCACGCGCATTGTGCAGGTGCTGGAGATGACTCCGGACATGGTGTAGGGATGAGCCGGCGTCCACAAGGCCGCTTTCGACGATGGCTGGCGGGGGCCCCTTTGGGGCACACACAAGATCGCCCGCGTCACCCCAAAAACCGCCTGTCCACGTTATACTCGGCATAGAGGGACCATTCCCGCATGCTCCGGAAGAGCCTTTCCTTCGTTGTTTTGCCGTTGATTTTATTGGGTTGCACGCTCCTGGGCGGTTTCTATGGCCGCAGTGTTCAGGCTGCCGACGACCCCAGCATCAGTGCGGATATTCACAATTTCGCTCGCGTTTTCGCCCTGGTGCAGGAGAATGCCGCCGAGCCGGCCACCGGCGACAAAGCCATCTACGATGGCGCCATTCCGGGCATGCTGCGCACTCTGGACCCGCACTCCAACTTCTTCGATCCCAAGGCCTACAAGCTGCTGCTGGAAGATCAGCAGGGGCACTACTCGGGTGTCGGCATGCAAGTGGGCCCGCGTAATGATAAGACGGTCGTGCTGAATCCCTTTCCGGGATCTCCGGCCTACCGTGCCGGCATTCGCCCCGGAGACGTCATCGTATTCGTGGATGACAAGTCCACCGCCAATCTGAACACCACCGAAGTGGCCGACATTCTCAAGGGCCAGCGGAACACCTCGGTCAAGATCTCGGTGACGCGCGAGGGCGCGCCAGACTACCTCACCTTCAACATCGTGCGCGAGGATATCTACCGCCGCACGGTGAATGGCTTCTGGATCAAGCCCGACGTCGCCTACATTCGCATTCTCAGCTTCGGCGACAACACCAGCCGGGAACTCGATNNTGGAGGGCCTCGTTCTGGACCTGCGAGGCAATCCCGGCGGACTGCTGAACCAGGCGGTTGCCGTGGCCGACCATTTCCTGCAGAAGGGCCAGGCTGTGGTTTCGCAGCGCGGCCTGCATTCTCCGGAGAGAATTTATCGCGCCGACCGCGGCAACCACGGCCGCGAATATCCCATTGTGGTGCTGGTCAATCAATACTCCGCTTCCGCGGCGGAAATCGTGTCCGGCGCCATGCAGGATCACGATCGTGCCTGGGTTCTGGGCGAGACCACCTTCGGCAAAGGCCTGGTGCAGACGGTGTTCCCGCAGCGCGACAACACCGGCCTGGCGCTCACCACGGCACATTTCTATACGCCCAGTGGACGCCTGATCCAGCGCGATTACTCGAATAAGTCGTTTTTCGATTACTACTATCACAAGGATCACGCCGGCAATAATCCCAACGACGTCAAGATGACCGATAGCGGCCGCACCGTCTACGGCGGCGGGGGCATCACGCCTGACGAAAAGTACACGGTTCCGGAACTGGACAACCTGGAAGTGCAACTCTATCGCAAGGGTCTCTTTAACTTCACGCGCAGCTACTTCGCTTCCCACGCGGCACGTCTGCCCCAGGGCTGGATGCCGGATGCCGCCACGCTGCAGGAGTTCCACGACTACCTGCGGAAGAACGGCTACACCTTCGCCGAGGCCGCCTTTACGAAGGACACGGAATGGGTCAAGCGCTACCTGGCGAAGGAAATGTACATCTGGGGCTTCGACGTGAATGAAAGCGACAAGGTGTTCGCCCTCACGGACCCCGAGGTGGCCCAGGCAGTGCAGGCCATGCCGAAAGCTAACGCCCTGCTGCAGAACGCCCGCAAAGTCATCGTCCAGCGCATGAAGTAGGTGGGGCAGGCCACCGGCGGCAGGACCGCCGGCGTTACCTGTGCCACAATCGTACTTGAACCCCAATCCACAAATCATTGTCCTGGATGCGGGCGGACAATACTGCCACCTGATTGCCCGCAAGGTGCGCGACCTGGGCGTGTATGCCGAGGTGCGCGCCAGCGAGACGCCCGCCCACGAACTGGTGGGCACCAATGGCATCATCATCTCCGGAGGCCCCAGCAGCGTGTACGATGCCGGCAGCCCCACGGTGGACCCGGCTATCTTCACGCTCGGCGCGCCGGTGCTGGGCATCTGCTACGGCCAGCAACTGATGGCCCACATCCTGGGTGGCGAGGTGCGCAAGGGCGTGAAGGGCGAATACGGCCTGGCCACATTGGAACTGGATGAGACCAGCGACCCGATGTTCGCCGGACTTGCCGGCACGCAGCAGATCTGGATGAATCACCGCGACGCCGTGGGCGGACTGCCCGAGAACTTTGTTGTCACCGGCCGCACCAATAGCTGCGCCGTGGCCGCCATCGCTGCGCCCGGCCGCGGCTTCTACGGGGTGCAGTTCCACCCCGAGGTGGTCCACACCACGCGCGGTAAGGAATACCTGGCGAACTTCGTTTTCCACGTCTGCCTGTGCCTGAAAGACTGGGATCCGCGCCACCGCGTTCCGGCCATCGAACAGGAGATCCGCGACACCGCCCAGAATCGCAGCGTCTTCTTCTTCGTGAGCGGCGGAGTGGATTCCAGCGTGGCCTTTGCGCTCTGCACCCGGGCCCTCGGCGCCGGCCGTGTGCGCGGAGTCTACGTGGATACCGGCCTGATGCGCGAAGGGGAAACCGATTTCGTCCGCCGCATGGCTAATCTCACGGTGGAGCACGCCGAAGATCAATTTCTGGACGCACTCGCCGGCATCACCGACCCGGAGCAGAAGCGCCACATCATCGGCGAACAGTTCGTCTGCGTGCAGGAACGCATCGTGGAATCGCGCCACCTGCTGGATGAGCACTGGATTCTCGG
The DNA here is from genome assembly GCA_900290315.1 of Candidatus Sulfopaludibacter sp. SbA3. Lineage (GTDB taxonomy): Bacteria > Acidobacteriota > Terriglobia > Bryobacterales > Bryobacteraceae > Sulfopaludibacter. The sequence goes on along the minus strand of OKRF01000457.1, from coordinate 9,845 downwards.
CCAGGGCACCATCTACCCGGACACCATCGAATCCGGCGGGACGGCCAAGGCCGCCGTCATCAAGACTCATCACAATCGCGTGGCCGGCATCCAGAAGTTGATCGCCGCGGGACGGATCGTGGAGCCCCTCAAGTCTTTTTACAAGGACGAAGTGCGCGAGGTGGGGCGCGAACTGGGGCTCCCCGCCGAATTGCTGGAGCGTCATCCTTTCCCCGGCCCCGGTCTCGCCATCCGCTGCCTCTGCTCCGAATTCGATGCTCCCGTGCGCGAGACGCCGGATGGAGGGGTGATTCCCGTGAACTCCGTGGGCGTCCTCGGCGATGCCCGCAGCTATGCGCCGGTGCTGGCCATCGACGCACTCGATCACGCCCGGGCCACCGAACTCACCAACCGCCTCACCGGCATGAATCGCGTGGTGACGGCGGTACGAACCAAGGTCCCGCTGGGCCAGATGCAGATCCGCGCGTGCTCGCTGACGCGCGCCCGCATCGCGAAATTGCGTGCCGCCGATACTATCGTGCGGCGCATCTCACACGAATCGAATTACGATCGCAGCATCTGGCAATTCCCCGTCATCCTGATTCCGCTGGGCACGGCGGAATCTCCGGAGTCCGTAGTGCTGCGTCCNNGTGGATGGCATGACTGCGCAATCGGTCTGCATGGACGACGCCCTGCTGCGTGCCATGTGCGCCGAACTCCTCAAACTGGAAGGCATCTGCGGAGTCTTCTACGACCTGACTCACAAGCCACCGGGCACGATTGAGTGGGAGTGAGCGGATTGGCCGGAGATGCGCGTGCGGGCGCAGGCAGCGGGGCGCATTTGTCACCTTCCCTTCAGAGTTGGGGCGGCGGTAGAATCCCGGCGTGAGACCGAAGCTGGACTACGGGTTGCATGCGCCCGGCATTGTGCGAGCTGCCTTGTATGCGCGGGTTGCTCCTGATCGGTGCGGCGAAGAGAACCTGTGGCCGCGCTGTGGGAGTCGATCTCTGGAACAAGGAAGACCTGTCCGGGAATTGCCTTGAGAATACCCTGGCCTACCCTGGCCAATGCGGAAATCGAAGGAGTCCTGGATCGCGTGGAGATTCGGAATCAGGATGCACGGAAAATGGATCTGCCCGACTGCACGTAATCTCTGCCTGCACAACATCCCGACGATGAAAGGACGCGAGCGGGCGTGCCGCGAGATTGTTCGGGTACTGAGGCCCGGAGGGACGGCCGTCATCTCCGACTACACGGCAATTGAGGAATATGAGCGGGCATTTGCGACGGCGGGGTGCCACGTCGAGCCTGCGCAGCGGATCCACTAAGGCGCGCAAACCTTCCGCATAAACGTCACCGCGTGCATGGGACCCCAGGCCCGCGGAGGTGGACGCGTCGAAGGTCTGTGTCCACACATCCTTCGGCGGCAGCCCATACAGCAGGAACTGGGGCGTCAGGAAGTCAATGAAATCCCCGATCGACGCACCCTGGCCGTAGGTGGCGCTGGTGATCACGCGCCGTCGGGAGGATCCAACGTGAAGACCGCGTTGGCGCGGGCGGGCGCGGCGGCCAGCGCCAGTACGGCTAACAACCCGCAATGACCAGGTAAGGAGCCGCATGAAGGTTTCCTTCGCCTACATTGTCTGGTTGGCCAAGGTGGTCGCGCCGCCGGAGGTGCCGCTGTTGGCGGTGAATACCACCACCACGGTAAAGCGCGCGTTGGCCGGGCATGAGCTGAAATCGAACTGGGCCGATCCGGTAGTGTTAGCGCCCGAGTTTAAACTCGAGAGGCCAATCGGGAACGCCGCCGGGCTGACCCGCATTGGTACACACGCGGCGCCGTAGGTCTGGGTCAGAATCAGGCCGTGGATCATCGGCGAATACGCTACGCCGGGGCCGCTGTTAGTCAGCGTGATGGTCCATTGGCGGGCGTTTTGCGGTCCGGATTTGGACGAAATCAGGACGCTCAGGGTGGCTCCGGGCATCGGAATGAACAGGCCGGTCACGGTCTTGGGCCCGCTCATCCAGAGCGTTTGGGGAGCGGCGTTGCCGCTCAAATCGCCACTGAAGCCGGTAAAGAGAAAGCCGGCATTCGGGATGGCGGCGACGGTGGCATTGGCGGAGTCGGCGTACCAGCCGCTGCCCGTCACCTGGCCGCCAGAAGACGGACTGGCGGCAGCGTTGAGCAGGTACTCCGTGCTGAATTGCGCAACGAAGGTGGCACTTTGGAACAACGCGAACGCTCGCGGGTTGCTTGGGTCGCCATCGCCCCACTGCCGGAAGGTGTAGCGCATGTCACCTGCGCTGTCCAGGACGGCGGTTGAGGGGAAAGTGATCGTGCAGGTCGGTGCCGCCAGCAGCGTGTAGGGTGCGGTCAGGGCGCCGGAAGGGCAACCCGCACCGTTGGCCGTAAACGGCATCCCCGGCGGAGCGGAAGCGACGGTTAGAATTGGCAAAACAAACACGTAGGCTGCACCCTGCGCACTGGCTTTGTCATAAGCTCCGATCACCGCCGTGTCCCCGCTCACCGCCACGGAATAGCCGAACTCGTCCCAGGTCGCGGCGTCGCTGGCCGTCAGCTTGGCCTGCTGGCTCCAGGCAACGCCGCTGCGCGTGAACACGTAGGCGGCACCCTGGAAGCTCGCCTTCTCATAAGCTCCGATCACCGCGGTGTCCCCACTCACCGCCACGGAAGTGCCGAAGTTGTCCGCTGCCGCGGCGTCGCTGGACACCAGTAAGGTCTGTTGAGTCCAGATGCTGCCGCTCCGGGTGAATACGTAGACGGCCCCCGATGTCCCACCCGCAGTGATCTTCTGAGGAGCTCCGATCACTGCGGTATCCCCGCTCACCGCCACGGAATAGCCGAACTCGTCTACGCCTCCGTCGTTCGCCGCCAGCTCGGTCTGCTGGCTCCAGGCAGTGCCGCTCCGGGCGAACACGTAGGCGGCACCCAGATTGCCCGCTTTCGAATAAGCTCCGATCACCGCGGTATCCCCGCTCACCGCCACGGAATAGCCGAACTCGTCCAATGGCAAGGCGTTGGCGGCCGTCAGCTTGGCCTGCTGGCTCCAGGCAACGCCGCTGCGCGTGAACACGTAGGCGGCACCCTGGTAGAACGCTTTCTCATAAGCTCCGACCACCACCGTGTCCCCGTTCACCGCCACGGAGTTTCCAAAGAAGTCCGCTGCCGCGGCGTCGCTGGACACAAGTAAGGTCTGTTGAGTCCAGATGCCGCCGCTCCGGGTGAATACGTAGGCGGCCCCCGATGTCCCACCGGCGGTGATTTTCAAAGAAGCTCCCACCACGGCGGTATCCCCGCTCACGGCCACGGAAGTGCCGAAAAGGTCTCGTTGCCCGTCGTTGGCCGTCAGCTTGGCCTGTTGGCTCCAAACAGCGCCGTTGCGGGTGAACACGTAGACTGCCCCCTGACCGCCTGCTTTGTAATAAGCTCCGATCACAGCCGTATCCGCATCCACCGCCACGGAAAAGCCGAAGTTGTCCCCTGCCGCGCCGTCGGAGGCCGTCAGCTCGGCCTGCTGTACGGTGGGATCCACCGTGAGCGGATAGACCGCGCCGGCATCCTCGATGGTCAGCAGCACCTCCCGGCCCCGCACCTCCAGCCGTGCATCCAACTCCCGGCCCGCCGCGTCCCACGCCCGCAGTCCGGTGTAGCGAAGGAGTGCCTGCCCATCCGATTCCAGCAGCACAGCATCGCCCGCCGGTGCCAGCGCCGGCTGCATCCCGCCGCTTACTTCCAGTGCGATGGTGAGCCGCTCGCCAAGCTCCGCCCGCCCAGGCCGTGCCGCCAGCGTAAAGCCCTGTTCCACGCCCTCCGGCCGGTTCAAATACCACTCGGCCAGGCCGTCGCGGTGGTACTCGATGCGATTGCCGCTGCCCGTCAACACCGCCGCCGGGGGGCGCACCAGGCGTTCCCCGGAACCGTACCCCCGCAGGCGCAGTCCCGCGCTGCTCTGCTGGTATTCCAGGCGCGCCTCACCCGGGGTAAACCGGATGGAGAGATGCTGCGCCGGATTGGCCGCCACAAAACCGCCCGGCGCGGCGTCCACGCTGTACAACGCCCGCTGAAAGGCGGCTTCGAGCCCCTTGTCGGTTTTGGACGGAGTGGCAGTCCATCCGGAATTGAGAGTGAGGGAGATCAAACAGATCAGGAAGAAGGAACATCGATACCGCGTCACACCAACCTCCGGCAGCTTGGCAAGCCAAGACGCAGGGGGATGCAAAGCTGCTGCAGAATAGTATCACCCCCTAAACTCTGAAACAAGCATGAAGTAAGTTCTCGACGAGCTTTCTATTATTAGGAGAGCTCAAACCGTCGCATGTCTATCCATAGATGATAGGAAATGGTTAATGAGCTGGTATGCGCCTTACCCGGCTTCCGTCCCAAACCGCCGAGCATGCGGAAAACGCAGGGCTCCGATAGGAGTAACTTCATCAAATCACTACCCCGGCGGATCCAGCGAGTCCTGGGGACAAACTGATGGGGTGTTCCCCTGCGGCAGATGTGGGCATGTGTGGGGACTCGCTCCCGCAAAACGAGCGCTATGCCGGCCAGCACGACTCGCCATGGCTCAGACGCGCCCGCATCGCGAAATTGCGCGCAGCCGATACTATCGTGCGGCGCATCTCACACGAATCGAATTACGATCGCAGCATCTGGCAATTCCCCGTCATCCTGATTCCGCTGGGCACGGCGGAATCTCCGGAGTCCGTAGTGCTGCGTCCCGTGGATTCGGTGGATGGCATGACTGCGCAATCGGTCTGCATGGACGATGCCCTGCTGCGCGCCCTGTGCGCCGAACTCCACAAACTGGAAGGCATCTGCCGAGTCTTCTACAACCTGACTCATAAGCCACCGGGCACGATTGAGTGGGAGTGAGTGGATTGGCCGGAGATGCGCGCGCGGGCAAGCTGTTTTTGGTATCTGTGAGACGAAGGGTCGCGTGTTCGAGTCCTACTTGGGCACCCAGCCTGGATGTAAGATCCTTTTCAGCTCCGATGTTCCTGTCGACGAAGAAGTTGAGCCGGTTCGAGCGGACCCCGTTTCAGGCCGCAAAAGTTCGAAACGTGTCCAGAGTGGGAGCCACAAAAATCGCCCTTGAGAATCTGCAGGTTATGGGCGGCCCCAATTCGACGCTCGAACTCGCCGGTTATGCGACCGCAACTGCCGATTTCGGACCCTCACGGGTCTCAGCACTGCGCGCCGGGCCCGAGACTGCTTGCTAGTCGCGCAGATGTGGCCGGGTCAGATTTCGAAGCCAAGTCACCCTCTGCAACATCCGCGTCGAAGATGCGTCGGGCTTCTGAAGTCTCAATCTCGGATAGAACTTGGTAGCTATGTTGGAATGCATTGCGGCACTTCTGGACGACCACCCCGCACATGACAAATCCGGCGCCGTTCAACACCGTGACAGGCCCGGTCACAAATTGTGGAAAATGGTGCCAGGCGGTGAATACGCTGTTGGCGCTTACGAGGGCCAAGGTAACTCCACATGCGACCAAAGCACCGAATAATTCTAGCGTTGAATGAAGCGTTCTTGCAGTGAGTTGCTGCCCGAGTAGGAAGGGGTGTCCAGCAATCCGATTGATCTTCTCTTCCACATACTTTCGGTGTCCAGCGTACACCATCACTCCACGCAACAGGACTGCACCATAGACGAAGATTCCATAGGCAGGTATCGGCAACAAAACATTAAGCAGGCGTTGACGTTCTTCCCCTTGAGGTTTAAAGGCGAGAGCCGCACCCGCGAGGACCAGTCCAATCGCAATCAGCCTTTCGATGAGAACATAGGTGGTCCGAATATCCTGGCAGAGCCGGTCCCATTGTTTGACCAGGACGTCGGGAACTACCCGATCTTGTTCTTGATGCGGCGAACTCATGCCCTTCGATCCCTCAACGTCCATAGTGTACCGTGCCGTGCGTGGCGACGCAGGTCGCAGCCTTATCGCGTTGCCCGGTCGGACCAAGGCTCCTGGTCCTCGCGTAGTTCGAGACTCATCGCGGCTGGGCGCCCAGACTAAATGGGTACGCTCGTTTTGCGCAGATGTCATTGGTCTAAAAGTGATTGGAGTGGTTCGAGCGGTGGGCGTTTTAGGCTGCAAAAGTTCGAAACGTGTCCAGACTGGGGAGCCAAATATCAAGACTCCAGTCGGGATTCGAACTCGATTCTACTCAGTACACCTTCCGGCTACGGGCAGCCCCAACTCAAAGCTCGCGCTGGCTTTACATCCTATTCTGTGGCAAATTCCGGATCGCGACGATCCGCCCGGAATCCAGTCGGCCACATTCGCGGATAGCCGTTTCCCGTCAACTTGAACGACCCGTTTGCATCTTACTCGGGAAGCCGGCCTCTCGATATTGATCCAACCCGTTCGTGGCGAAATGCAGTGTTTTGGGCGGCCGACGATACATTGGAGTCGGCTTCAACAAGCTGTGAGGCCCCGCCGCCGCACTTTGGAGCTTGGTAACTGCGAAGGGCCCGGCGACGACGCCACTGGCCGTCCCATGGCGACGCCGCTGCCGCTTGCTTCGGTTCCGGTCCGCTGGCAATTGCGCTGTAGAGAACTACACATGGACGTCGGTGGTTGGTTGCACCCCGATAGGCGAACCGGTGCGGGACTGCTTTTTATTGAGGTCGTCGTTCTTGGAGTACTTGGTGCCTTGCAGGGTCAACTGCAGTGCGAGACCCTTCTTGGTGATCTGGTAGACCCACACGCCGGGCGCGACCATCGTCGCTCCCGAGTAAGCTGCGCCGGACGTCTTTGTCTTGGCCGCGGCGTCCGCTTGTGTTTCACCCGCCCACCCGGAATCAAGGAACTTCGCCAGCGCCGCGTCAGTCTCGAATATGAACACTACTCTATAGTCCTTCACTCCAGCTCCGAGGCCCACGCCCGCCGAGATCATCTTCATGAAGATATCCTGCCGGGTTTTCGAGTTGACGGCCACGCCCGCGCCGCGCGCCGTGCTGAGCAGTAGCAGGTTCGTACCCATGTTGTTGAAAACCGCGTATCCCGCCGACTTCTGGACAGCAGTCCGGGAAGACGGTTGACGTTTGTACAGATCCGTCAGGGTTGCGGCTGCCATCTTACGAATCTTTTCGCGCTGTTGGTCGGGTGAATCCTTGGCGACCGACAAGCCCGCAGTCAGCGCTGCGATGGCGAGGAGCGCCACCGTTGTTCCGAATCTCATAAACCTTCTCCTTTCACTGTTGAGCGAACCTTGCGGTTAGATCGCCAGGGGCTGAAGTCCGTACGCGCGAGCAAGGTTATTGACGCCGTCCGCAACACGCCCCACAGTCGCGCGGCGTCAGCCCCGTAGTTGCCACGCGCCACGACCTGATTAATTTTTCGTGCATCGTCCATCACCTGATCCACCTGGACCTTGGTCTCCATCCAAGTGTCGGTGGCGTCAAACTTCCGCCGAAGGCGATTAGTCGATCGATTGAGGTCACCCAGTGCGTTGTCCAAGTCATCCTTTCGCGCCTCGGCCGCCGCCTTCTGGGAATCCGTCGAGGAGCCGCGCCGGGCGCGTCGAGTTTGCGCCGGCGCCGTCGAGTTTGCCGCAGATGCGTTTTCCCCGCGCCGTTTCAGGTAATCGCGATTATTCGTCCACCCCGTTCTCCACTTTGACAATCAGGTTGGCTACCTGCGGTTTGGCTATGGGTTGTGCCGCCGCTGTGCCTGCCGCGACACTGCAAAAGGCCAGAAACGCCGCCAAAGGCCTGCGGGCGCGCTTTCCACGAAGCATAAGCGCCTCCTCAAAATCGCGCCCGGGACACACCAGACTTTCTACATCAATGGCACGATGCGGGCCGATGGCGGGTCGATGTATTTCTTGACGCCGATTCCGGACTCGTTGGCGGAGTGGAAAGGCAGGTGGGCGGTTCTTCACCGAAAGCCGGCGACGGGCGACAGGTCCCGCACGAACAGTTTCGGCAGTGGAACGTTCAGTCTCTTACGAATCGCACACATACCCGGCGATAGCGGCGGCGAACATCATAGCGCAGGCGCTGCGCGTCCAATCGGGTTCGTCCCATGAGCGCCGAGTAGCGCCTTCCCATTTCCGGATTGTTCCTAGATCACCCGCGATCCGGAAGGTATCCTGGGTTCCCCCAGCCAGTTCGAGACGTGTCCAGACTGGACGCCCGGCATGGACACGAGGCAGGGCCTCGCACGGATCACTCTGAAAACAAGGTGCATCGGCGGGTTCCCTCACAGTGCCAATTGGCCCGCAAAAGTTCGAAACGTGTCCAGTGTGGGAGCCAAATCCAATACATTGAAAACATTTGGACTGCGAGGAAGCTGCACGGGTTAAGCGCTTTGTTTTCACGTTCGAGTTCTGACTGGGGCACGGAACATCACGGCTTCACGTCCAGTATAATTCCGAGTCGCCGATCCTGCACGCGGTCTTGGCAGACTGTGGCAGACTGTTCAGAATTCTGCGGATCTTTCGTGGTGCTCAATTGCGAGGAAAATGGCGGTCGCGCTATCGCCCCTCGGGACGCGCCACCAGGACTCCCGTACTCCAAGAGCTCAGAAAGATCAGTGTAAAAGGTATCCAAGTGCCAAGCGCGCTGGTGAACATCTGGAAGCTTCGCTCGATCATCACTGCGACCACGAACACATCCATCAGAACGACAACGGCAGAAAATATGAGCGCCGTCTGGATCGGCGTCCTAGACCGTGAATTTCTGGAGTGAAGTATCGACAAGGTACTGAAGATCATCGGCGCAGCAATAGCGTGTATCACCAAGGCCCGTGAAAGCGAGGTTGCCGACAGGGCGAATCCCATAACGGCTCCGCACAGGGCCCAGCCTACCAAGCCATACGCGACCGNNAGCCCAAATTCCCTCATGCCAGTGCGACGGCTACTGCTACTTCCATTTTCCTCAAAGACGCATCAATAGTCACGGTCGAGACTTCGACTGCTTCACGCGAACAGCGGTTCCGGTCGGGATCACGGCGCACCCGGAAAATCAAGGGGTCTCTTCGCGAATTCGAGACGTGTCCAGACTGGGCGCCCGGCACGGACTCCTGCCAGAGGCTCGCATGGATCAGTCTGAAAACAATGCCCGTCTGGTGGGTTCGATCAGAGGGCCGCTGAGCCGCAAAAGTTCGAAACGTGTCCAGTGTGGGGAGCCAAATGGTGTTCCTAAAATGTCCGCTATCTGATTGATTTCATTATGCGTGCTGTAAGAGAGTTCTTCTGGATCGCCCTGTGTATCTGTGACCCCAGAAAGGACTCGAACCTTTAGCGACGAACTCATCCGATTTGCATTCCGCAGATCACACCCGTCCATCTGGTACCGGCTGTAATCGTCGTGTTGGGCCTATAGGCTTCGGAAATTCCATTTCAACGCTCGAACTCGCCGCCAAAGTGTGGCCAACTTCCGGATCGCAGACGAGAACTTAGCGGCGGATCGGTAAACACTACGCCGTTGATCGCTACTTTTACAACATCCAACGGCGAGCCTCGCCACCGTCCATTGCCCTGGACTACCGGGGCTGGCCCCGTCGCAGGCTCCACAGCCCGCGCGCTGAGAGGATGAAGGTGAAGCCCCCGAGCCCGTCGAGCGCCCAGAGTGTCCAGACGAAGAAAAAGCCGCCGGGGGATTTGGCGATCTCGCCGTAATGTGCCCCCCTCATGTGCATGACGGGCATGGCTGCTTGGCGATCTCGCCGTAATGTGCCCCCCTCATGTGCATGACGGGCATGGCTGCCGCGAACAATACGACGATCAGCATGATGACGTGCCCCAATCGCCGTTCGGGGAGCACGAGGGTCCCGTACAGCAAGACCGCGAGGACGAGCAGCGCGATGTTTGAGCTCTCGGCCTTCGATATCCCAC
>OKRF01000458.1 GCA_900290315.1 Candidatus Sulfopaludibacter sp. SbA3 | reverse complement strand
CTCGGAAAACGGATCTGTGGGACCGGCATTGCTCGACTGAATCGCATCGGGTGTCACGGGAAATTGCTTCGAGTATGTCGTGCCGAACAGGACCACGTTGTTCTGTGAATCGAAGAAGAACTGCCGCGGCGTCTGGTCGCTCTCGCCTCCCAGGACGCGAGTGTAGATCGGTTGACCGCCCGGTGCGGTCTTCTGAACGAAAACATCGTTGCAGCTAATCGGATGGAAGTGACAGTCTGCGAATAGATCGAGGCATCCGCAGGAGTAGTTGTTGGGCTGCGTTCCCACGCAGACCTGGTTCCCCTGTGGGTCCTGTGAGCACTGCTGCGCTTCCGCAGAACCAATGGCCAGCAACAGGGCCACGACACAAAAGAGCCACCGCATGTCCATTCCTAAGACCCGCGCGGCCGCATTCCAACTACACCTAAGCGATGCCGATTCTCACGTCGCCGCTGGCCCAGATCCCCGGGCCAAGGGATCCACCGCGGCCAGAAAAAAACGCTCCCCCGGCCCCTAGCCTAGGAACCGGCGATCTCGCGCGACCGCAGTCCTTGCACGGGGTGAGTCAACAGCCGCTCCGCGGCTTGAAGAAATCGCACGGTGTGGGGCAACTGGGCGTGGTACTCGAACGCCGCTTCGTCGACCCATTCGGAGTGGATGGCGAACTGGCANNCCGCGCGTGGGCTCGATAACCCTTTGCAGTTCTTCACGAAACCCGGCTTCCGCTCCGGGCTTCGGTTCCAAGCGCACGAGAAAATGCAGGGACACGCAGTACCTCCGCATTCCAGTATGCCAGCGCCGTGGCATGATGGAGTTAACGGATGCCGTCTGCCGCTCAGCACCCCCAGGTCAATCCTTGGATCGTTGCCGTAGCCGTGATGTTCGCGACCTTCATGGAGGTGCTGGATACCACTGTGGTAAACGTGTCGCTGCCGCATATTGCTGGCAGTCTTTCGGCCAGTGTCGACGAGGCGGCGTGGGCACTCACTTCGTACCTGGTGGCCAACGCCATCATTCTTCCCATGACCGGGTGGATCGCCAACTACTTCGGCCGGAAACGCACTTTGACGGCTGCCGTTTTCGGGTTCACCGCCGCCAGTTTCCTATGCGGTCTGGCCCCCACGCTGCCCATGCTGATTCTGTTTCGCGTGATTCAGGGGGCCACCGGTGGAGCGCTGCAGCCGCTCTCTCAGGCCGTGATGCTGGAGGCGTTCCCGCCGCGCGACCGCGGCAAAGCGATGGCGTTCTGGGGCCTGGGTATCGTCGTCGCGCCCATGCTCGGCCCGGTGATTGGCGGCTGGCTTACGGAGAATTACAGTTGGCGCTGGGTCTTCTACATCAATCTGCCGGTCGGCCTCGCGTCCGTGATCATGACGCGCCTCTTCATTTTCGATCCACCGTACATCCGGCGTTCCGGGAAAGGCATCGACTTCTGGGGCATGGGGATGCTCGCGTTGGGGGTGGGCGCTCTGCAGATCGTGCTCGATAAAGGACAGGAAGAGGATTGGTTCGCGTCCAACTGGATGGCCATCCTGGCGGCAATTGCCGGAGTGGCGCTCATCGCGTTTGTCATTCGGGAACTGCGGACGCGCGATCCGGTAGTGCACCTGCGGGTGTTCCGCAACCGTACGTACAGTGCCGGAGTTTTTCTCATGACCGTTCTGGGCTTCGTACTGTACGGCAGCATGTTGCTGGTCCCGATCTTCCTGCAGACCCTGCTCGGCTATCCGGCACTGGAGGCCGGCGCCGCCATGGCGCCGCGCGGGCTGGGCTCGTTTCTGATGATGCCCGTGGTGGGCACGGTGCTCGGCCGTTTCGATCCGCGCAAGGTGCTGGCGGTGGGACTGTGCGGCGCGTCGTGGAGCCTCTACTCGTTGTCCCGCCTGAACCTGCAGGCGGGGTATTGGGATATTTTCTGGCCCCAGTTCATTCAGGGAGCTTCGCTGGCGCTGCTCTTTGTACCTTTGACAACGGCGACTATGGACCCCATTCCCAAGGAAGAGATGGGCAACGCCACCAGCATGTTCAACCTGATGCGCAACCTGGGCGGCAGTGTGGGGATCGCCAGCGCCACATCGTACCTGTTTCGGCGCCAGCAGTTTCACACCAACGTGCTGGGCGCCAATGTTACCGCTATGAGTCCGCGCACGCGAATGCTCTCCAGCAGCCTGCAAAACGCGATGATTGCGCATGGGGCGGACCCGGTCACGGCGTCGCGGCAGTCCTACGTCTCCATCTGGAACATGGTGCAGAGGCAGGCATCCATGGCCGCTTTCGTGGACACCTTCTTAGCGATGGCGGCCGTGTTCCTGCTGGTGCTTCCCCTGTTGTTGGCGATGAAGCGGCCCAGGCATCGGGCCGGTGGCGTGGGGATGCATTAGGCGCGGGGGTTGGGGTCAGACCGCTCTGTCCACGACGGCGCAAAAGCGGCGCCGCGGGACAGAGAAGTCTGACCCTCTGACCCTGGGTGCGGTGAATTCAGCTTCCGGGGTGGTATTCGCGTTCGGTGTGGCCTTTGAGCTGCGCGCGATAGTAGTAGACATCTCGCAAGTTTCCGGTGGCGTAGCGCTGGGCCTCATCGTTGAAGTGTGGGGATGAGGGATTGCCGCTTTCACCGCCGGCGGTGACGGCCTTGGCGCGGACGGTCTTTCCGAATTCGACTACCGCGACGAAGCTGTTTCCGCTGGTGCCGTACCACTTCTTGGTAGCGGGGTAGGCGCGCGCTCCGAAAGATGCCAGTGAGCCCCATTGGGAGGAGGGGAAGCCGACGGGAATGCTGGGGCCGGCATCGTTGAAGGATGGAGCGATGTCGTCGTTGAGGCGCTGGAATCGATTGATGTCGCCCCAGGGAGTCTTCCAACTGCCGAAATCGGCCTGCAGTTTGTCGGAGGCTGCGGCTAGCGCCTGCAGGAGTTGCTCGGGCTGCGCGTTGGCGAGCGGGTCATCGGCGGATGCGCCACCGCCGCCCCTTCGGCCACCGCCCACGCGGCGGCGGACGTCGTCGCCCCAGAAGATGGCGAGGGAGGTGGGGATGCTGTTCGCGGCCCAGCGAAGGTCCCAC
>OKRF01000462.1 GCA_900290315.1 Candidatus Sulfopaludibacter sp. SbA3 | reverse complement strand
ATGGCCATTGCCCACGGCGTCCGCGCCGTCGAAGTAATCAAGGCTGTCGCTCCTCATCTTGACGCCGAAGCGGAAGTTGGGAAGCTGGAGAGACGCGAGGCGGGGGATCGCGACGGAGTTGTCGTGATGCCCGGTGCGGTCGAGTTGGTCGGTGCGATTCCTGCCGGCCGTTGGGGTGTGGTCACGTCCGGAAGGCGCCAGCTGGCGAGTGGACGTCTGCGGCTCGCCGGGATACCAGTTCCGAAAGTCATGGTTGCCGCAGACGAGGTCACCAACGGGAAGCCGCATCCTGAGCCGTATTTGAAAGGTGCGGAGTTGTTGGGCGTGAACCCGGCGGAGTGTTTGGTGATCGAAGACGCACCGGCGGGAATCCGTTCTGCACGCGCGGGTGGAATGAAAGTGATTGCGCTAGCCAGCACGTATCCGGCGTCTGCGCTGGGCGAAGCGGATGTCGTGATACAGAATCTCGATCAGATTCAGGTAGCTCTTGATGGCGCGCGGAAGCTGGCAGTCAGCATTGGTTGAATCGACGGCGGCAACGAATCAGCGCAGCCAATCTTCCAACTCGATCCCACGGTCCGTCTTCTCGTCGCGGTATTTCACAATCACTGGCGTATATAAAGAAATTCCTAGCTCCGCCGCGGCGCCTTTCTTTACCGCGCGCGATCCGGGCACAACCACAGCGCCTTCGGGAACTTCGAGCGATGATTCCGGTGTGGCGCGGTAAACTTCGCCGCGCACCAGGTCGTAGAGCGGCGTCGATCGCGTCAGAATCGTTCCCGCGCCCAGCACCGCCCGCGTGCGTACCAGCGTGCCCTCGTAAACTCCGCAGTTGCCGCCGACCAGGACGTCGTCCTCAATGATTACAGGCGCCGCATCNNCACCAGCGCGTGGGAATCGACCATGGTGCCTTCGTCAACGTAAGCGCCCACGTTGATGAACATCGGCGGCATGCAAATTACCGAGGGTGCTACATAGGCGCCCAGACGTACCGACGAACCGCCCGGCACGACGCGCACTCGGTCCGCCAAGGAAAACCGGCGCGCGGGGAAGGTGTCTTTATCGACGAACGTGAGCGCCGCACATCCCGTCTCGGCCAGCTCGCCTAGCCGAAAGCCAAGCAGGATGCCGTGTTTTACCCAGACGTTGACCACCCAGCGGCCGTCGATCTTTTCGGCAGCGCGAACCTTGCCTTGGGTGAGCGCGTCACGGAATTCGAGAAACGCAGGCCGTGCCTCGGGATTGTGCTCGACTTCGCCCAGCGCAGCCAGGCGCTCGATGGAAGATTTTAGAGATTGCATGCGGGGAAAGTATAAAGGAAATGCAGAAGTCAGAAGTTAGAAGTCAGAAGTAAAACCCGAAACTACGCTCCTTCTGCATTCTGACTTCTTACTTCTGCCTTTAAATGCACTTGCATTCGCTGCGAATCAGTACGCCGGCCATGCCATGCGCAGCCTCGCGTCCTTGAGCCAGCGTGGCGTACGGTCCGTGCCAGCGCGCGTGGTTAGCGTCATGCCCAGCAGGCCGGCCTTTGCCCTGATTGCATTGTCCGCAGGATCCGCGATGCAGAACAATTTTATGCGGGCCTGCCGCCCAGTTTTCGTAGATGTAGAATTCCGCCGCCTCCGGTGCGGGCGCTGCCGGTTTCGCGATCAGTCCAACTTCCATGACAACCTTTTGCAGCTTTGATCGTGTATCGCGGCGCATCGGCAGGAGTGGCAGA
>OKRF01000464.1 GCA_900290315.1 Candidatus Sulfopaludibacter sp. SbA3 | reverse complement strand
TAGTAGACTGAGACCATGCTCTCCAGACGCACAGCGTTCGGGCTGCTGGCCTCTGCACCGGCCCTGCTTCTGCCGCGCAAATCGGCCGCGCAGGACTCCCTTCCACCCATCGCCAGGGGGCCGTTCGACGGTACCGCGCAAGTCCTCCAGCAGTATCGCATTCCGGAGTGGTTCCGCGACGCCAAGTTCGGCATGTGGGCGCATTGGGGTCCGCAATCGGCCGCCGAGTACGGCGATTGGTACGCCCGCAACATTTACATGCAGGGCAGCGACCAGTACAAGTATCACGTGGCCACTTACGGCCATCCTTCCAAATTCGGCCACAAGGATATCTGCCAGTTGTGGAAGGGCGACCAGTTCGATCCCGATCACCTGATCCAGCTTTATAAAAAGGCCGGCGCGAAATACTTCATGAGCATGGGCGTACACCACGATAATTTCGACTTGTGGAACTCCAGGTTTCAACCGCGTTGGAATGCCGTGGCCACCGGGCCGAAGAAGGATATTGTCGGACTGTGGCGCAAAGCGGCGCAGAAACACGGCCTCAAGTTCGCCGTGAGCGAGCACCTTTCCAACAGCTATAACTGGCTGGCCGTCTCTCACGGCGCCGATAAGACTGGCGACCTCGCGGGTGTCCCCTATGACGGGCAGGATCCGGCTTACTCCGATCTGTATCATCCCTTCCCCAAAGACCAGCCCATCCCCACGCAGGCGATCCCAAAGACCAGCCCATCCCCACGCAGGCGATGAGCCGTTTGGCACCTGACTCCTGGAAGCTTCTCTACTTCCAGCGCATCAAGGACCTGATCGATAACTATCAGCCCGACTTACTCTACACCGATGGCGGCATACCCTTCGGCGACTATGGCTATCGCCTGGTCTCGCACTATTACAACGTGGTCCGCACCGGTGTCTACACCAGCAAGACTAAGAAGGATTGCGAAACGGGCACCTGTGCGCTCGATATCGAACGCGGCATCGCCAACGAAATTCTGCCTGAACCCTGGCAGACCGATACCTGCATCGGCAACTGGCATTATAAGAAAGGCATCCAGTACAAGACGCCCAAGACCGTGATCGATATGCTGTGCGATATCGTCAGCCGCAATGGCAACCTGATGCTCAACTTCCCGCTGCCCAATAGCGGCATGCCGGATGCCGATGAGTTCAAGGTGCTGGACGGCATCACCCAATGGATGAGCGTCAACGGCGAAGGCATCTTTGGAACCCGCCCCTGGAAGGTGTCTGGCAACGCCACGGTGCCTGCTGCCGGCCAGATGGGCTTCAACGAGCGCAATCGCAAAGACCTCACCGCTAGCGACGTGCGCTTCACCAGGAAGGGCAGCACCCTCTACGCCTTCGTGATGGGGTGGCCCGGGAAAGAGGCGTCGATACCCACCCTGGCACTGGGCGGCCGATTGGATGTCGGCAAGATCCGCAACGTGGAACTGCTGGGCCACAAAGGCAAGGTGACCTTCACTCAGGACGAAGGCGCCCTGAAGGTGCAGATGCCCCCCGAGAAGCCCTCGGACTTCGCGATCACCCTGAAGATCGTAGGAGCATAGGATGCGCAGCTTCGTAGGACAGACGATCGTCTTCTGTCGTCTGTCTCTTCTTCCGGTTTTATTCGCGTGCCCGTTATTCGCCGCCAATCCCCTGGCGCCGCTCACGGCGGAGGAAATCCGCGCCGCCGTAGCCATACTCAAAAGCGGCGGTCAGTTGGCGCCCGCCGCGCGCTTCAGCCAGATATCCCTGGAGGAACCGGCCAAGGACCTCGTCCTCCGCAATGCCGATGTGCCGCGGCGCGCCTTCGCCATCATCTACCAACCGCGGGACAACAAAACGTTTGAAGCCATCGCCAACCTCTCCACGAAGCGCGTCGATTCCTTCAAAGAGATTCCCGGAGCGCAGCCGGCCGTGACCGAGCAGGATTCCAACCTGGCGGACGCCATCGTGCGCGCCGATCCGCGCTATCAGAAGGCCATGCGCGACCGCGGCATCCGAGACCTGAACACCGTCGTAATCATGGCCTGGACCGCCGGTTACTTCGCGCTGCCCGGAACGGAACAGGGCCGGATTGTCCGGGCGGTTCCCTACTATGCGGGCTCCGGCGCCAACTTCTACGCCCACCCGGTGGAAGGCGTGGTGGCGCACGTCAATCTCACCACAGGCAAGATCCTCGACCTGCTCGATACCGGCCGCAACGTGCCCATCCCACGCAACAACGATGAGATCACCGCTGCGGCCAATCGTCCCTGGCGCGCCCCGGCCGCGCCCCTGCACATCACCCAGCCGAATGGACCGGGCTTCCGGATACAGGACCACGAAGTCGTGTGGCAGAAGTGGCACTTCCGCTACGGGCTGCATCCGCGCGAGGGAGTGGTGCTATACACGGTTGGGTATGAAGATGGCGAACGCCTGCGCAGCGTGATGTAT
>OKRF01000466.1 GCA_900290315.1 Candidatus Sulfopaludibacter sp. SbA3 | reverse complement strand
AGACTCCACGCGTACGGCGATGGTCCGTATGCGCCGCTGGCATCGAACGATGCCGAGGACGGACGGGCGCTCAATCGCCGCGTAGAACTGGTCAAGCAATAGGTACGTCTCACGGGACATGACATAATGAGGGATCATGCATGACGTTGGTGCTCGCCTCATTTCCACGCTTCTTTTGAGCGGCGCTCTGCTCTTCGTCTCGTTCTTGGTTTTCAGCGTTCTGTACCCGCGGAAAGTCCTGGCGGCATCGCCGGCAAGCGGGGCGCCGACGATCCGAAGGTCCAAGGACTATGGCTATCTTGCTCCCGTGGCGCGCCCGCTCGAATGGACGCTCCGTCAGGTCGAAAGGCGCATCACCTATCGCTCGGGCCGCTCCAGTTGGGGCTGGGCCATCGTACTCACTACATTCCTTATAAACCTCGTCTTGTTGCCGTTTCGGATTCTGGCTGCGCGCAACGCAAAGGCCATGAAGGCGCTGCAACCGCAGATTGAGTCTATCAATGCGCGTTACAAGCGGAGGGGTCTCAATCTGGATCCCGAACATTCGCGCGAGATCTCCGAGGTGTACAAACAGCACCAGACCAGCCCGCTGGCCGGCTGTATTCCAGCGTTGGCGCCGTTCGCCATCCTGATCGCCTTCTACTCCGTCTTGACCGGGGTGGCCGAGCTCCACGGAGCGCACTGGCTGTGGATCGCCGATCTGTCGAAGCCCGAACAGTTGCCGGTGCGTATTTTGCCGTTGCTAATGATTGCAACCCAGTTGCTGGTCGCGAAGATCGCGCCCTCGCCGGCGGGCGTGGATGCGCGGATGGCCCGCTTCATGGGGATGATGCCGTTGGTGTTCGGAATCTTGCTCTATCGGCAGCCCGCCGCATTAATGTTGTACTGGCTTACCAGCAACATGCTGCAACTGGCACAGCAGTGGTGGCTCGGCAAGCGCTATGCGTGAAGGCCGTCGATAGACGCCATCCATTCAATTCACTCCGAACGCTTTGGCTGTGGACTGTGCTGCCAGCTTGAGTGGTCCGGGCCATTCCAGGCGGCGGAATTCCAATGACTCCTCTTCGGGGCCACAGGATTCGGCGCTGTCCGCGACGCGCGCCACGGGTTGATCTCCGGTTCCGGCGCAATAATGGAAGGGCTTTCGCGCCTGCAACTACCACGAAAATGCGGGGCCCATCTCGCTTGGGCAACGGAATGCTTCTCCAATCGCCTGGGTGTTCTGGTCACCTACTTGAGGTTCGCATAATACGGTGACGGTCGGCTTTCGAGGCGATGCCTCACCCGCCCGGATGAAAATTCGGCAGCTCCGTGGGACAGACGATCGTTTTTTGAATTTTTTCGTCTGTCTGCTTCGGCGCCACGCGGCATTTTCGAGAGAGTCGCCTCATGAAGCGATGCCCCACCCGGTGGGATGAAAACGGCGGGGAAACGCGTCGGGATTTCGCGAAGGGAC
>OKRF01000469.1 GCA_900290315.1 Candidatus Sulfopaludibacter sp. SbA3 | reverse complement strand
CCACCCGTGGTGGAAAATCCGGCGCAACAGCGGTCGTCGCCCATCCAACTGGAGAGCAGTGAGACGATTTTTTCAGTGCTGACGGCGCTGAACGCCTGCGGGTACGACCAGGATTTGACCATTTCGGACGCGACGCGCAGCAATGCGCGGGCGGAGGTGCAGAGAGCTTTGCAGGACTCCGAGGACGCGGAGGCGGCGCGGACCGCGCTGTGCGAGTTCTACCAGGCACACACGCCGGACCGGAATACGAATCGCAGCTTGTCGCCGTACATCTCGCTGGCGCTGTATGTGGATGGTCCGCCGCATTTTGTGCCGCGGACGAAAGAAGAGGATTTGCCGCCGGATGCGGGGGCGATTACGGCTTTCGGGGCATTGCTGGAACGCTTCTATGAGAAAGCGGGATTGCACTCGATCTGGGAGCGGCACCGCCGAGACTACGCGGCGGCCATGGCGCGGTATCACGAGCCACTGGCCAAAATTTATTTGAAGCAGCCATCGTCGGAATACCTGGGACGAAGGTTCACGATTTATCTGGACTTCATGGGCTCGCCGAATGAAACCGATGCGCGCAACTATGGGGCGGATTATTACGTGATTGTCTTCCCGGCCCCGAACACGCCTTCGGGAGCGGCGCCGAAGGCGGCGTTGAAGATGGACCAGATTCGCCATACGTTCCTGCATTACGAATTGGACCGGGAGGCGGAAAAACATTTCACAGCGATGAAGCGGCTGGAAGCGCTGCTGCAGTCGGTGAAACGAGCGCCGCTGGAAGAGAGCTTCAAGACCGATATCTCGCTGCTGGTGACGGAATGCCTGGTGCGGGCGATCGAGATCCGTACGACCGGAAGCAAGCAGGCGGCGGATGAGGCGATGCGGGCGCAGGCGGTAGATGACGCGGTGAAGCAGGGTTACATTCTGACGCGAACGTTTTACGACGCGGTGGTGGGGTTTGAAAAAGATCCAGCGGGGATTCGTGAGGCGTACGCCGGTTTGCTGGAAAGCGTGGATGTAAGGAAAGAAGCGGAGAAGGCTTCGGCGGTACAGTTTGCCAGCAAGACTTCGCCGGAACTGGTGCAGTTGTCGCGTCCGGAGGAGCGGCGGATGCTGTTGGCGGCGGAAAAGCGGATGGCGGCGGGCGATCCCAAGGGCGCGCAAGAATTGGCGCAGCAGGCGTTGGATAAGAAGATTGGAGACCAGGGGCGGGCGTTGTTCATCCTGGCGGAAGTGGCGGTGGCGAACAAGAATCGGGATGGAGCGCAGGATAATTT
>OKRF01000470.1 GCA_900290315.1 Candidatus Sulfopaludibacter sp. SbA3 | reverse complement strand
TCCCTTACGGTTGCGACTCCGAATCGGGGCGTCCCTGCTCCTCCACTTCTATGTCGCACACCCTTCTCGCCCCGCTAATTTTGCAAGTGGACAATCCCATCTTGTGCTACCCTTACGCGAATGAAGCGGCCGCAGCTTTTTGTTCTGGTGTTGATCGGGGCCATCGGACTGGGGAACGTGGCGCGGAGTCCACGCTTCGCCGCCTTTCACACCGTGGATGTGGTCCAATTGGTGGCCTCCGGCATCTGCTTTGGCGTGGTGCTGGCGAGCCTCAAACGCTAGTCTTTTTGCGCCTCCGGTAACCCCTTCCCCGGGTCAAACGCCTTCTCCTGGTACATCTCCATCTATGAGCCGTAACATTTGTGTTCTTCCGGCGATCGCATTGCTCGCCCTCGCCGCGGCGGCGCAGACCCTGCCGCCCGGCGTCCAGAAAAAGGCCTCCGTGGGAGGCATCACCGAGTACGATTACTCCAACGGGCTGCGCGTGCTGCTGTATCCCGACCCCGCCAACCCCAAGGTGACCATCAACATGGTCTACCTGGTGGGCTCGCGCCATGAAGGCTACGGCGAGACCGGCATGGCCCACCTGCTGGAGCACATGGATTTCATCGAAACTACCAACGGCCGCCAGATCAAGAACGAAATCGTGGCCCACGGCGCCAGTTGGAACGGCACCACCTCCTACGACCGCACCAACTACTACGAGACCGTCACGGCCACCGACGAGAATCTGAAGTGGGCCCTGGGCCTGGAGGCCGACCGCATGGTGAACGTGAAATTCACCAAGCAGATCCTCGATACTGAAATGACCGTAGTGCGCAACGAGTTTGAACGCGGCGAAAACAGCCCGCAGTCCATCCTCTCCGAGCGCGTCGCCGCCACGGCGTTCCTCTGGCACAACTACGGCAAGAGCACCATCGGCTCCAAAGAAGATATCGAAAAGGTGCCGGTGGATCGGCTGGCCGCCTTCTATCACAAGTATTACCAGCCCGATAACGCCGTGCTCGTGATCACCGGCCGCCTCGACGAAAGCAAGACCCTGCAATTCGTGGCCGATTCCGTGGGCAACCTCCCGCGTCCCACCCGCCAGCTCGATCAGACCTACACCGTCGAGCCGGCGCAGGATGGCGAACGGTACGTGGAACTGCGCCGCGTGGGCACCGGGCAGGAAGTCGTCGTCGCGTACCACTCGCCCGCAGCCGGACATCCCGACGCCGCGGCGTTCGCCGTGCTCTCCGGCATCATGGCTGGCGGCGGTGGCGGCCGTGGTGGACGCGGCGGCGGTGGCGGCGGAGCCGAAGGCCGTCTCACCAAAGCCCTTGTGGACAACAAACTGGCCACCAGTGCCAGCATGCGCTTCGAACAGCTTCACGATCCCGGCCTCGTGGAATTCACCGCCAACCTGACCAACGATCAATCCCTGGACGCCGCCAAAGAGGCCATCTACAAAGTGATCGCCGGCCTCATCAGCGAGCCTCCCACCAAAGACGAAGTGGAGCGTGTGAAAACCGGCATGCTCCGCCAGCTCGAAAACAGCCTCTCCGATGCCCAGACTCTGGGCGTCAACGGTCTCACCACTCCCATTTCGCAGGGCGACTGGCGGTTGATGTTCCTGCAGCACGATCGCATCAAAGACGTCACCCCGGAAGACCTGGTGCGCGTAGCCAAGACCTACTTCAAAGCCTCCAATCGCACCGTGGGCTACTATATTCCCGATGCCGCGCCGGACCGCACTGTGGTGCCCGAAACACCCAACCTGGATAAGCTGCTCACCGGTTACAAGAGCAGCGTCAGCATCACCCACGGCGAAGCGTTCGACCCCACGCCCGCCAACATTGAAAAGCGCGTCGTGCGCAGTAAACTCTCCAACGGCATGAAAGTCGTGATCCTGCCCAAGCAGACCGAGAACAGTCAGGTATCGGCGGTGATTGAACTGCGCTTTGGCGATGAGAACTCGCTCAAAGGCAAGAACGGCGCCGCGCAATTCGCCGGCAGCCTGATGGGCCGCGCCACCCTCTATCACACCCAGGAACAGCTCCGCGACGCCATTCAGAAGCTCAACGCCCGCATCCAGGTATCGGGCGGCGGGGGCGGCGGATTCGGTGGCGGCCGCGGAGGGCGCGGCGGTGGGGGCGGGGGCGGCGGCGGAATTTCCAGTGCCAACGCCAATGTCTCCGCGCCCGCGGCCAACTTCCCCGCAGCTCTCCAACTCGCCGTCGAAATGCTGCGCGAACCCGCCTATCCCGAGGCGGACTTCGATCGCATGCTCCAGCAGC
>OKRF01000473.1 GCA_900290315.1 Candidatus Sulfopaludibacter sp. SbA3 | reverse complement strand
CCAGGCGAGCCAGTCTTTCAGGCCTTCGTCTGTGGTGCACGAGGTGCGAATGATATCGATCTCCGGTTGGATGCTGCGGGCGTTGGCGATGGCCTTTTCGATGTCGAAGGGGACATAGGGCAGGAGATCGATCTTGTTCAGCACCATCAGCTTCGACTTGAAGAAGATGCCGGGGTACTTGAGGGGCTTCTCGTCCCCTTCGGTGACGCTGAGCACGACCACCTTGAGGGCTTCGCCCAGGTCGTAGCTGGTGGGGCACACGAGGTTGCCGACGTTTTCGATGAAGAGCAGGTCGAGCTGCGCGAGGTCCCAGCCTTCCAGGGCGCGCTGCACCATGCGGGCGTCCAGGTGGCAGGCTCCGGCAGTGGTGATCTGGCGGACGGGGAAGCCGTAGCGGGCGAGACGCTGCGCGTCGGCATCGGTCTGGATGTCGCCCGTCAGCACGGCCACACGCTTGCTGGAATCGAAGGCCGCCAGGGTGCGTTCCAACAGCGCGGTTTTGCCTGATCCCGGCGAGCTGATCAGATTGAGGGCGAAGATGCCGTGAGTGCGAAACTGCTCGCGCAGTTCGGCCGCGATGCGGTCGTTTTCGCTGAGCACCTTGCGCTCCATGGTGACGTTCATGAGGGTTCCTCCAGTTCCAGACTGCCCAGTTCCAGTTCATCGGCCGGCGCGGTTTCTACAGCCAGTTCCATTGGTTCGAACTCGGTACCGCTCACCAGCGCCTGGAAACAGAAGGTGAGCGAATCGGGGTCCACTCCGGCCATTGTTCCGATGCGGACTGTAACTTTCACCGGACGCGCCCCTGGATAGGGCGCCATTTCCTTGCGCACGGCATCGAGGATCGAATTGGCGATTCCCATTTCGTGCATAGTCAGCAGATCCGCGGCAACTGGCCGCCGGCCAGCATGTCTACGATACGGGTGGTGCGGAACGCCGTCCGCATGGTCACCATGCCGGGGTGCGTGGCGGTGACCCCGCCAATGATGGCGGCATCGCGTCCCTGAGGATGCTGGCGCATGGCTTGCACCACGGCGCTGGCGCTTTCCGCCGACACAATTGCCACCAGTTTGCCTTCGTTGGCGACGTATAGCGGGTCGAGGCCCAATAATTCGCAGGCTCCGCGGACCGCTTCGTGGATCACCAGGGCTCTTTCATGGATGGTGATGCCAACGTGCGATTGCGCGGCGATTTCGTTGAGCGTGCTGGCGAGGCCGCCGCGAGTGGGATCGCGCATGCAGCGAAGCGGGGGTTGGGGATGGGGGTTGGGGGTTGGCGTATTGTGGCT
>OKRF01000475.1 GCA_900290315.1 Candidatus Sulfopaludibacter sp. SbA3 | reverse complement strand
CCCGCCCCATCTGCTTCTCCAGGGACGCGCGCTGGCGGGCCAGCGACTCCTGCATGGCGGCAGCCGCTGTGCGCTGCTTGGCCAGCGCTGGCTCCATCTCGCTGTGGGCGTCCACGGGGGTCTGGGCAGGCATCGCAAACGGCGCCAAGGTCAACACGAGAGCCGCCCGCAGATTTACTGTTCGCATGAGAATCTCCTTCGAATCGGAGGGCACACCCGCCGATGTGTGTGGTGAGGGCCGCAAGGCAATTCAGCGATGGAAATAGGGCCTCTAAACCGTATATCCATGAGCGCACCGGTGGCGGCAGATGCCGCGCAGGAGAGCGTAGCGCTGACGCGCCAACTGGTGGCTGCCATCCGTTGGCTGAACCAGCCGGAGTTTCTGGAGCGAGGACGCGAGTTGAAACTCCGGCGGGGAGCCGCGGGAAAGCGGCTCACGGTGGAAGTAGTGGACCGGGAGACAGGTGAGATCCTCGACGAACTGCCCCCGGAAGCGGTCCTGCGCATGATGGCCGAATTGGAAAAAGAACGCGAGGGGGAACTGTAAGCTCTATGGCGAAGGATGTATATCTGGAGACCCGTGTACTCACAGCGGACCCGGTGGAGTTGATTCACATCCTCTATGAACACGCGCTGGTGCAGATCAGATCGGCGCGCACGGCTCTGCAGGCGGGCGACATCGCGGGCCGTACCAAGGCTATCGGCAAGGCGCTCGAGGTGGTCGGCGAACTGGAGGGTTCGTTGGATCATAACGCCGGTGGCTCCATCAGTCAAAACCTCGCCAGGCTTTACCAATATATGCGGAGACGGCTGGTGGAAGGGAACGTGAAGAAGCAGGGCGGCGCGCTGGCCGAAGTGGAATCGCTGATGCAGACGTTGGACGAAGGCTGGAGTGCGATGCGTCATACCGAATCTCCCAGGGCAATTTCGAGCTACGCCGCCAGCGCGGCCGACTCGGACGGACATTCCTGGAGCGCGTAGGCCGGTAACGCCGGCGATCTTGTCGCCGGTCCGCCCGTGCCACCGCGGTAACGCCGGCGATCTTG
>OKRF01000477.1:1208-1841 GCA_900290315.1 Candidatus Sulfopaludibacter sp. SbA3 | reverse complement strand
AATTCCTCACTCCATTCAATGTATTTGTTCCCTTAACCCGCTGTCTCAGTCAAGATGGAGCGACCAACTGCCTTTTCGCAGTAGCGCGGGTTACGCTGCGAAGAGGTGAAGCAAGCGGCGCAGAGCCGCATACGAAAGGAGTTGGCCACACATGTCTAAAATACGCTTAGAGGTGAAGCAAGCGGCGCAGAGCCGCATACGAAAGGAGTTGGCCGCACATGTCTAAAATACGCTTTGTGGGACTGGATGTCCATGCCGACACCATCGCGGTGGCGGTGGCCGAGATGGGTGGCGAAGTGCGCAGTTTGGGAGTCATCCCGAACCGGCTGGAATCGGTCCGGAAGATGGTCGGCAAGCTGGCGCCGATTGGGACGTTGAAGTGCTGTTATGAAGCCGGCCCGACGGGTTATGTTCTGTACTGGCAGTTGGCCCGGTTGGGCGTGGCGTGCGAAGTCATCGCGCCTTCGCTGATTCCCACCAAGGCCGGGGACCGGGTAAAGACGGACCGGCGGGATGCGGAAAAACTGGCTCGGTGTTACCGCGCCGGCGAGCTGACGGCGGTATGGGTTCCGGATGAGGCGCATGAAGCTCTGCGCGATCTGGTGCGGGCGCGCGAAGCGGCCAAGAAAGATC
>OKRF01000477.1:706-1200 GCA_900290315.1 Candidatus Sulfopaludibacter sp. SbA3 | reverse complement strand
CGGATTCACGTGCGCTTCGAGCAGCCGGCGCTGGCGGCCACTTTGGCACATTACCTGGAGGAAGTCGATCACATCGCGGAACGGATTGCGAAGTTGGAACAGGGCATCGACGAAGCCGTGGCGCAAGCCGCTCCCGAGATTCGCGCGGTGATCGAAGCCCTGCAGGCATTGCGCGGCGTGGCGCAGACAACCGCCGCCACGGTGGTTTGTGAGCTGGGCAGTCTGGCGCGCTTCCAAAGTCCACGCCAGTTGATGGGCTACAGCGGTCTGGTGTCGCGGGAGTATTCCAGTGGCAACCGCATCCAACGGGGAGCCATTACCAAGACAGGGAATGCGCATCTGCGCCGGGTGCTGGTGGAGGCGGCGTGGACCTACCAACATCGGCCGAATGTCCAGGGACGAGTGCTGAGGAGGCAGCGATCCCTGGCGCTCAGCGAGGAGGCCAAGCGGATCGCCTGGAAGGCGCAGCAGAGGCTGCACAAGCGTTTCACCGC
>OKRF01000477.1:0-696 GCA_900290315.1 Candidatus Sulfopaludibacter sp. SbA3 | reverse complement strand
GGTTCATGTGGGCCATCGCCGTACATACCGAAGCGCAATGCAAATTGACCAAGGCGGCTTAATCTTGTGATGTCCGACTGGACAGCAGCGCCGATGACAGCCGAGGGCCCACGAAAAGGAGAACCCTCCAGGAAAACTGTGCGGAACGGTCTGCGGACCCAACCCGCGAACTCAGTCCGAGGCAGCTCCCGACGGATCATGTCCATGCGGTTTCGACCCGCGCATATCAGTGTGATCAATCGTCGCGCTAGCCACTGGGCTGTCATCGGCCCTGCTGTCCAAAACCTGCTCAAGGCCCACCAGCGGGAACCTGTTCCCGCTACGCCGCCCGTCGACGCTGTACTGGATGCCGGAACGGTGCTCGCCGTCAAGGGTTCGCTGCGCCGCGCCAAACACCGGCGCGCCCTTGACTGCTGCGCGCCGTTCCAGCGGAGTGGTGGTCGCGACGGGCGGCTCCGGCGGGAACAGGACACGGTTCT
This sequence comes from Candidatus Sulfopaludibacter sp. SbA3, assembly GCA_900290315.1. Classification (GTDB taxonomy): domain Bacteria; phylum Acidobacteriota; class Terriglobia; order Bryobacterales; family Bryobacteraceae; genus Sulfopaludibacter. The sequence goes on along the minus strand of OKRF01000477.1, from coordinate 217 downwards.
CTGGGCGCGAAAACCCAGAAAACCAAAACCTCAGCCCTCAGAGGGGCTTGACAGGTCGCTCCATATCAGTTCTCCGAGGGCCTCTCAACGTGGTCGACAACGATGACCTCGACAGGGCCCTTCGCCGATTCCAGCCTCAGGCCGAGTTGCTCCTGCAAGGCGCTAAAGAGGTCCGCGCCCGCGTCCACGTCGGACATCGGCGGCGGGGCGGTCTGCT
>OKRF01000479.1:7102-33557 GCA_900290315.1 Candidatus Sulfopaludibacter sp. SbA3 | reverse complement strand
AAAACCAGCCGCCGATGCCGTCAAAGCGGCTCCTCCGAAACCGGCCGCCGCGGCGGGTCACGCTGCTCCGCCCAAGCCGCCCGCTACCATGGCGGCCACGCCCTGGGACAGCGACCTCTCCCGCGAACTCAAGGAGAGGTTCGGTGACCGCATCAGCGAAACCTCGACCTACCTGGGACAAAACTTCATCGTCACCAAACCCGAGGCCGCGATTCCGGTGCTCGAGTACCTGAAGCTGGAGGCCGATTTCGACTACCTGGTGGACATCACCGCCGTGGATTGGCCCAAACGCGCCGATCGGTTCGACATCGTCTACATCGCTTATAGCTTTCCACGCAATGAACGGGTGCGCATCAAAACGTACATCGCCGATGGCTTCAAGCCGGAGACGGCAGTCGGCGTGCACTTGACCGCCAACTGGCTGGAGCGCGAAGTGTTCGACATGTTCGGCATCGAATTCGCCGGGCATCCGGACNNCCCCTGCGCAAGGAATACGGAATCATTCAGCAGGACCAGCGCTGGGTGCAGGAAAACCTGAATATCGACAGCGGCCAGTGACCACAGTATGCCCGACTCCACATTCTTAGATTCCACTGAACTTGTTCTCAACATGGGCCCGCAGCACCCCTCCACGCACGGGGTGTTGCGCGTCATCCTCAAACTGGATGGCGAAAAGGTGCTGGGTACGGAATGCATTATCGGGTATCTGCATCGCGGGGTGGAGAAGATCGCGGAGAACCGCACGTACGCGCAATTCAACCCGTATGTGGATCGCATGGACTACGTGGCGGCGATCTCCAACGGCTTGGGCTACTGCCTGGCGGTGGAGAAACTGCTGAATGTGGAGGCGCCGCCGCGCGCCCAGGCCATCCGCGTGATTCTCACGGAACTGAACCGCATCGCCAGCCACCTGCTGTGGCTGGGCACGCATGCGCTGGATATCGGCGCCATCACACCGGTGTTCTATTGTCTGCGCGAGCGCGAAGAAGCGCTCAAGATCTTCGAGAAATACTGCGGCGCACGCCTCACCACGCACGCCTTCCGCATCGGCGGGCTGCTCTACGAAACGTACGACGGCTTCGAGCAGGATGTGGTCCAGTTCTGCGACATGTTCATCCCGAAGGTGGACGAGTACGAAGAGCTGCTCACCAACAATCGCATCTGGGTGGGCCGCCTGAAAGACGTGGGCATTCTGAGCGCCGAAGAGTGCAAGGAATATGGCGTGACCGGGCCGGTGCTGCGCGCCGCCGGAGTGAAGTGGGATTTGCGCAAGGCGCAGCCCTACTCCGGCTACGAGAAGTACGATTTCGAAATTCCCACCCGCGTGAATGGCGATACGTACGACCGGTACGTGGTCCGCATGGAAGAGATGCGGCAAGCCGTCCGCATCATGCGGCAGGCCGTGGGCGCCATTCCGGAAGGGCCCATCATGGGCAAAGTGGGGAAAGTGATCAAGCCCGCGGTGGGCGAGGCGTATGTCTCGATTGAAGCTCCCAAGGGCGAACTGGGCTATTACGTAGTGAGCGATGGCTCCACGCAGCCCTACCGCTGCCGCGTGCGTCCACCCTCGTTCGTCAATCTGCAGGCTCTGGACCGCATGATCCGGGGAGGCCTGGTGGCGGACGTGGTGGCAGTGATTGGGACGTTGGACATTGTATTGGGCGAGATCGATCGATGAAAGAGGAATTCTATTCACCGCGGAGGCGCGGAGGAAGACGCGGAGAAAGCCAAAGCACTTTTCTTATCCGCGTCTTCCTCCGCGCCTCTGCGTCTCCGCGGTGAGTTAAGGGGTTGACTTATGGGTAAGCTTCTCAAACAGATATTTCTCGTGGACCTGTTTCAGGGACTTTGGGTTACGTTCCGGAATCAGCATCCGAAGTACATTTATACCGAGCAGTATCCGGCGGAGCGGCCCAAGGTGGCGGAGCGGTATCGCGGGGCGCCGCGTCTCAACATCAATCCGGACAATGGCGAGACGCTTTGCATCTCCTGCAACCTGTGTGCGCTGGCCTGTCCGGAAACGCTCATCGTGGTCACCAGCCAGCGCAATGAAGAGACCAAGCGCAAGGAATTGACTACCTTTACTTATGACACTTCCCGCTGCATGTTCTGCGGGCTGTGCGAAGACGCCTGCCCGGTGGACGCACTGGAACTGACGCAGGATTTCGAAATGGCGACCTACACCCGCGAGGGGCAGATCTGGGACCGGCAGATGCTGGAAGAAGGGCCCAGGCCGACGCAATACAAATGCTAGATACAGTTCTGTTCTACATCTTCGGCGCGATGACGCTGCTAGGCGGCATTCTGACCATCACCCGCCGGAACGCGGTGCACAGTGCGATCTCTCTGATTCTGTCGCTGCTCGGCGTGGCCGGCCTGTACCTGTTGCTGCACGCGGAGTTTCTGTTCGCCGTGCAAATCGTGCTGTACGTGGGCGGCATCATGGTGTTGTTTCTGTTCGTGATCATGCTGGTGAACCTGGACCAGGCGGCGAAGGAGCGCCAGTTCAACCGTCAATGGCTGGTGGCGCTGGCGGCGGTGGCCGCGGGCGCTGGCGGCGGTGGCCGCGGTGGGCGCCGAGGTCGGCTACTTCCTATATCGCGGCAAGGATGCCATCCACATCGCTGAAACCACCGCGGCGACTGCCGTGGCATCGGTGGTGGGCAACACCGAACAGGTTGCCGATTCCCTGTTTTCCGAATACCTGCTGCCCTTTGAGGTGGCGTCCCTGTTGCTGCTGGTAGCAGTTGTGGGTTCGGTGGTGATGGCGAAGAAGAGGATTTGACCATGCATCCCGTAACAACCGTTCATTACCTGGTGTTGAGCGCGGCCCTGTTGCTCATCGGCACCGTGGGCGTGCTGACGCGCCGCAACATCGTGATCATTCTGATGTCCATCGAGCTGATCTTGAATGCCGTGAACATCAACCTGGTCGCCTTTTCCCACGCGCTGGGTCCGGATCACGTGCAGGGGCAGGTGTTCGCCATTTTCGTCATTACCGATGCGGTGGCGGAAGCCGCCGTAGGGCTGGGCATCCTGATCGCGCTGTTCCGGAATAAGGAAACGGTGCTGGCGGATGAAATCGACTTGCTGAAGTGGTAGGAGAGCCGTGAACTTTCTCGACCAGATCTGGCTGATTCCTCTGTTCCCGCTCCTTGGAGCGGCCCTGATGCTGCTGTTCGGCAAGAAGCTGGATCCGCAGCCGCAGTCCGATGTAGCGGCGGCTCCCGGCGTGGAGCCCATCGATGAGCATGGCCACGATCACGATCAAGGCCATGGTCATTCCCACGATCATGGCCACTCACACGATCATGATCACGGCCATTCCCACGCGCACGATCACGACCATGGTCACGATCACGGCCACGGTCATCATCACCACTCGCCCTGGAAGTTCCTGGTGAGTCTGATTTGCCCGGGAATGGTTCTGCTTTCGTTTATCTTTTCGGCCGGAGCGGTGTGGCAACTCTCGCAACTTCCCGTTCGGGTGCACCAGGTGATTCAGTTCACCTGGCTGGCGGGACTTCCGTTCCACATGGCCAACGGGCAACTGGCCACCTTCACGGCGGACTGGGGATTTCTGCTGGATCCGCTGAGCTCGGTGATGATCCTGGTTGTCACCGGCATCGGCTTCCTGATTCACGTATACTCCATCGGTTACATGGCCCACGATAACGGCTATTACCGGTTCTTCGGCTATCTCAACCTGTTCGTCTTCTTCATGCTGATGCTGGTGCTGGCGAACAATTACATCCTGCTGTTCGTGGGTTGGGAAGGCGTGGGGTTGTGCAGCTACCTGCTGATCGGTTTCTACTTCCACAAGAAGTCGGCTGGAGACGCGGGTAAGAAGGCGTTCATCGTCAATCGCGTGGGCGATGCCGGCTTCGTGCTGGGCATGCTGCTCATGCTGAGCTTGCTGGGTACGGTGCGATTCACGGATGTCAACGCCGTGCTGCGCAGCGGCCACTATGCTCCGGAAGTGGCGGGCTTCGGCGTGTTGAGTGCGATTTCGCTGCTGATGTTTTTCGGCGCCACCGGAAAATCGGCGCAGGTTCCGCTGTATGTCTGGCTGCCCGACGCCATGGAGGGTCCCACACCGGTTTCGGCACTGATCCACGCCGCCACCATGGTGACGGCGGGGGTGTATATGGTGGCGCGCTCGGCAGCGCTGTTCCAGTTGACGCCCCACACCTCTTCGGTCGTGGCCGCGGTGGGCGCGTTCACGGCCATCCTGGCGGCCAGCATCGCGCTGGTGCAGAACGATATCAAACGCGTGCTGGCGTATTCCACGGTCAGCCAACTCGGCTACATGTTCCTGGCGCTGGGCGTGGGCGCTTACTGGGTCGCGATCTTCCACCTGTTCACGCACGCTTTCTTCAAAGCCCTCCTCTTCCTCGGGTCCGGCTCGGTAATCCATGCGATGAGCGGGGAGCAGGATATGCGCTACATGGGGGCACTGAAGAACAAGATTCCCGTCACGCACTGGACTATGTTCGTCGGTTCGGTGGCGATCGCCGGCATTCCCGGCCTGGCCGGATTCTTCTCCAAGGATGAGATTCTGTGGCAGGCATACAGTTCGCCCCAGGGGTCGCAACTGCTGTGGTTCATCGGTCTGGCCACCGCGGCCATGACGGCCTTCTATATGTGGCGGCTGATGAACCTGACCTTTTACGGCAAGTCCCGCGTATCGAAGGAAGGCACATTCACGAATCGCCCGTTTCCATGACGGGGCCGCTGACGGTGCTCGCTCTGGGCAGCGTGCTGGCCGGATGGCTGGGCGTGCCGAAGCTGTGGACGTTCTTCGGAGAAAACTGGCGCAGTTTCGAATCGTGGCTGGCTCCGGCGTTCTCCTCGGCGGCCGCGGAAGCCGCCAAAGAAGGCGCGCATGATGCATCCACCGAGTGGATCCTCATGGGACTCTCGGTGGCCATCGCCATCATCGGAATCACAGTGGCCCGCTACTTCTATCACCATAAGCCGGAGATTCCCCACGAACTCGAAGGCAAGCTCAAGCCCCTACACGGCCTGCTGTACAACAAATGGTACGTCGACGAGATCTACGATTTTCTGTTCGTCAACGGCCTTTGCAAAGGCGGCGGCCTGCTGCTCGGTTCCTTCGACCGCAATGTGGTGGATGGCGGCGTGAACGGCGCCGGATGGGTCACGCGCTTCACCGCGCGCGTTTCCATGTGGTGGGACACCTGGATCATCGATGGCGCGGTGCGTTTCGGCTCTTTCTTCGTCAAGATGCTCTCCTACCCGGTGTGCATTCTGCAGACCGGCAGGGTGCAGGCTTATGCGTTCTTCATTTTGGTAGGGGCAATGGCGTTTCTGGGGTATTACGTAGCGCGATAACCATATGGACCAGCACTTACTCAGCATCATCCTGTTCACGCCCCTGGCCGGCTTGTTGGTCCTGCTCTTGCTGCCATCGAAGAGCAAAGACCTGATCCGCATCTGGGCCAACCTGGCGAGCTTCGCCGGTTTCCTGATCTCGCTTCCGCTACTCTCGCGGTTCCAGGTGGGCACTCCGGGCTTCCAGTTCGAAGAGAAATTCGATTGGATCCCCACGCTGGGCGCGCACTATCACATCGGAATCGATGGCATCAGCCTGCTACTGGTGATGCTCACCACCCTGATGGGCTTCATCGCCACGCTGTGCTCCTGGAACGGTATTCAGGACCGGCTTAAGGAATACTACGCCATGTTCCTGCTGTTGCAGACGGGCATGCTGGGCGTTTTCCTCTCGCTGGATTTCTTCCTGTTCTACATTTTCTGGGAGCTGGTGCTGGTCCCCATGTACTTCATCATCGGAGTGTGGGGCGGACCGCGCAAACTGTATGCGGCTATCAAGTTCTTCCTGTACACATTGGCCGGCTCGGTGCTGATGCTGCTGGGCATCCTGATGCTCTATTTCCGGCACGCCGAGCAGTTCGGCAATTACAGTTTCGAGATCTCCGAACTGATGCGGGTCACCCTCCCGCTAAGCACGCAGCAGGTGGTCTTCTGGGCGTTCTTCCTGGGCTTCGCCATCAAGGTCCCGATGTTTCCCTTCCACACGTGGCTGCCGGACGCCCATGTGGAAGCACCCACCGCCGGGTCCGTGATTCTGGCGGCCGTGCTCTTGAAGATGGGGACGTACGGATTCCTGCGCTTCTCGTTGCCGCTGCTGCCCAACGCCTCGTCCGACCGCACCATCGTGCAGATTCTGGCGGTGCTCTCCATCATCGGCATCATTTATGGCGCACTGGTGTGCCTGATGCAGCAGGATTGGAAGAAGCTGGTGGCGTACTCTTCGGTGAGCCACCTGGGCTTCTGTACCCTGGGAATTTTTTCGCTGAACCCCAATGGAATTGCCGGCAGCGTGATCCAGCAGGTCAACCACGGCATCTCGACGGGTATGCTCTTCATGGTGATCGGGATCGTCTACGAGCGCCGGCATACCAGGCTGATCTCCGAGTATGGTGGGCTGGCGCACGTGATGCCGCGCTTCGCCATCATCTTCGCCATCGCCATGCTGAGCTCCGCGGGACTGCCGCTGCTCAACGGGTTCATCGGAGAGTTCACTATTCTGCAAGGTGCGTTTGAGGCCAATCGCGTCTGGGCGGCCTTCGCCGTGACGGGAGTGATTCTGGGTGCGGCGTACCTGTTGTGGCTGTACCAGCGCACCATGCTCGGGCAGGTGACGAACGGGAAGAATCTCACGCTACACGATCTGAGCTTCCGTGAAATGGCGATGTTCGTTCCCCTGATCGCCTGGGCCATCTGGATCGGAGTCTACCCCAAGCCGTACTTCGAAATCCTCCAGCGTCCGGTAGCTGAAATCGTGGAACGCGTTCGCCCCGGCTACTTTAGCGGAGGTGTGGTAGCGAAGTTGGCCCAACCCCAACCTCCAACCCCCAGCCCCCAACCCCCGTCTTCCGGAGGTGTGAAATGAACTTCAGCGATTTCTACACCACCAACGACCACTTCACGATCATACCGGCAGTGATGCTGGCGCTGTTCGGCTGCGCCATTCTGATTTTCGATTTCTGGATGTTTCCGGATCCCCGCCAGCGCAAGTGGCTGCTGATTTTCGTGGCCTTTGCGGAAGGCTTCACCGGATTCGGCCTGTACCGCCAGGCGGCCTGGCTGGCCCAGAGTCCCGCTGCGCTGCAAGGCTTCCACGGATCTGTCACGGTGGATGGCTTCAGCGTTTTCTTCAACTGGATCTTCCTGGTGGCTGCGCTGGTTGTGGCGATTATTTCCTATCAGTATCTGGAAATCGCCGGTGAGCATCATGGCGAATACTACGGGCTCATTCTGTTCGCGCAGTGCGGGATGTATTTTCTGGCCACCGGCACGGACCTGGTGACGCTGTTCATCGGGCTGGAGCTGATGGCGCTCTCGTTCTACGTGATGGTAGGCTTTCTGCGGGCCGACAAGCGTTCCAATGAAGCGGCGATGAAGTATCTGCTACTGGGCGCTTTCTCCACAGGCTTCCTGGCGTACGGCTTCTCGGTGTTGTACGGCATCGCCGGCTCCACCAAACTGCAAGACATCACCGATGCCATTGCGGCGCGGCCGGCTTGGGACCCAGTGGTCTTCCTGGCGCTGGCCACCACCGCGGTGGGCCTGCTGTTCAAGATCGCGGCCGCCCCGTTCCACATGTGGGCGCCGGATGCTTATGAAGGCGCGCCCACACCGGTGACGGCCTATCTTTCAGTGGCGTCCAAGGCTGCGTCTTTCGCTTTCCTGCTGCGGCTGTTCCAGGGTCCGCTGCAGTCGCTCAGTGCGGAGTGGGAGCCGATTCTGGCATTCGTGGCCATCCTCACCCTGACCCTGGGGAACCTGGCGGCCATCAACCAGACCAACATCAAGCGACTGCTGGCATACAGCTCCATTTCGCATGCCGGCTACATGCTGCTGGGCCTGGTCGCGAATAATCCGACCGGCACCAACGGCATCCTGGTCTACGTGATGGTCTACACCTTCATGAACCTGGGCGCCTTCGCGGTGATCACCGCCATGCGCCGCCGGGGCATCATCGGTGAAGAGTTGGACGACCTGGCGGGCCTGATGCACAAGAGCCCGGGCTACGCCATGCTGATGCTGGTGTTCCTGCTCTCCCTGGCTGGCATACCGCCCACCGCGGGCTTCCTCGGCAAGTACTACATCTTCCTGGCGCTGATTCAGAGCGGACACTACGTGCTGGCGGTGGTCGCGACGCTATACGTCGCGGTGGCCATTTATTACTACTTCAAGATTGTGCGCAGTATGTTCATTCGCGAGGAGACGGAGAAGGCTCCGGTGGCGACGAGTTTCGGGCTGCGGCTGGCGCTGGGCGTCACCGGGCTGCTGACGCTGTTGATTGGCATTTACCCCGAACCGTTCCTGCAGTTAGCCAAGACGTCTCTGGTGCGGTAAGGACAATATGAACGCCGTTCTCTCACATCCGTTATTCGTGCCGATTCTGGTCACCATCGTGATCATCGCGGCATTCCCGCTGGTGGCGGGTTACATCGTTCTGGTGGAGCGCAAGGTGCTGGCCGATTTTCAGGTCCGCCTGGGGCCCATGCGCGTGGGGCCGCACGGCCTGCTGCAGCCCATCGCCGACGCCCTGAAGCTGCTGCTCAAGGAAGACATCATTCCGGCGGAGAGCGATAAGGCGATCTTCTGGTTCGCGCCCTGCATTTCCACTATCACCGGACTGACAGCCTTCGCTGTGCTGCCGTTTTCGCAGACCATTTTCGTGGCGGATGTGAATGTCGGACTGCTGATTGTGTCGGCCGTATCGGCAGTGGGCATTCTGGGAATCATCCTGGGTGGTTGGTCGTCCAACAGCCACTACTCCCTTCTCGGCGCCTTGCGCAGCGCGGCGCAGCTTGTGAGCTACGAAGTGGCGCTTTCCTTCGCGCTGCTGTCCGCCGTCATGCTGGCGGGAACGCTCAGCATGCGCGGCATCGTGCTGGCACAACTGGAGCACGGCGTCTGGGGCGTATTCGACAACTACCTGTTCATGATTGTCCCGTTCGCCGTTTACATCATTGCGGCCACGGCGGAAACCAACCGCGCGCCCTTCGACCTCCCGGAGGCGGAATCGGAACTGGTGGCCGGGTTCCACACCGAATACAGCGGCTTCCGCTGGGCCCTCTACTTCCTGGCCGAGTACGCCAACATCTTCGTAGTCTCGTCGGTGGCGGTGACACTGTTCTGGGGTGGTTGGCTGCGTCCGTTCCCCAGCGTGCATTGGCTCGAAATACCGCTCAACGTGGGCTTCCCGGCGGTGCTGTTTGTCGGGTCGGGCATCATGACGCTGCCGATGATCAAGAAGCTGAAGGACCCCATCCAGCAGAAGGTGCTGCTGCTGGCGGCGCTGCTGCTTGTCGCTCTCGCGGTGCCATTCATCATTCCCGTGGTGAACGCGGCGGTGATCGGGCTCTTCTGGTTCCTGCTGAAGGTCTTCACCATCGTCTACCTGATGATCTGGTTCCGCGGCACATTCCCGCGCTTCCGCTATGACCAGCTCATGAATATCGGATGGAAGATCGCCATCCCCACCGGCATGGCGGCGGTACTGATCAACGCCGTGATCGGCATGGCGCGGCACTAGTTCCCGATAAACTAAGAAGAACTTTGAGAGAGCTTTGCTGCGGCTTCGCGGCAGGACTGAGGGCGCAGTGGTTATCCGCTGTCTCGCCAAGACGCAAAGCCGCCAAGCCGCAAAGAAGAAAACCAAGAGGAACTTGGGGTGGTTGAGCATGATTTTCTTTGCGACTTTGCGTCTTGGCGAGAGAAAGCGCTTCTACTCGATGCCCGCCGCCTTCAGCATTGCGCGGAACTGAGTTTTGGTGCGCATGTCGAGGGCTTGGGCGACGAGGTTGCCTTCGCGGTCGAAGACAAAACTCTCGGGGATGCCATCGATATCGAAGTCGGTGTTCACCTTCCGGCCGGAGTCGAGCAGAATCGGGAATGTGTAATTTTTGGTGGCGAGAAACTTCTCGATGGTCTCCCGCTTTTCGTCCGAAACGGCCAGTACGACGAGGCCCTTGCCGCGGAACTCGCGATAGATCTTTTCCAGATCGGGCATCTCTCTGCGGCAGGAAAAGCACGTGGTCGCCCAGAAGTTCAGCAGCACCACTTTGGACCGCATCGCCGTAAGCGAATACTGCTGGCCATCGAGCGCGGCAAGCGAGAAACCGGCCTCCTGATGGAGGCGTTCGCGGAGTTCCAGCAGGGCCAGCGCGGCGTCCAAGGCGGAATCCATCTTGGGTGCGCGCACGTGCTCATAGCGGATGAGCCCGGCGAGTTCGAGGTAGTTACTGGCATCCGGTGGAGCGCCTGGGATCGCGTCGGCAAAAGTATCCACGACGGCGGTGAGCGCCGGTTGCCCCAGGTCGCCTTCGGTAGCCGCGCCATGCAATTCCCACGCGAGCGAAAACTTGACAGGGCCGGCGGGCAGGGCGCGAATTTCCGAAGCTAAATCGATAAGCAGTCGCGCGCGATCTTTGTCGCTGGGGAGGTGGCTGAATTGAGCCAGCCGGAGAACGATCGCGAGACCGGTTTCCGTTGACGCAGGGTCCACGCGACGCGCAGCCGGCCCGGGGTTCTCTTCCGGTGCAGCCAGCTTCAGTGCGAGATCGGGGTGCCGGGTCTGCAACGCCTTCGCGCCGAGAACACGGAATTGGAGACCAAGCGGCGCGGGGACTTTCGCTGACAGTTGATCGAAGCGGGCAGCGGCCTGTTCCACCGTGCCCCCTGTGGCGGCGACGCACAGCGGGACCGCCATCCACAGGAACGCCACCACAACGGGAGAATGCATGGCGCCTCCTGCCCTTACTCTACACCCGCGCTAAGATCGTAAGTTCATGATCCAGATCCGCTCCGACCTCACGCCCGCCGGCCTATTGCCCAAACTGCGCCGCCTGTTCGAGTTGTCCGCCGCCAAGATCCACTCGCTAGAGAAATCCTGGCAGCCTTCGCAAGGGTCGCCCGTCTGCACCGCGGAAGGCCGCTACACCAGCCGCGGCTGGACGGAATGGACGCAGGGCTTCCAGTTCGGGTCCGCCATCCTGCAGTTCGACGCCACAGGGGAGCGGGAGTTTTTGGAGATGGGCCGCGAGCGCACCGTCGCCGTCATGGCGCCGCACCTGACTCACACGGGAGTGCACGATCACGGATTCAACAACATCAGCACCTACGGCAACCTGCTGCGCCTGATAGCGGAAGGGCGCATCGCCGACGTCCCGTGGGAGCGCCGCTTCTACGAACTGGCGGTCAAGTGCTCGGGCGCGGTGCAGGCTATGCGCTGGTCGCGCACCGCCGATGGCGGCGGGTACATTTACTCTTTCAACGGTCCGCACTCGCTGTTTGTCGATACCATTCGCACCCTGCGCGCGCTGGTGGTGAGCCACCAGTTGGGCCACGTCCTGATGGGCGAGAACGACGTCCGAATTTCGCTGCTGGATCGCGCCATGCGGCACGCGCGGGCCACCGCGAGGTGCGCCGTCTATTACGGCGAAGGCCGCGATTCCTTCGACGTGCGCGGACGGGTCGCGCACGAGAGCATCTTCAACGCCAACGACGGCAACTATCGCTGCCCCAACTCGCAGCAGGGCTATTCGCCTTTCAGTACTTGGACGCGGGGCTTGGCGTGGGCCATGTGCGGATTCGCCGAGTTGCTGGAATTCCGCGGCGGAGATGAGACGCTGGAGAAGGCCGCCTGTGCCACCTGCGATTTCTACATCGAGAATACGCCGCCCGACGGCATCCCGTACTGGGACACAGGTGCGCCCGGCCTGGAAAAACTAGGCGACTGGCGCGCCACGCCGGCCGATCCGTACAATCCTCACGAGCCCGTGGACAGCTCCGCCGCTGCCATCGGCGCGCAAGGCCTGCTCCGCCTGGGCCACTTCCTCAAGGACTCGCGCTACACGCAGGCGGGTCTGACAGTCTGCGACACTCTCTTCGCGGAGCCCTATCTCAGCACGAACGCCGCGCACCAGGGCCTCATTCTGCACTCGGTGTATCACAAGCCCAACGGATGGACCGCCGGAGCGGGTGAATCCTCCATGTGGGGCGACTATCACGCCCGCGAGGTGGGTTTGTACCTGCTACGACTCGCGGAAGAGAAGCCTTATTTGAAATTTTGGATAGGGTAGGTTCGGGCATCAGGAACCCTCCGGGCACGGCTGGCCCTATTAGGTCGGATGTAGCCCTGGGGTTCTACGCGAGGCGCCGGTGACGAGATCGCCGGCGTTGACCCGCGTCCTCACCGCGACCACTTCGTGGTGATTCATCGCGGGCTGACGATGCTGCCGGCATTGACCCGCGTCTTTACAGCCACGGCCTGTTGATTCGTATTCTTCATTTTGGTTTCTCCTTTTCATTTTATTTTGAGGGCGCTTTGCCCTTCACTCTTACGGGCGCGGAACAGAGCTGATTTCGATCAATAGTGCTGATTATCTTCAGTGAACTGGACCGCGGCGCCGGTGGAGAGCGGAGTGGGTGGTGCAAAAAGACAAACCCCCGACGCCGGATCCGGCTTTCGAAACCAGACTGGCACGAGGGGTATCTGTCCCTATCTTCGCGTTGCACGCGGCTGCAGCTTAGACGTCCGGTTTGACGGCCTGGACGCCACCGCCAGCGCTCACGCTGGTCTTGACGGTGATGGCCTGCTGATTGGTTTTCATCTGCTTTTCTCCTTTTTCGATTTTTTCCTGAGAGCATCTGGCTCCACTCCTATGGGCGCGGAGCGGCGGGAAAATCGATCAACAAGGCCGGGATTTTTTCCATCGGGAGCGCGCCATGCTAAGATTTGCGATTGGACGCAGATGAACCCGCCGGTTGAACCGCAGACATCGGAGACGCTCGCGCATGCGGTGGAATCGTTGCGGCGCTCGGACGTACCACTGACAGGGCGCCAGATCCTGAGCGCGATTCCTCCGCCGTCGCGAGTGGATGCGGGCACCCTGGATCGATTGCTGACCGAGGACTTTCGTGTCATTCTCTGGCCGCCGCGAACCCGCTCCGCACAGGCGCGCTATTGGACCCAAAGGCCCGAGGATGTCGTCGATTCACTGCTGCCTGAAACGCTCGCGGACGCGGCACTGACCATCAGCGAGCTTCAGCGGAAGGTGGGCAACCGCCTCGCGGGCTTCGCCCCTGCGCAGCGGCGGGCCCTCATAGAATCGCGAGTGAACGGCCTGGCGGCGGCCGGCAAGTTGTACGTGCATCCTCCGCCGAAGGGTACGCAGCCCAAGTACAGCGCCAAGCCGGCCACGGCGGACGTCTACCTCGCCAGGCTGAGAAAAGAACTGGACGCCCTGGCGGCGAAGCTGGCGCCCGCGGGCATTACGCGCGAACAGATCCTGGATGCCCTGCGCGCCGAGAGGCCCGCGGACGATCTGGCGCAGCGCATCGTCGAGTTTCTGAAGACCAAGCCCGGCGGAATTGGCCTGGGGCAGTTGCGCGAGGAACTGGGTTTCGCGAAGATTGCATTCGATGCCGCAGTGATTTCGCTGTACCGGCAGCGCCGCGTGTACCTGGACCAGCACGATTATCCGCTGGGGCTGAACGAGGCGGCCAAGAACGAACTGGTGAGTGACGGCGATGGCAATTACTTCGTGGTGATTGGCCTGCGAGACTCCGATGATGAATCCGTTCTCTAGTTGGATTGCCGGCGACGCCTGGGCGCTCCCCGAGGCGGACGTCGGTGAAATCGGCATGCCGGCCTTCGACGCATGCCGCCGCGCCATCGCCGCCACAATCGACGAAAACAGGACCACCGCGGTGCTGGTCCGGGGTGCGCCGGGCAGCGGCAAAACGCACCTGATGCGCAGGCTGCGCGCCGGCCTCGCACAAAGTCCCGACGAACGTTTGCGCGAAACGCTGTTCGTATATATCCGCCTCTCGACTACGGCCAACACCATCTGGCGCCATCTCCGCCGGCGGATTGCCGACGACCTGATGCGCACGGGCCCGGATGGCAGCATGCATCTCGAATCCCTGGCGTATCGCGTGCTGGCCGGTCCGGGGTCGCACGGGCGCGCACTCGACCGCTTCAAGCGCGAGTTGCCGGACGGTCTTCCCTGGGACGAGCGACGTTTCGCGCGGGCGCTGGGCGTCACGCTCAGGCGGGTGCCGGAGAGCCAACTAGCATCGCTGGAAATCTTCGACAGCCTGGAGGGTGACAGCAGGCTCTCGCCGGGGCTGGTGAAAGCGCTGCGGCACCTCGTGCATCGCCAGGATCTGGTCCTGGTTCGCTCGTGGCTGCGCGGCGATTCGCTGACCGAGGCCGATCTGGACAAGCTCGGGATTGCCGAGGACTCGGACGCCGAGGAGAATCCCGAGTACGCGGCTCGCGAGATGGTAATCATGCTCGCTCGCCTAGCTGGCGCGAAGATGCCCATGGTGCTTTGCTTCGATCAGGTGGAAGCGCTGGAGACGACTCCCGGCGAACTCTCCGGCTTTCTGGCATTCGGCGGCGCCGTCAGCACGCTGCATGACGAGACCAACAACCTCGTCCTCATCTCCTGTATGCAATCTTCCGTGGAGCCGATGTTCCGCCGTGCGGACTACGACCGCATCGCCGAGCAGAAGGCGCTTTTGCCGCTGCTGGGCCGGCGGGATGCCATGCGGCTCGTCCATGCCCGGCGGGATGCCATGCGGCTCGTCCATGCCCGCCTGGAAGCGGCAGGGCCGGGCCTGGCTTGGACGCCGCCCACGGAGTTTGACTCCGTCTTCAACACCGAGGGCCTGGCCAGCGCCCGGAGCATTCTGGCTAAAGCGGCTGAGCTCTTCGATCGCACGCGTTCTCCTGGGGCGGAGCAGCCCCGTCCGCTCGCCTCCTTCCTCCAGCAGGAATGGGATAGCCGCGTCGACGCAGCCGCGGAGTCGATTTCGCAGGGCGACGTGGACGAAGCGCTGACCCAGGGCATTCAGGAACTGATCGCGGCGTCTGCCCGCGGGAAGTGGAAGGCCGGGTCCGGCAGCCGCGATATCGATTTCCGCTTCGAATCCCCTACCGGACGGATCGATGTGAGCCTGTGCAACCAGAAGAACATGAACAGCCTCGCCGCCAGGCTGCGGCGGCTGGGCCGCACTCCCCGGGATGGAGCCAAGCTGGTGGTGCTGCGCGATCCCCGGTTGGCCGTCAACAAGACAGCCCGAGCCACGCGGCGCTACCTCGACGAACTCACGCGCGCCGGCGCCCGTGTGGTCCGCCCATCCATCGAGGCGCTGCAGGCACTGGAAGCGCTGCGCGCCCTGCTCGCCGACTCTCGTTCGGGCGATTTGGCGTGCGCCGGTTCTCCCATTCCGCCGGAAACCGTGCTGGATTGGTTTACCCAGAACATGCCTTCGAGTCTCGCTGACCTGGCGGAGAATATCACCGGCCGCGAGCCCGCGTCTCCGGTGGACGCGCAAGTTCGCGAAGACCTGCTGTCTCTGGTGGAAGAGCGTTGCCTGATCACCCTGGAAGATGCGGCGCGCGAGATGCGCCAGGAACCGTTGCTGGTGCGGCAGACGGTGCTGGCATCTCCCGGGCTGGCGGGTCTGCTGGAAGGTCCGCCGGCGCTGCTGTATCGCCTGGTGCCCACGGCGGGCGCCTGACCATGCCAGTAGAACTGAATGTCCGCCAGGTTCGCGACGAAATTCTCCGCGCCGCGGGAGGACCGGTCTACGGCCGTTCCAACTCCAGCAGCCGGATGGTGGGCGCGCTGTTCCACGAGATCTTCGCTGACTTGCTCGGCTCGGACGCCCGGCTGCATGCGCGCGCCGCCTTGCCTGGCGGTGGTGGAACGGCCGAGGAATGGAGCGCGCGTCTGGGCGATCACATCTACCGTCTTCTGCTCGGCCCGCGTTTACAGGCCAATCACGCGGCTTTGCAGACGGTCACGCAGGATGTCTTGGATCTTTGGAAGTCGCTTCAGGAACTGGCGCAATGGTTGACGGGCATCCTGCACGAGGCATGGCGGCGCGGTGCGTTCTCCGTCTCCGGAGATGGCCGTGCCGGCGATCTGCTGATCTCGGCCGAAGAGCCACTCTCGTTGCTTTTGCGAGAACCCGGTTGGACCGATAGCGTGCAAATCAACGGCGTCCCCGACGCCATATTTCGTTTGCCGGGAGGCGACCGGTGGTGCGTGGTAGAGCTGAAGACCGGACAATCCGCCCCCGAGGCCGACCTGGCGCAAGCGTGCCTGTATCATCACATGCTGGCTGCGGGTGAACGAACTCCCGGTTCGCTCGCGCTGGTCCGCTTCCGTCCCGGGCTCGATCAGCGGGTGTTCATGCCGGAGCAACTCAAGCCGGTGGAAGCGCGCTTGAAGGCGCTCATCGGCCGTCTGGCGGGCGTGCTTCCGGAAACGCAAAGTCCCTCGCCACCGCCGCCGGCACCCCGTCCGGAGCCGCCCGCTGCCAAACCCGAGTATGCGGAGCTGGGCCACAGGCTGGTGGCCGTCTTTCGTGAATACGGCAGTCCGGTCGAATTGCTACCCGGCCCCATAGTCGGTCCCACTTTCCTGCGCTTTCCCGTTCAGCCGGCGCGCAGTGTCCGCCCCGAATCTGTGCGAAGGCTGGCAGGGGCCGTGCAGGTGCGGCTCCAATTGCAGGCGCCACCTTTCATCCACACTGCCGGCAGCCGCCTGGTAGTGGATGTCGCGCGGCCTGATCGCGAAGTGGTACTGTTCTCCGCGGTGCGCGATCAATTCCCGAAGGCCAACCCGATTCTGGGATGCTCCAAACTGCCGGTGGGGCTGGATCTCGAAGGCAATTTGCGGATGGCCGACCTGGCCGATTCGGCCGACTGCCATCTTCTGGTGGCCGGCGCCACTGGCAGCGGCAAAAGCGAGTGGCTGCGCGCCATGATCGCCGGCCTCCTGCTCACCAACACTCCGGAGACCCTGCAACTGCTGCTGGTCGATCCCAAGCGCAACGCCTTCAATGAGCTTGCGGGGTCGCCGTACTTGTGGGGCGATCGGCGCATTGTCTACCCGGACGAGATCGACCCCATCGACGTCTTCGATCTCCTGGTAGAGGAAATGGAGAGCCGCTATCGCACGTTTCAGGCTGCCGGCGTCGATCACCTTGCCGAATTGCAGCAGAACGGCGGGCGGCTGGCGCGAATTGTGTGCGTCTGCGAGGAATACGCGGACCTGCAGTTTTGTGGACGCAAGGAGATCGAGGAGCGCATTCGCCGGCTTGGCCAGAAAGCGCGCGCGGCGGGCATCCACCTGGTGCTGGCAGTGCAGCAACCGAGCCGGGAGATCGTAAAGGGCGCTCTGCAGACCAACATTCCCGCGCGCGTCGGTCTGCGGGTGACCAGCCGGATCGAGTCCAAGATGTTACTGGATCGCCACGGAGCGGAGGACCTGCTCGGCAATGGCGACCTGCTCTTCAAAGATATCGGCGAGCCTGTCCGGTTGCAGGGCCTGTACCTCCCGCCTGACGAGCGGCGGACGATCTTCGGCAACCGGTAACGCCGGCGATCTTGTCGCCTGTGTCGTTTATGCCGTGCCGCCCCGCAGTAGCGATGCCGCCGTCGGCGCCGCGGCGCCCGCAATGCGCGCCCGCACTTCCACTTCCGGAACCTTGTCGCCTTCGCCCGGCGCCAGAAACAGATTGGCGTCAATGCCGTGCTGCCGGGTGTAGAGATCGTAGTAGCGGCCGTGCAGATCGTAGAGGCTGTCGTGCGTGCCGCGCTCCACAATGCGCCCGGCCTCCACTACCAGGATCTGGTCGGCGCGCCGGATGGTGGAAAGGCGATGCGCGATGACGAACGTGGTGCGGCCCTTCATCAGGTAGGCCAGCCCCTCCTGAATTGCGGCTTCCGATTCGGAGTCCAGGCTGGACGTGGCTTCATCCAGAATCAGAATGCGCGGGTTGGCCAGGATGGCACGCGCAATGGAGACGCGCTGCCGCTGTCCGCCGGAAAGCTTGACGCCGCGTTCACCCACGATAGTGTCGTACTTCTTTTCGAACTTCTCGGCGAATTCGTCCACGCGCGCGATGCGGCAGGCGTCCAGAATCTCCTGCTCTGTGGCGGCCGGCCGCGCGAAGCCCACGTTCTCTCGAATGGTGCCGTCGAACAGGAAGGTATCCTGCAACACTACGCCGAGATGTGTCCGATACGAATCCAGACGTAGCGTCGAAAGGTCCTGGCCATCCAGTAGGACTTTGCCTTCGCCTGGTTCGTGGAACGCCGCCACCAGGCTGATGACGGTCGATTTCCCCGATCCCGAAGGCCCCACCAGCGCCGTCACGGTGCCCGGCTCGGCCGCGAAACTCACATCGTGCAAAACTTCCTTGCCGGCATCGTACGCGAAGCTCACGTGGTCGAACTCCACGTTGCCCTGTATGTCGCTGGCTGTCTTAGTGCGGTTGGGCGACTGGTCCTCGGGCTTTTCATGCAGCACTTCCTGGGTCCGATCCAGCCCGGCCAGCGCTTCGGTGATCTGGGTTCCCACCCCCACCACCTGGAACATGGGAGCCACCAGAAAGCCCAGCAGGAAGATGAATTCGAACAGTCCGCCGGTGGTCAGCTTGCCGGCCAGAATCTGGCGCGAGCCCAGGTAGAGCACCCCCGCTCCCACAATGCCCATCATGGTGGTGGCCGAAGTGCTCATGATCGAAATCGCCGTGATGCTGCGCAGAATGTTGTCCAGCAACCGCTCTACGCCGCCCGCGAAGACCGTTGCCTCCGCGGCTTCGGCGTGATATCCCTTGACCACGCGCACGCCGGAAAGCGATTCCGTGAGACGTCCGGAGACCTCGGCGGTAATCTTGCCGCGCTCCCGGAAAATCGGCCGGATGCGCTTGAATGCCTGGCTGAGTCCGCCGGCAAACGCCACGATGAACACCAGCGCCATGCAGGTCAGCACCGGACTGATGAACATCAGGACGCCCAGGGCCAGCAGAGCTTTGAGAATGCCGCCCACAAAATCCACCAGGCCCGTGCCCACCAGGTTGCGCAGGCCTTCCACGTCGTTCATGATGCGCGACACCAGCAGGCCGGATTTGTTGGCGTCGTAATATGCCACCGGAAGCCGCCCCACGTGTTCCTGCACGCGCCGCCGCATCTCCGCGATCAGCCGCTGCGCGGCTTTGGAAAGAAGCTGGCTCAGCGTGAACGAGGTAGCCGCCTGGATCAATGTGGCGCCAAGAACCGCCAGAATCAGCGGCATCAACAAATCGGTGCGCCCTTTGCCGATGACCGTGTCGATGAAGGACCTGCTGCTCATCGGCAGCACCATGCTGCAGACCTGGCCGATGATGGTCAGCAGGAAGCCCAGCAACAGCAGTTTGCGCCGTGGCCGCACCAGATCCATGAGCAGCGGGCGGACGCTACGAAACGCCTCTGTCGGTTTTTTCTTTTTGGGTTGTGCGGGAGCCACTTTCTACCAGCTTACACCGTGTGGCCGTGCTTTCCAGCTAGCCGTTCGGGCAGGGGTAGCGCCGGCGGTCTCGCGTGTGCCCAAAGGGGGTGATTACCAGTGGGGGAAGGACCCACTCGAACAATTGATGGTTCGATTCGATAGCTGGCGAGCGGCTAGTAGGGGTAACGGTGCTGGTCGAAACCTCGCGACAAAGTCCACGCATGGTGGGCGAGCAATCTGGCAGGCCGTAACGCGCGTAAAGCTTGAGCAGGCCTCGAAAGCGGCAATGTGGACGCCGACCCGCCGCAAGACCGCGAACGTCGTCAGCAAGGATGGCGGACCATCTGGGCGTCGGAAAGGGTCAGATGCACCGAGCAAGCCGGGTAACGCCGGTGGAGGGAAGGGCCCTAACTTCCGGTGAGTTTGAGAAGGAGGGCGTTCAGCGAACGCGTTGTGGCCTGAACCAGCACCGGCGACAAGATCGCCGGCGTTACCAGGCGCCCGCCCTACTGGCGCGTCCAATTGGCATTCTCAAACCGTGGATTGATGCAGACGTCTTTGCGAATGCCTTCGCGATATTGCTGGCGCCAGGCGCCGGGACTCTTGCCTTCGCTGGCGGCAAACAGGCGCGTAAAATGCTGCACGTTCTTGAAGCCGACGCGCACGGCGATCTCCTTTAGCGAATAGTCGGAATACTCGATCAGTTCCTTGGCACGCGCCAGGCGGTAGCGCTGCAGATATTCCAGCGGACGCACACCCAGGGTGCTGCGGAAATGGAGCCGCAGCGAGCGGTCGCAACAGCCCAGGGCTTTGGCGATATCCGCCACTCCCACGCTGCCGGCGTAGTTGTGGCGGATGTAATCCAGGCTCTTGCGCAGCAGCGGATCCTGCACCTGGTCCTGCGGTTCCACCGGGGCCGCGGGTCTTTCCTCCACGCCGCTGTGATGCCGCAAATAGAGCAGCACGATCTCCGCCATCAACGCGCGGCAGACATCGCGGTACAGCGAGTTTTTGTGCTCGCCTTCGAAGCGGATGCGCTCCAGCATTTCGGGAATGGGCGATTCGCGCATGTTGGCATAACTCGGGGCCTTCAGCAGCGCCTTCCGCAACATCGGATTCCTTACATGGAATTTGATGTCCAGCGTCTTGGTCAGGGAAGCGGCGGAGGCTCCATGCACCACCTCCGGTTTGATCAGCAGCAGCAGCCCTGTGCGCAGCGGAAACCGGTGATTGTCCAGTTGAAACGTCCCCTTGCCGCCCAACACGTAGAGCATCTGGAAGTAGCTGTGTTGATGTGGCTCCAGGACCCAACCCGGCTGATAATCGTAACGCGCCGTCCACAACACGTCGATAGTGGAGCCCAACATGCGCGGTCTACTCCACGCTCCGGGCGCGCGCTTGCAGCCGCGGCGGATTCTGGCCGTCGGCGAACTCGAATCCGGTAAGATAGGCCAGCTTCAGGATCTTCGCCATCTTCTGAAAGTTGATCTTCTCCACAGTATCGGTCACCTGGTGGTAATCGGGATGGAAGCCGGTGAACCACCACACCGCTGGAATATCGTGCATCAGAAACGGAAACTGATCGCTGCGGAAGAGCACCTGCTGGGTGGCATCGTGGTCCCACTTATAGGTGAGCTGCAGACCCACAATCCTGTTATTGCGCTCCACCGTCTCGCGGTAGTCGGGACTATAGTGGGTGCCGATCAGCCCCAGTTCGTTGGACGTGTCCGCCGAGATTTCCGGCTGCGGAACATCGGGATTCACCGGCGCTTCGTTGCGGCCGATCATGTCGAAGTTGATTTCGGCGCGCGTGGTATCGAGCGGACGCAGAGGGTGGGACACGTAGTAATACGCGCCCAGCAGTCCCCGCTCTTCGGCGGCGAACACTATGAACAGCACGGAGCGTTTGGGTTTGACCGGGTTGCTCGCAAAGGCATGTGACAGGGCCACCACTCCCACAGTGCCAGAGCCGTTATCGTCCGCCCCGTGCATGATGCCCCCCGCCGGCCCCACGCCATCGTGATCGTGATGGGCGCTGAAAACGATGGTCTCGGCCTTCAGGCTCGGGTCGCTGCCTTCCAACAGGCCGGCCACGTTGTAAGAGATGGCGCGCTTCCGTTCGGCCACCACGGTGCGCAGTTCCACTCGGGTTTCAGGCACGTCGAAGGAGGCGGGCGCCAGTTTGCCATCGATGGCGGTCTGCACGTCGGCGGCGGATTTGCCGGCGGCATCGAAGAGCTTGGCGGCCACAGCGGCGGAAAGACCGCAGGTCGGGATGGCGGTGCCGCCTTCCGCCAGGGCCTCCGGTGGAATGTGCGGGCGCAGTTGCTGCTGTTGCTGGCCTCTGCCGCGTCCGGCCGCCGCGCCGCGGCCCGCTCCGCCGCTGGCGTGATTCGGGTCGGCCATAGTCAGCACGGCAATGGCACCGTGGCGCTGCGCGTTCAGGACTTTGGAGTAGTTGTTGGCGTAACGCGTATTGCCCCGGCCGTTGAAGATGGAGTTGGCATCGAATTCCTGCGGCTCGTGATTGAAGATCAGGACGATTTTGCCCTTGGCGTCGATGCCGGCGTAATCGTCATAGCCCAGCTCCGAAGCCGTGATGCCAAAACCCGCAAACACCACTGCGCCCGATACCGTGGCTTCATTCGAGAAGGCGCCAGTGGCCTCCGGCGCGTGAAAAGTCTCCGCCTTGTCGCCATGCCGCAGGGTGAGCGCAGTCTGCGCCCGGTCCACCTGGTATTCGATGAGCGGCACCGCCTGGAGGAACGAATCTCCTGCCGCGGGCTTCAGTCCCGCTTTGGCGAACTCGCTGGCGATCCACTGGATGGCGACTTCCGAGCCGCGTTCCAGGGAACGGCGGCCTTCCAGGGCATCCGACGAAAGGAAGGTCAGGTCGGCCTTCAGGGTAGAAGGCTGGATGGAATCGTAGCCCACCTGCAGGCGCGAAGGCGCTTGGGCAAACAACAGGATCGAAGCCAGAAATAAGGAGAACACCCGCATCGAGAAGCCTCCTGGATGACTAGATGGTATACGGAGGAGCGGGCAGGATCAAGTGAAGGGGGACAGGCCGCGGAGGCCTGTCCCCTTGAGGAGAACTAACGCGGGGCGACTAGAACTCCAGCTTGCTGTTGGTGTCTTGCAGTTCGATGGACTGAATCTGGGAGACGCCGTTTTCGGTCTTGGTGTCCACGGCGGTGTAGTCAAACTTGCTGGGGGCCGCCTCGACCTTCACCGGCACCATGATGGTGTGGCTGTTGTCGATGTTCAGGAACTCGGCGAATGTTCCGTTCACCTTTACCAGGTAGTGGCCGGCGCGCAACTCGGTCTGACCGGCTTGGACGGGGTTGTTCAGAACGATTTCGTAGCTCTTGGCGCTGACAACGGACAGGCTGGCGACAGCGAGAGCGGCAACCATCAGAATGGATTTCATGTTAAGTTCTCCTCTTTTGTTTGTGTGATTTGCAAGCGCTTTCGGCTTGCAATTGAGAAGACGGGAAGGCAGGGGGCAGGGTAACTACCGTCTAGAGGGTATATTCAGAAAATCGCGCGAAAAAGAAGACAGACGACAAACCACGATCGTCTGTCCTACAGCGCAACACTCTGTCCCGAATGTGAACAGTTGACGTCCGTCACGGCATTCGTGTCAAGGCGTTAGCGTGGCAGGCGAATTGTTATTTTTGTCGGTATGCAACATCTGTTCGCCGATCTCCGTCTAGCTCTGCGCCATCTCCGGCACAACACCGGCTTTGCAGTGGTGGCGATCCTGACCCTGGCACTCGGTATCGGCGCCAACACCGCTGTATTCAGCGTCATCAACCAGGTGTTGCTGCGGCCGCTGCCGGTGGCGCACGCCTCCGAACTGATCTCGCTCAACGAGACGCTGGGTGGGAACGTGTTCCCGACGCTGTCCTACCCGAACTATCGGGACATCCGCGACCGGAACAACGTGCTCGCGGGCCTGGTGGGCTATCGCATCCTCCCCACCAGCCTGGGATTGCCGGGGAACAGCCAGCGGCTGTGGGGCTACATGGTCTCCGGCAACTATTTCGAGGTGCTGGGCGTGAAGGCGGCCCGCGGACGTCTGCTCGCGCGCGAGGACGATGTGCGTCCCGGCGGCCATCCGGTGGTGGTTCTGAGCTACGCCTGCTGGGAGAAGCGGTTCGGCGGCGATCCCGCGGTAGTCGGCCGCACCGTAAAAGTCAACGGTATGGATTTCACCATTCTGGGAGTGGCGGCACGCGGATTCTTCGGTACCGAGTTGTTCTTTGCGCCCGAAGTCTTCTTCCCCATGGTGATGCAGAAGCAACTGGAAGGGGGCGATGGGAATCTGGATAAGCGCGACAACAGCAATACCTTTGTGGCTGGAAGGCTGAAGCACGGCGTCACCATGGCACAGGCCGAAGCCGGCTTGAATGCCATCGCCAGCCGCCTGGCGGAGGACTACCCGAAGGAAGACGGCGGCATGAAACTGGTGGTCTCGAAAACCGGCCTCGCGGGGAACTACATTCGCGGGCCCGTGGTGGGATTCACGTCCATCCTGTTCGGAGTTTCCTGCCTGGTGCTGTTGGTGGCCTGTACCAACCTGGCCAGCATGCTGCTGGCGCGTGCGGCCGACCGGCGCAAAGAGACCGGATTGCGCCTGGCATTGGGAGCGCCGCGAGGCCGCCTGATTCGCCAGTTGCTAACCGAGAGCCTGGTAATCGCCATCGCCGGTGGAGCGGGCGGCGCCATGCTGGCAACGTGGATCGCCGGCGCCCTTTCGCAATTCCATCCGCCCATCGATTTTCCCATCCGGATCAATGCCGACCCGGACCTGCGCGTGTTCCTGTTCACCCTGACCGTCGCGGCAGGCACCACTCTGCTTTTCGGATTGCTGCCCGCCTTGCAAGCCACGCGGGCCGATCTGCTCCCGGCGCTGAAGAACGAGGCCATCACCGAGAAATGGCGCCACTGGCACCTGCGCGACTACCTGGTGGCGGCGCAAGTCAGCATTTCGGTGGTGCTCATGGTGTGCTCGGTGCTGGTGGTGCGCAGCCTGCAGCGGGCGCTGGATGCGCCCATCGGCTTCCAACCGAAGGGTGCGGTGACGGCGATGTTCGATCTCAGCAGTCAGGGCTATAACGAGGAGCGCGGCCGCGAGTTCCAACACCGGTTGCTGGAACGGCTGCGGGCGTTGCCGGGAATGGAATCGGCCGCGCTGGTCGACTTTCTGCCCCTCTCTTTGAATGTCAGTTCGGATGGAGTCTATATCGAAGGGCAGCCAATCGGTAAGCCGACCGACGCGCCCATTGTCAACGAGTACAGTGTGAGTACGGACTACTTCCGCACCATGCAGACGAAGCTCCTGCGGGGGCGCGACTTCGACGCCCGAGACAAGAAAGGTGGCAAACGCGTGGCGGTGGTGAACCGGGCGTTCGTCCGCCAATTGCTGCACGGGGCAGAGCCGCTGGGAAAACAGTTTCGGACGAAGCCGGATGGTAAGCCCATCGAGATTGTGGGGGTGGCGGAAGATGGCAAGTACTTTTCGCTCACCGAATCTCCCACGCCTGCGATGTGGCTGCCGCTGGAGATCTGGTACGGCAGCTATATCTCAGTGGTGGCGCGATCGAAAGGGACTGGCATGGAGGCGCTCAGCCAGATCCGGCAGGTGGTGAGAGATCTGGACCCCACAATTGCGCTCTACGGCACTGGAACCTTGGTGGAGCATCTGAACCTGGCGCTGTTTCCGGCCCGCATCGCAGCATCCGCGCTGGGAGCTTTCGGCCTGCTAGCCGCGATTCTGGCTGCCACGGGCATCTACGGGACGATGGCGTACGCGGTTTCCCGGCGGACCCGCGAGATCGGCATCCGCATGGCTATCGGCGCCGGCCAGGGACAGGTATTGCGCTCGGTGGGCCGTCGCGCCATGATTCTGGTCGCTTGCGGTACAGCGATCGGCTTGGGTGCGGCACTCCTGGCTGGGCGGCTTCTGGGACAGATCCTCTACGGCGTAGAGCCCACGGATCCAGCCACGTTCGCCACGGTGTTTCTCAGCATCCTGGGGATTGCCGCGGTGGCCTCATGGATACCCGCGCGTCGCGCCATTCGCATCGATCCCTTGAGCGCCCTCAGGCAGGAGTAGGGCGGTGCGGGTTCACAGCCCCAGACTCGTCCGCACCATCTCCACGTCCTCTTCCTCGAACGGCAGGGGATGCATGGCCATCTGGTTGTAGTCCTGGCTGGTCCAGTGAGCCTTCATGACTCCTTCCTCCGAATGGCGCGCGACACCTTCCAACATGTGTGTGATTTCATGTGCCATCACATGGCCAAGCAGCACAGCGGTCATGTACGGCATACTAGCGGCTACCCGGCGATAGAAAATATGGATGGCCGCGCCGGGCTCTCCGGGAACGGCGTAGCCGAAGGCGTCTCCCGTGAACCGGACGTCGACTTCCTCATCGAATTCGACAGCCAGTACCTCATTCGCCCGCGCTTCGCAGGCGGCGGGTTGGGCTGCCGGGCGAGGCACTCCCTCTTTCCACTCGACACGAATTCCGATGCTGGAAAACATGCCCGAAGCAATCCCTTTGGCCTGATTCAGGATGATCGCCGGTACCATCATGTCGTTTTCCAGGTGAACTTCCACCAGCGGCTCACCTTTCCAGCCGCATTCCTGGGCGCGGACATTCAGCCCCACCAGGATGGTGCATCCGAAAATCCATTTGGCGGTCATTTTTCCTTCTCCTGACCGCTAAGCGGAAACGGCGCGCCAAAACTACAATCAGGCCCGATTGAATGTATAATCGAGTTTCCGATGGACCCTGAGAGGTGGCGTCGGGTCGAGGAGGTCTATCATTCGGCCCTGGAAAAGTCCCCCAGCCAGCGGGGAGCTTTTCTGCTGGAAACTTGTGGGGATGACGGCGCCTTACGCGGTGAAGTGGAATCGCTGCTGGCGCAGGACTCGGGCGAGGCGGTGCTGGATCGCCCGGCGCAGTTAGGACCCTACCAGATCCTTGAACGGATCGGCACAGGAGGGATGGGCACGGTCTACAAAGCCCGCGACACCCGGCTGGCACGGATCGTCGCAGTAAAAACCCTCACCTCGCCGTTCAACGCCCGCTTCG
>OKRF01000479.1:0-7092 GCA_900290315.1 Candidatus Sulfopaludibacter sp. SbA3 | reverse complement strand
CCGCCGTTAATCATCCCCATCTCTGCGCCGTGTACGATGTGGGGCCGAACTACCTTGTCATGGAATACGTGGAGGGCGAGACGCTGGCGGACCGCCTGCGCCGGGGCCGGCTGGGGATGGAGGAAGCGGTCCGCTATGGCACTCAGATGGCGGGGGCTCTGGCCGCGGCACACGCTCATGGGATTGTCCATCGCGATCTGAAGCCGGCCAACGTGATGGTGACTACTGGCGGCGTGAAGGTGTTGGATTTCGGTCTAGCCAAGGTGGAAGGTGTGGGCGACACCAAAACCGCGGAAGGCACCATCCTCGGCACCCTGGCGTACATGTCGCCGGAGCAATTGCGCGGCGAGGGCGCCGATGCGCGCAGCGACATCTTCAGCCTCGGGGTAGTGCTGCAGGAGATGGCGCCGGCGGGCACCCTGGAGCCAATCGTCTCGCGTTGTCTGCAGAGGGAGCCGGCGCAGCGTTACCAGCAGATGAAAGATCTGGAGGCCGCCCTGGAGGCTGCCGCCAGGATGCCCGTCCCGCGGAATCGGCGGCGGCGCTGGCTTTGGATGGGGGCTTCAGCCCCGGCGATCGCTCTCGCCGCGCTGATGGCGTGGCTGCGGCTCCCACCTGCGCCGCAGGTACTGCGTCCCATTCCGCTCACCGGCTATCAGGGTCCCATCAACAGTCCATCGTTCTCGCCAGACGGCAACCGCGTGGCTTTCTTTTGGACTGGCGAGAAGAACGATGGACCCGGCATCTACGTTAAGCAGATCGGTGCGAATGGCGCGCAGCGGCTGGCCGAGGCCCCCGCGGAGGGTTTAACGAATTCGCACGAGGTGGAAGGGAGTTCCATCGCATGGTCGCCGGACGACCGTTGGATCGCTTTCACTCGCCTCAATCCGGACGGCAGTTGGGCCATCGTGCTGATTCCGTCCATCGGCGGCCCGGAGCGGCGCGTCGCCGATTTGCCGCTTTTGGCGGAAATCGCGTGGACTCCCGATGGAAACTGGCTGCTGGCTTCCGGGTTCCGTGGCGAAACGGAGCCCTCCGGCATCTGGCTGATCTCGCCTTTGAGCGGCGAAAGAAGGCGACTCACCAGCGGCGTAGACGATTGTCCGGCGGTCTCACCGACGGCCGGCAACTGGTCTTCTGCCGGCACGTCGGCAGAGGTAAGAATCAGGCGCAACCGTATCTGCTCCCGCTATCCCGCAACCTGAAGCCGGACGGGCAGCCGCAGCCTGTGGGTCCGGTCACGGGCGGATTGTTATCGGGAATCGCCTGGGTGAATGGGCGGGAGATCGTCTACAGCGCGGGCGCCATCAACCGGAGCCTGTACCGGCTCTCGATTGCAGGAAACCGCGTGCCGGAGAGGCTCAACCTGGGATGGGACTCGCAGCTTGTGCCCGCAGTTTCCATCGCCCGGCACCGCTTGATTTATGCCAGCCGGGTTTATCGCGGCGATCTGGTCCGGCTCGATACGCAAGCCGGCACGCTGGAACCGCTGGTGAGCGCCAGAGGGTTGCAGTTGCACCCACGGTATTCGCCGGACGGGCGCAAGATCGCGTTCTTCTCCACGCGGTCGGGAAATCCGGAGATCTGGACGTGCAACGCCGATGGTTCCGGATGCGAGCAACTGACATCCTTCGGCGGCCCCTTCGTCACCTCGCCACGGTGGTCGCCGGACGGCCGGCGGATCGCCTTCGATGCGCGTCCGGAAGACAAGAGCCAGATCTACTTCATCGCGGCAGATGGCGGCGAGCCGCAGCGCCTGACTTCCGGGAACGCCTGGAACTCCAGGCCGGACTGGTCGCAGGATGGGCAATGGATCTATTTCACCAGCGACCGCAGCGGCCGCGACGAAATCTGGAAGATGCCTGCCGCTGGCGGCGAGCCTGTTCAGGTAACGAGGACCGGCGGCGCTTCCCCGATGGTGTCCAGCGAAGGGGATGCGCTCTATTATCAGAAGCAAGAGGAGGGTTATCAGGCGCAACTGCGGGTTTCGCTGTACCGCATGCCAGAGAAAGGCGGGCCGGCAGAGGAGATTCTGCCGCTGCGGGGAGATCGCTATTGGGATGTCAACCGAATGGGTCTCTACTTCCTGACTGCGGGCAACGAGCTTCGCGTTCGCGATCTGCGAAGCGGGAAGACTCGAACGCTGGCGCAAGTACCCCAGGCTGGCCTTTTCAGCGTCTCACCCGATGGCGCCTGGGTGGCGATGGAGCAGTCCCAGCCGACCCTTTACGATCTGATGCTGGTGGAAGATTTCAAATAGCGCACTTTTGCGATCATTTTGGGGCCACTGTCACGCTCGAGTGGAGTCACCCAGCGATGAAAATGGGGCCGCGGGTTTGTGGCGCGCTTCGCTCGCCATACCGGCGGCGGAGACCGCCGGCGTTACCCGCCATTTTCGGGAGAGACGCTCATGTGGCGGTGCCTCATCCGGGTTGGTAGCGCCGGCGATCTTGTCGCCGGTACTCTTGGTTGCCGAGTGGACCGATGGGCGATCCGCGGAGCCTAGCCAAAAACCACCCCCTAGCAGGTACGGACGCGCGCCACCGGTACACGAGGCGAGCGGTGTTGACAGCAGCGCACACGCTGCGGCACTATGGATAGAATGTCTACGGTAGACAATCCATCTGAACCACTCGAGTTTCTGCAGGGTACGCTGGACGTGCTCATCCTGCGCAGCTTGCAGGTAGGACCCAACCACGCCTACGGTATCGGTCAATTTCTCGAGCATCAGTCCGGCCGCGAATTCGTGGTCGACAACGGCACACTTTACCCCGCACTTCAGCGGCTCTTGCAGCGCGGCTGGATCGACGCCCGCTGGAAGACATCGCCAAACGCGCGCCGCGCACGCTATTACCGCTTGACCCCGCGCGGCCGGCTGCAGTTGATTTCCGCCGAGTCGCATTGGCGCCGCTTCGTGCAGGCGATGGGCCGGATTCTAGTCCCGGAGGTTTTGCCATGAGCGAATGGTTCAGCAAACTGCGTCAGTTCTTCCGCCGCGACGAGATCGCCGGCGACCTCAGCGAGGAAATGGATACGCACTTCGAAATGGAAGTGCGTGAGCAACTCGCGCGCGGTGTTGCTCCGGAAGCCGCGCGCGCCGAGGCCCGCCGGCGTTTCGGCAGCCCCGCCCTCATCAACGACCGCGCCATGGACGCCTGGGGCTTCGGCTTCTGGGACATCCTGCTGCAGGATGTGCGTTACGCCGCCCGCGCGCTGTGCCGCACCCCCGCCTTTACCGTGATCGCGATCCTGTCCCTCGCCGTCGGCATCGGCGCCGGCACCGGAGTCTTCGGCTTGATGAACGCTCTGCTCTGGAAGCCGCTGCCGGTCACCGATCCCGGCAGTCTGGTCCTGGTCTGGCCGCGCGACGGCACGGCTCCGCGCTCGGACTTTGCGATGTACCATCCCATGTTCCTTCAATTCCGGGAGCGCTCCACCGTCTTCAGCGGTGTTTCGGCAAGCTGGTATGTGGACCGCTCGAACGTGATTCTCGGTAGCAATGGCGCCAACGCCGGTCCCGTCCGCGCCGGCATGGTCTCCGGGGACTACTTCGCGACTCTCGGCATCCGCGCCGCCATGGGCAGGACCTTCACCACAGATGACGAGCGCCCGAACGCCGCCGGCCCCGCCGCCGTCATTTCCTACAGTTTCTGGCAGCGGAAATTCAACTCGGCCGCCGATATCGTGGGACGGACACTGCGGCTGAATCAAATCGTCTTTACCATCGTGGGAGTCGCGCCTCGCGAGTTTACCGGCGACCGCGTAGCCAGTGCGACCGACCTTTGGTTTCCCTTCACCATGCAGCCCGCAATCATGCCGGAGATCCCTCCGACACCTCGCCACCCGACGCGCATCTTCGCCCGCCTGAAGCCCGGCGTCGGAATCGCGCAGGCGCGGGCCGCCAGCCAGGTGCTGTATCAGCAGCTCCTCACTGAGAGCGTCCCGCAGATCACGCCGAAACTCGCCCAACAGATCGCCCAGCAGCGCATTGAACTGCAACCGGCCGGAACCGGTTTCTCGCCGCAGCGCGAGGCGCTAGCCACTCCCATCACCATTCTCATGGTGCTCGCCGCGCTCATCTTGCTCGCCGGCTGCGCCAACGTCGCCAACTTGTGGTTTGCGCGTTCTACCGCCCGCCAGCGCGAAACCGCGGTGCGTGTCGCCATCGGCGCCGGAAGATCCCGAATCGTCCGCCAGGCTCTCACCGAGACCGTCCTGCTTGCCATCGCCGGGGGACTGGCCGGCACGCTGTTGGCTTCGGTGTCTATCGATGGCATCGCTTCCATGTTGCGCGCCGGCCCTGTCAGCATGCGCAGCAATGGCGCCGCTGCCTCCATCGTCTCGCTGGCCCCCGGCCTCTATCGCGATGCGCGCGTGTTCGGATTCACCGCGTTGGTCTGCCTGATCGCCGGAATCGCTTTCGGCGTCGCGCCGGCCCTCCGCTCCTCAAATACGCCGCTCTCGTCCGCTCTCACCGGACGGGGTAGCGCCGCCGGCGGCGGCGTGCGAAAGACGCTGGTCGTGGTGCAGGTGGCGCTCTCCGTGATGCTGTTGTGCGGCGCGGCCCTCTTTCTGCGCTCGCTCGATAACCTCAAGAAGCGCGACCTCGGCTTCGATAGGGACCACCTGCTCATGGCCTGGGTCGACGCCGCCCAAACCGGCCGCGCCCAGCCGGCGCTCTTCGATCTCTCCGAGACCGTCCGCCGGGAGATGCGGACCGTTCCCGGCGCGCTCGCCGTCGGCATCGGACCCCTGCTCACCGGCAACGTGAGCGGCGGAGGCAGCGACATCTGGCGTGTCGAAGGCAAGCCTCCCAAGCCCGGCCTGTTGACCGCGCGCGTCGGCGTGACCGCGGGCTTTTTTTCAGCAGTCGGGACCCCAGTCCTCGCAGGCCGCGAATTCACCGATCGCGACTTGGCAACCGGCCCGCAGGTCGCTGTTCTCAATCAGACCCTGGCCCGATTCTTGTTCGGCGACGAAAACCCAATCGGCAAGCGCATCGGTATCGGCAATCAACCCGGCTACACGACGGAGATCGTCGGAGTCGTCGCCGATCAACGCAGCTCGCCGCGCGACCAGCGCGGCATCTTCTACACTCCCTACGCCCAATTCACGAATCAACTGCGTGCTACGTGGTGTATCCTCATTCGAACTGCCGGCGATCCTCTCACCTTGGCCAACGCGGTTCGCCGGCGCCTGCGCGCCATCGATCCGTCGATGCCTATTCTGAATATCACGACTGTCGCCGGTCAGCTCGACGACGTCCTCTCCCAGGAGCGCCTCCTTGCCGCTCTCGCCGCAACCTTCGCCCTCATGGCCACTCTCCTGGCCTGCATCGGGCTCTACGGAGTATTGGCCTACGCCACCAGCCGGCGGGTCCGGGAATTCGGTATCCGCATGGCCCTCGGCGCTACGCCCGCCGGAGTGTGCGGCATGGTCCTTCGGGAAAGCCTGGTTCTTGTTCTCGCGGGCCTCGCCGCCGGTGTGCCCCTGGCGCTGGCCGGTGCGCGCGGCGCCGCCGCCGTGCTCTTCGGCGTCGGTACGGAGGATATCTCAGGAATGGTCGCCGCATCGTCTGCCCTCATTTTCGTCGCCGCCGTAGCCGCCCTCATTCCCGCCCTCAAGGCCTCGCGTGTCCATCCGGCCGACGCTCTGCACCACGATTGATCCAGCGCCCAGTTTCGACGCGCTGTTAATTGATGTTTAGCTTTAACCGTGAGTTCCACTCGCCAACCACCTCTCTGGTCAATAACCCCAAAGGCGTTGAGCTGGACATGTGGATTGAGTCAGCGTTCTCGATTGTGGAGATGATCTGCCGGAACTGTCCGACATCTGGCCTGGCACCCTTATAGCCCCGAACGGATCACCCACAAACCAGGAAGTCGGCCTTTTCCGGGTCAAGTGAACGGGACACCCTGACGATGAAATGTGGATCGATCCTCGCCTAACGGCGAAGGGTTTACGTTCGCGCCAGCCGGCGTTCGGACGGAGAAAGCGATCGGTGCTCCGACCCGGGCTGGCAACGAATGAACAGAGGCCCATCTCCCCCCAAGCCATGCCTGTCTGCGGGCCATGTAGGATCTTTTCACTTTCTGTGGCGAGATTTTTCATGAACCGCGGCAAGAATTTTCAGTAATTCTGACAACCTACAACAGACGTGGCTCCATGAGGTGATAGCTCACCCGGCGGGATGAAAATGGGGCCGGGTGTTTGTGGCTCGCGTCGCTCGCTATACCGGCGGCGGAGACCGCCGGCGTTACCGGTATGAGGTTAGTCCAATACCTCAGAGATCTTACTCACCGGTGACCATCTTCCAGGTCTTGTCGGGATTGAAGCGCGTGATCTGGCGCGCCAGCACTCCGGTGGTGGCGCCGAGGTCCTTTTCGTAGACCTTGCCCTGGTGGTTGACGAGGAGGGTCTGGATGCCGGAGACGCCGTACTCGGCGGGGTAAGCGACGAGGGCGAATCCGCCAATCATTTTGCCTTTGACCACATAATCCATGGCGCCTCCCTGGGCGTCGGGGCCCTGGGCTTTCAGGATGTGGAAGTAGTAGCCGTGATAAGGCTCGGGCTTCTTGCCTTCGGCGAACATGGCAGCGGAGGCGTCGCCAAAGGCCTTGGGCACCAGGTTGTCGGGCTCGCCTTCCCAGTACAGGCCGTCCTTCTTGCCAGGCGAGCTCAGGATCTTCTGGGCGTATTGCAGCATGCCAGCGGCAGTGCGGTCGCGCGAGGCATACTCCATCTGGGCTTCCACATATGCACGGCAAACCTCGACTGCGGTGATTTCGTTGCGGCCGATGCGGCGGGCCAGGACTTCCACCCGGCCGGTGGCGGCGTCGAAATGCCATTGGCCCTTATCGAGCACGATAGGCACGGGCATGGGCCAATCGTCCGGCCCCACAATCACGGTGGCGCGGTCGCCGTCTTTGTCGGTTTCCACGCGCATTTTCTGGTGGGCCAGTTCGGCAAAGTGGGTGCGGCCTTCTTTGTCCGCCTCGGCATCGCCGGATTGGACAATGTCTTTGCCTGCGGGGCCGAAGAGTTGCAGCATGGCCGCCGGGTCATTGGCTGCGGCGGCATCCACCAGGGCCT
>OKRF01000480.1:23313-23787 GCA_900290315.1 Candidatus Sulfopaludibacter sp. SbA3 | reverse complement strand
ACGCATCGGCGGACGCCGCCCAAAGCTGACGCCTCAACAACAGTCCGAGATCCGGAAGATGGTTTCAAAGGGCCGCAAGACGGCAGCCGACGCCGCCCGCCAATTTAAAGTCCACCCTGCCACCGTCTCGCGGCTGCTGGCGCGGGCTGACGCCAAATAGCGCGCAAAGAGTTACGCCAGATAATTTGCAAAGTGGCACCGCGGCGGCACCTTCACTCGGTGTTCGGCGCGGTGAAGATCCTCCTGCCAATCGGCTGTCCGGTGCCGCGAAACCGGGCAAACCGTTTTCCGTTCACAACAATCTTGCTCAATCCCTTCAACAACTTAACCTTCCAGCCCATTGTCGCAATGCTATACCGGTAAGTGGAAGGAGAACCCCAAATGTTCGCAGAACCCATCGAACCCAAACCTCAGCGCGATCCGCGCACCTTTAACGCGTACCGTCACGGCCTCACCGGCCAGGTCCGCATCATG
>OKRF01000480.1:22483-23303 GCA_900290315.1 Candidatus Sulfopaludibacter sp. SbA3 | reverse complement strand
CTCGCCGCCGTCATCGACAACAACACCTTCACCCGGGGACTCAACGATCCCGACGACATCCACACCCACCACCCCGAAACCGATGCCGCCTTGGCCCAAGCCAGAGTCTGGCTCACCGATTCCCACAAACTCGGACTCCTCACCCTCTACGAAGCCCGCATCCAGCGCAAGATCGAAAAGAACCTGGCCATCCTCCGCCAGCAGCAGCAGGACCGTCAGGCCGCCCTCGAAAAAGCCGTGGAAGAAGCCACCCTCCTGGCCCAACTGGCAGCAGCCAAAGGAGAATCCTTCGACATCGAACGCGACTACCCCCGCGAATTCCTGCCCCCTCACGCAATTCCTGCCCCCTCACGCTGTTTTTTCATACCCCGAAATCGCCCGTCGCGCAGCCTTCAACCTCCGCCTCGCCGAGGCCAAAAAGCGCTTCGAGGCCCCCAAGAAGCCCTTCCGCAAGGCGGCCTGAAGCTAAATTTCGAGAAAATCCGATGGCTTACAAAAAACAGCCGCGCGAAGCGCATCCAATCCCCGGCCCCCGGCCTCCAACCCCCGGCCCCGCTTCTTCCCCAACCCCCGCTCCTGAAAGGCGCGATAATGTTTGCTCGGGATGCAAATTCATGAAAAAAGTTCTGATTCTCCTCGCTCTGTTCGCCGCTGCCCTCGCCGCCGCGGCCATTCACCCGGGCAATCTGCGCTGTGAATACCGCGCGAATCCTCAGGGCATCGATGTCACCGAACCGCGCCTGAGCTGGCTCGTGACTGCCGGAAGTCCCACCGCCCGAAGCCTGCGGCAGTCGGCCTACCGAATCCTGGTAGCCTCCCT
>OKRF01000480.1:14736-22473 GCA_900290315.1 Candidatus Sulfopaludibacter sp. SbA3 | reverse complement strand
CCCACCGCCCGAAGCCTGCGGCAGTCGGCCTACCGAATCCTGGTAGCCTCCAC
This sequence comes from Candidatus Sulfopaludibacter sp. SbA3, assembly GCA_900290315.1. Lineage (GTDB taxonomy): Bacteria > Acidobacteriota > Terriglobia > Bryobacterales > Bryobacteraceae > Sulfopaludibacter. The sequence continues at coordinate 22,420 of OKRF01000480.1, read as the reverse complement.
GGAAGCCGCCCTGAAAGCCAACGCCGGCAACCTTTGGGACACCGGCAAGGTGGATTCCGCCCAGTCCATCCAGGTGGTCTACGCCGGCAAGCCGCTGCTCAGCGGCGCAGTCGCCTTCTGGAAGGTGCAGGTCTGGGACCAGGATGGCAAAGCCAGCGCGTGGAGCCCGTCGGCACAGTGGTCCATGGGGCTGCTCCTCGGGGCGGACTGGCAGGCCAGGTGGATCGGCCGCGACGAAGAGCGCATCTATCAGGACCCCTCCAGCCCATACCAGGCCTTTCGCAACGCCCGCTGGATTTGGGACGCTCCCAACGCGCAGACTTCGGCGCCGGCCGGCGATCGCTACTTCCGCCAGACTTTCACCGTTCCCGCCGGCCGCAAGATCGCGCGCGCCATCTTCATCGCCTCCGGCGACAGTGTGGCGGATGTATTCCTGAATGGGGAGCCGATCGCCCCAAAGTCGAATACCACGTTGCCGCCCGTGGTGGACGCGACCTCACTGCTCCACACCGGCGAAAACCTGGTCGCCATCCAGGTGGCACACCCGCTGCCCGATCGGCCGGCGGGCCTCCTCGCCACCGTGCGCATCGAGTTTGCTTCCGGCGAGCCCATCATCGTGCAGACCGAAAACCGCTGGCGCACTGCCTCCAAAGTGGAAGCCGGTTGGCAAAAGGCCGGCTATCTGGATATCGCCTGGCAGCCCTCCGTCGAACTGGGAGAATACGGCATGGCGCCGTGGGGCTTGGTGGGCATCGCCGCCGCGCACCATCTGCCCGCGCGCATGCTCCGCCGCGAGTTCACGCTCGATCGCAAGGTCCGCCGCGCCACCGTGTACATGGCCGGCCTGGGACTCTCCGAGTTCTACCTGAACGGCGCCAAAGTGGGCGATCACGTCCTCTCCCCCGGCCTCACGGATTACGACAAGCGCGTGCTCTACGTTACCTATGACGTCACCCGCCAGCTTGCCGCCGGGCACAACGCCCTCGGCGTGATCCTGGGCAACGGCCGCTATTACTCCCCCCGCAGTCAATCCGGCACGCGCAGTTTCGGCTATCCGAAACTACTGCTGCAACTCAATCTCGAATACGAAGACGGCACCACCGGCAGCATCGAAAGTGACAATACCTGGAAGCTCACCACCGCCGGCCCCATCCGCCAGAACAACGAATACGATGGCGAAGATTACGACTCCCGGAATGAGTTGGCGAACTGGGCCGCGCCCGGCTTTAACGACGCTACCTGGGACGCCGCGCGCCTGGTCGCCGCCCCCACCGGCATGCTGGCGGCGGAAATGGCCGAACCCCTCCGCGTCACCGATACGCTCCACCCGGTGAGCGTGAAGCAACTCCGGCCCGGCGTCTACATTTTTGACATGGGCCAGAACATGGTGGGCTGGTGCCGCCTGCATGTCAGCGGTCCGAAAGGTGCCACCGTCACCCTTCGCCACGCCGAAACGCTCAACCCCGATGGCTCGCTCTACGTCGCCAATCTGCGCACCGCGCTCGCCACCGACGCCTACACCTTGAAGGGCGAGGGCCCGGAAGTCTGGGAGCCCCGCTTTACCTACCACGGCTTCCGTTTCGTGGAAATGACCGGCTTCCCCGGCGAGCCCGCCGCCGCGGCCCTGGAAGGGAGGGTGGTCCACGACGACATGGAACAGACCGCCGACTTCACCAGCTCCAACACCCTCCTCAACCAGATTCACCACAACGTCCTGTGGGGCATCGCCGGCAACTATCGCAGCATCCCCACCGATTGCCCACAGCGCGACGAGCGGCAGGGTTGGCTGGGAGACCGCTCCCAGGTGAGCCGCAGTGAATCCTATATGTTCGATGTGGCCGCGTTCTATTCCAAGTGGACCGCCGACCTGGCCGATTCGCAGCATCCTGACGGCGCCATTCCCGATGTCGCGCCCAACTACTGGCCGCTCTACCACGATGACCTCACCTGGCCCAGCACCTTCATCTTCGTCCCCGGCATGCTCTACGACGAGTATGGCGACAAGCGCATGATCGAGCGCTACTACCCCGCCATGCGGAAGTGGCTCGACCATACCCGCTCGTGCAGGACAACCTCATCTCCAAAGACCAGTACGCCGATTGGTGCGTGCCGCCGGAAGACCCCAAGCTGATTCATTCACAGGACCCGGCGCGCATCACCGATAAGACTCTGATCGCTTCTTCCTACTACTACGAACTGCTGCGCGTGGTGGCCCGCTATGCGCAAATCCTGGATAAGCCCATCGAAGCGGCCGATCTTGAAAGGCTCGCCAGCCAGGTGAACAACGCCTTCCAGATGCGCTTCTACAAACCCGTCGACAACATGTACAGCAACGGCACCCAGACCTCCAGCATTCTGCCGCTGTACTTCCAGATGGTCCCGCAGGAGAATCGCGCCGCCGTGGTGGCCAGCCTCGCACACAACATCGAGGACATCACTCATGGCCACGTCGGCACCGGCCTGGTGGGCGCGCAGTGGCTCATGCGCACCCTCTCGGACAATGGCCATGCCGACCTGGCATACACTATCGCCACCCAGAAGACCTATCCGGGATGGGGCTACATGGTGGATCAGGGCGCCACCACCATCTGGGAATTGTGGAATGGCAACACCGCCGATCCCGCCATGAATTCCGGCAACCACGTCATGCAGATTGGCGACCTGGCCGTGTGGATGTACGAATATCTGGCCGGCATTCGCTCCGACCCAGAGAAACCCGGCTTCCGCCATATCCTGATTCGTCCCTACCCCGCCGCCGATCTCACCAGCGTGAAGGCCTCCCACAAGAGCATGTACGGCCCCATCGCCACCGCGTGGAAGCGCGACACGTCCGCCTTCACCCTGAACGTCACCGTACCGCCGAACACCTCGGCCACCGTTTGGGTTCCGGCCAAAGACGCCGCTAAAGTCACCGAATCGGGAAAGCCCGCTGCCAACGCCAAAGGGGTGAAGTTCGTCCGTTCCGAAGACGGAAACGCCGTATTCGAAGTCGAATCGGGAAGCTATGCCTTCAAGGCGACACAGTAGTTTGGGATTCCTGGCATGCCTGCTGGCCGTCGTTGCCGCGCAGGCGCAGACGCCGGAAGAGCGCACGAAGCAGATTCTCGACCTGGTGCTGCAGCACAAGTGCGACACCTTCTACGCCCTGTTCGCGCCAGAGATGAAGCAGGCAATTTCTCTCAAGGAGTACGCCTCGCAGGTGGATCAGTTACTCGCGGCACTCGGAACCCCGACAGGCCGGGACGCACCCTCCACACGCCGCGTGCAGGACTCCGTAGTGGTCACCATTCCCGTACATTGGCCCGCCGAAACCCTGAACTTTATCGTGAGCTGGAACAAAGATGCCAAAGTGGAAGGCACCTGGTTTCACTTACCGGACAGGCCCGATCCTCCCGCTTATGAAATCGCCAGTTACAGCCACGCCGCGGCATTCTCCACTCAGGACGTCACCGTAGGCGACGACGAATGGAAGTTGCCGGGCACGCTGAACCTTCCCACGGGCGCCGGACCATTTCCAGGTATCGTCTTGGTGCAAGGCTCCGGGCCGAACGATCGCGACGAGTCCATCGGCGGCGCCAGGGTCTTTCGCGACCTGGCCGAAGGGCTCGCTACCCGCGGCATCGCCGTCCTGCGCTACGATAAGCGCACCCTCGCTCACCCCCGGGAATGCACCGCCATGCACAACTTCACCGTGAATCAGGAGACCGTGGAAGATGCCGTGCGGGCCGCCGCCCTCCTGCGCCGGCAGGAGCACGTCGATCCCCGCCGCGTCTTTGTGCTGGGCCACAGCCTCGGCGGTAACATGGCCCCGCGCATCATGCAGGCTGACCCCAAACTGGCGGGCGCTATCGTGCTCGCAGGAAACGTCCGGCCCATCGAGGAGCTGATCGTCGAGCAAGTCGAATACCTCAGCACCGCAGCGAGTAAGGAACAACTGGACGCGCTGAAACGCGATCCATGGAAGGCCCTGCCCGGAATCCCGGAGAGTTATCGCAGCGACCTGAAGGGCTATAATCCCGTGGACTTGGCCCGGCGCAGCCAGATCCCCATGCTCATCCTGCAAGGTGAGCGCGACTACCAGGTCACCATGAAGGACTTCGCCCTGTGGAAGAGCGGCCTCGCCGGCCGGCGCGACGTCACCCTACGCAGCTTTCCCGCCCTCAATCATCTTTTCATTGCCGGCGAAGGAAAGAGTACCCCGCAGGAGTACGACAAGCCGGCGCACGTCGCCCCCGAAGTAATCGACGCCATCGCGACCTGGACCCTCCGGTAACGCCAGCGATCTTGTCGCCGGCCACTCTTACCGCGCGTAGTATCCAGTCTTGGCGCGTGTCGTCAGTCGCTCGCGCTTTGCCCGAATGATGATTTTGTGAAACGTGCCATCCGTCAAGGGATTATTGGAGTGATACGCCATCTCATAGCTCGATCGCAACTGCTCTCCGATCTGCCGGAAGTTCTCCTAACCGCCGGCCGGGCTCCGCACCGCTCATCATCACCGTGGAGGAGTGGTACACAGCGTCGTAGTAAGCCGTGTTGCAGCAAGCCGGGCGAGTCTCTCTCGGTTCAATCTCCGGAAAGTTGGTGTTGCCCTTCTGATACGCTTCCAGCGAGGCCAGCAGCCGCGGCACGTCGCTCGTGCAGTCGTTGACTGGGCGCAGACGGTTGGAGAAGCACAGCAGGAAAACCCGGTCGCGCCGGCTCAGCACCTCTTTCAGAAAGGTCTCCAGGTCCTTCTGATGCGCTTTGACGACGCTGCGCGCGAAGAACGCAATCCTCGCGCCGCGCCACCTTCGGCAACCTCGAAATCGTCCTGGGTCAGGTTAGTGACTCGTTGTTACGCGTCGAAGCAGCCGGAAAGGTGCAAACAGGATTGCATTTTAATGCGAGGCAGGGGGACAGGCGCGCACTCCTCCGGCGCGCCTGTCCTCTGGCGGATGTTTTGGTAGGCTACCCGCCGGACCCCGTGAACTCAGCGGGTGGAAAGCATTCTCTATTCGCAGAGATGAACCCAGTAGGGAAAAAGTTGTTGCGCCCTGAAAGGAAATTAATGACTGAGGTAACGCCGGCGATCTTGTCGCCGGTGCGGCGGGCGAAGTGAGCCACCAACCCCCGTTCCTCACTCGTGCGCGTAGTAGCCCGTCTTGGCGCGCACCGTAAGACCGGGCTGTTTCGTACGAATCTTGATCTTCCGGAACGTGCCATCGTCGGAAGGATCGGTGGAGTGGTAAGCCATCTCATAACTCGACCGTAACTGCTCGCCGATCTGTTCGAAGTTCGCCTTGAGCCCCTTCTCTTTGGCGTCGTAGTCGGCCCCGCCGGTTTCGCGGGCGATCCGTTCCATCACCCGGATGCCATATTTGTTCCGAGCATTCAGTTGGCCGTTTCTCTCCTCGGTGTATCGCACCGCAAACAGCAGCACATCTTGCGATTGAGCGGCTTCAATCGCTTCCATCATGTGGTGCGCGCTGGAATTGTCCTCGCCGTCGCTGAAGATGATCAGCGCCTTGCGGCCGCCTTCGGCATGCGCCAGCATCTGGGTGACGGAGTAATAGATGGCATCGTAGAAAGCCGTGCCCAAGATTCGATGTTCGCGCGGCCCGATCTCGGCGAACTCCACCTTGCCTTTGTGGAGCGTCTCCAGGCCGTTTACCAGTTCCTTAGCCGAGTTCGAAAAGTCGCTCACCAGGCGGAGGTGATTGCCGAAGCACACCATGAACGCTTCGTCCTTCGGTCCGAGCACGCTCTTGAGAAAGGTCTGCAGGTCCTTGATATGCGGCTTGACGAAGGAGTCCTGGCTGCCGCTGACGTCCATCAGCAGCCCCAGTTTCAAGGGAACGTCCGTGCTGCGCGCGAAGAACGAGATCTTCTGGGGAACGCCGTCTTCGGACACCTCGAAATCGTCCTGGGTCAGGTTGGTGACCAGGTGGCCATTGGCGTCGCGCACGCTGAAGCCGACATTCACCAGGTGGACATCCACGCGAATGGTCTGCTGCGCCGCCAACAGGCCGGCCAGCAGGCACAACGGAACACACCGCCGAGGCAAAGTCATCAACATCTAATACGCTCCGGATGGGCCTCAGGATGCAGGCAACGCCAGCGGAGAGAGGCCTTCGGGCTTCAACCCTTCCGCCAGCACCAGCCAGTCGCCGTTGGCCAGGAAAGCCTGCAGCGCCATCAGTTCCACCATCGGCCCCATGGGCCATCGCGGAAACACCTGGAACGGGCCGTAAGTGAATTGCGCCTCTCGTAGATTGAAGGCGGCGTGGGCCGATTGCCCCCGCAACTGGACGCATCCGTTGCGTACGCCCTGCACCATCCCCGCGGTCCGCACCGATCCCGATTTGCCCGCGAACCACACGCCGATCTGCTTGCCGCCGGCCATCCAGTCGTCGAAGCGCCACCACGCCTGGTCTGCCGCGATCAGCTGCCCCTCGAAGTACGGTTGGTTGAAATCCCACATACCGCCAGTCTACACTGGGAGCCCGCCGCAAACCCGTACCAGATCCCCGCGCGTTTCCCCGCCATTTTCATCCCACCGGCGGCGCCACCATCCTTCGCTGCGGAAGCCCCGGAGCGGTAGACTGTAGATTCATCTATGGAACTGGAAAAGATTCAGCAGGAGATTCGCAATCAGAACCTGGACGGGTGGCTCTTCTTCGATCACCACTATCGCGATCCCCTGGCGTATCGCGTCCTCGGCCTCCCGGCCGCCTCGCCCACCCGGCGCTGGTATTACGCGAGCCGCGGGGGCTGGAACACCGCATCGAGCGCGGCGCCACCGGGAACCTGCCCGGCGAGAAGATTCCCTACTCCAGTTGGACTGAGCAGATCGCGGCGCTGGGCAAGATCCTGCACAGCATGAAGCGCGTGGCCATGCAGTACTCGCCGATGTGCGCCATCCCCTATGTCTCCATGGTGGATGGCGGCACCGTGGAACTGGTGCGCAGCGTGGGCGTGGAAGTGGTCAGCTCCGCCGAACTGATTCAGGCCTTCGAGGCCCGTTGGACTCCCCAAGCGCTGGAATCGCACCTGGAGGCCGGCCGCCGCGTCGATAAAGTCCGCGCCGAAGCCTTCGCGCTGATCCATGAGCGCACACGCAACGGCGTGCCGCTGACCGAAGTCGAGGTGAAGGACCTGGTCCGCCGCAACTTCGCTGCCGCGGGACTCATCACCGATCACGGCCCCATCGTGGGCTGCAACGCCAACGCCTCCAACCCGCACTACGAGCCCACTGCGGAGCTGACCGCGCCCATCGGCCCTGGCGATTGGGTGCTGCTCGACATGTGGGCCAAGCTGGATCAACCCGGCGCGGTCTACTACGACATTACCTGGACCGCCTACTGCGGCGACACTCCGCCGGACCGCATCCGCAGCGTCTTCGCCGTGGTCACGGGCGCGCGCGATGCCGCCATCGATCGCGTCCTCACCGCCTCTGCCACCGCCTATCCGCTGCGCGGCTTCGAAGTGGACGATGCCTGCCGCGCCGTCATTCAGGCCGCTGGATTCGGCGAGTTTTTCACCCACCGTACCGGCCACTCGATCGGCGAGACCGTGCATGGCAACGGCGCCAATATGGACAACCTTGAGAGTCACGACGAGCGCCGCGTGTCGCCGTGGACCTGCTTCTCCATCGAGCCCGGAATCTACCTGCCGGAATTCGGCGTGCGCTCGGAAGTCAACATGT
>OKRF01000480.1:9092-14726 GCA_900290315.1 Candidatus Sulfopaludibacter sp. SbA3 | reverse complement strand
ATCGAGCCCGGAATCTACCTGCCGGAATTCGGCGTGCGCTCGGAAGTCAACATGTTCGTCGGCGAAAAAGAAGCCCAGGTCACCGGCCAGATTCAGCGGGAGATGGCGCTGCTCTAATGCCGTTCCAGGCCTTAGCCGCGGTGGCGACCGTACTTTCCTTTGTACCGCACGGCAACACCGTCGAATTCAAGCTGGACCATGGGGCCGCCGAAATCGTCTGGAGCGGCCCCAGCACCTTTCGCTTCCGCCGCACTCTGGAGGATCCTCTACCATTGGCCCAGGCGCAGGAGCACGACAAGGTCACGCTGAAAGTGGACGAAACGGCCGGCGCGGTGCGCATCCGCTCGGACTTTCTGGAAGTCACCCTCCAGAAACACGGCCTGCTGCTGCGCGTGCGCAACACCGATGGCCAGGCGCTCCTGGCCGACCTTTCCGAGCCGCACCAGGACGGCGCCGCAATCGTCTGGGAGCGCGAAATGCCGGCCGCCGCGCGATTTTACGGACTGGGCCCGCGCGTGGACGGCTCGTTCGATCTGCGCGGCAAGAGAGTGGAAACCGACGTACCGTTCCTCCTTTCGACCACCGGCTATGGCGAGTTCCACGCGGGCGCCGGCCCGTTCGCGTTTGATTTCAAGGGCGCGGACCGATACCGCATTTCCGCACCGCGGGTGGATTACTACTTCTATTACGGGCCGCGTCCCAAGGAGATCTTCAAAGAGCACCGCGCGGCCAATGCCAACAACACCATTTGGCAAGTCCCCTCCGAAAAGCCGCCCACCTGGACCACCCAGCGCGATTCCCTGCTCCGCCTGGTGCAGGCCGCCATGTCCGGCGTGCTGTACCCTTCGTTCGACCTTTCCACCTACGCCGGAGCCGACGCCGCCCTGCTGCAGCGCGCGCGCCAGATTGGCTCGCTGCCCGCTAAGGTCACGCCAGGCACAGTCGATCTAAGTAATTTCCGCAAGCAACTGGACACCTTCTACGGTCCGTACCTGCCGGAGTTGGAGTACAACGGTTATCCCGTATGGCATCCCCTGCCCTTCCAGTTTCCCGACGATCCGGAGTGTGCCAAACACGCCGATGAGTTCCTGCTGGGCGACGAAATGCTGATCGCCCCCATTTACGACGGCACCAACAAGCGCTCCGTCTACCTGCCGCAGGGCATCTGGACCAGCCTGGAGACCAACGAGGCGATGGCCGGCCGCCGGGCGGTCAATGTGGAGACCAGGGCGCTGCCCGTTTTCGCGCGCAATGGGACCATTGTCCCGCTCGATTCGCCTGGCGGGATGGCGCTGCATTACTTTCCGCAGCTTGGCGCGGAGTTTTTCATCCTTGAAGACGATCTCAGCGAGTACACCGCGGTGCACGCCGCGCCATCGCTGGATGCCATGCGTCTGGAAATCGAGTCAAAGAAGGATCGCGATTACCAGTGGGTGGTCCATCACATCGACAAGCCCACATCGGTCGGCTTCGAGGATCAGAAGTATCGCCTGGCGCCCGCTGCAAATCAGATGGCCGATCACACCTGGTTCTACGACACCGCCCAGAAGAATCTGCAGATCCGGGTGCGTGCCAAGGCCAAGGAAGACTGCATTATCGTGATCGAGTTCTGACGAGTGGGACAGACGATCGTTTTGTGTCGTCTTCCTTACTCCAGCCGGATGACAGCGGCATCGCGATCGCCCACCGTGGCCTGCACGACATTGCCGGCAATCGTTGGACGCGCCGATTCCTGCCACAGATCCACCGCCCGCTGATACGCCGCCGGGAGGGAAATCTTGACGGTCCGCGACGTGCGCGTTGGATTCACCACCCACAAATATGTCCCGCCGGCCCCCTTATGCAGCCGCGCCTTCACTTCCGGGTCGCTCGATTGAACCTGCTGCGCCACGCCCGCCCAGCCCAGTAAGCCCGCGAAGAACTCGCGTGCCGCCGGGGCGTGATTCCGATAATACGCGCCGCCGGGAAAACTGCCGATCAGCAGCGTCTTGCCCGATCCAAACGTATTCTCGACCGCGGCCGTGTGCCCATTGGCATATTGCCCCACGGCCTGTCCTCCCACAGCTTTGTATTCCTGCAAGAAATATTGGCCGCCGATCTCCTTACCTCTGACCGTGAGACTCAGTTTGGTCAGCAGGTCCGGCGTGAACTGCACGTAAGTCTCGCGCGCTCCGAATAACTGGTCGAGTCCCAGATTCGGCTGCGCCGTGCCCACTGTGCCGCCATCTCCGAAATATCCCGGGCAGCCTTCGCTCACTAACTTGCCGCCGTTGTTGACGTACGCGCGCAACTTATCGGCAGTCGATTTCTTCAGCATCTCCGGGTACGGCAGATAGAGCAGCGGATACTGCCCGATATCGTCGATGCTCACAAAATCGGCCTGTATGTTGGAATCGAAAAACGCCTGGTACGCCCCTTGTACGGAATGGGTGTAAGCGCCCGCCGCCCCAACCTGCACCGAGTTGAAATCGTCCGACTCCTGCACGAACACAATGCCCACGTCCCCCTTCACCGGCCGCGACTTCCAGATATCCGGATGCGCGTTCGCCCAGCGCGCCAACGTGCCGGCCATTTCGGCCTGCGGCGTTACCGAGCCATCCATGCCCATGGGGCCGAAGGCGCCGAACAGCGGCCCGTCCAGCAAGGGGCGCCACCGCGTGAACAGGATGCCGCTGGCGCCCGCGGTCATATCGATAAGGCTCCATACACGGACGTCTTTCTCATCCGAACTGCGGCCATCTTCCAGCGGCCGATTGAGCACCTGCGGCTGCATCCACAGCGGCCCGCCGGTGGCTTCGGCGTGCCAGAAGGGCTTGCCGCGAGCTGCGCCGCGCACCAGGTCGACTGCCTGAAATTGCATCCACGGATCGTTGCCGTGACGGGAGGCGACCCACGTGTAGCCATACGAATCCACGTCGTCCACGGTGCGCCATTCAATTTCCGTGAGCGCGCCCACACCGTGCGCGGTGATCCGATTGCGCTGATCCAGGCGGCGAATCAGCTCTGTGCGCCAGCGCAGCAACCGCATCGCATCGTCCCTGCGGAACGCCAGCCAGTCGAGCGAATCCGGGTACCCGCCGGTGCCGTGCGGCGGGTGCACCGATTCCCAATCACCCGGCGGGTGCACCGATTCCCAATCACCCAGGCTGTACCGGTGCCAGGCGTGGCCCAGCGCCTCCACCGTTCCGTATTTGGCTTTCAACCACTCGCGAAACTTCACCTGGGTGGCCGGGCAATAGCATTCCTGCACGGCGCCCTCGTTCCACTCGTCGTAGCCCAGTACCGAGGGACGGTCGCGATACCGCTCCACCAGCGCGGTAAGGAACTTGCCGGCCTGGGTCCGCACATCCTCGTTATCCAGACAAAGTGGCGCCCCGCCCGTGGCGCTGCTGCCGCCCACGGCCGGAAAGCTCTGCTGCCCATCCACGCCCACGTGGCGCGCTTGCGGATACTTGTCCCACATCCACTCCGGCGCGGTGTTGATCAGTTCGGCGATCACCGTCCTGATGTGATTCTGGCCTTCGAGTTCCACCATGCGGTCATAGTCGCGCCAGTCATATTTGCCGGGCGAGTTCTCGATCGATGCCCACATGAACCAGTGGCGAAAGATGTTGACGCCCAATTGCGCGGCGGTCTTGTGATCGCGATCCCAGTCCTGCTCGGGCGGATTCGACTTACGAAAATAGACGGCGCCAAACGGGAATACCGGGTCGGGCAGCGCCTTTTCTTGCGCCTGCACACAAAGCGTTAACAGCACGCCCGCGCCCCCGCGCAAGCCGTGATGACTCGAGTCATGGGTCTGAACTCCGGGTATTGATTATACAGTCTGGGGACTGGAATGAGACACGCTGCCCGAAAATGCGAACTACGTATACGTCACAAAGCGGTGGCTGGCTCGAGTTTGCCCCTTTACGGATTCCGACACGTTTCGCCGCCATTTTCATCAGGGCGGACTCTCTGGAAAATGCCGGCATAGCCCGAAGAAGACAGACGACAAAAGACGATCGTCTGTCCCACGGGGCTAACGAATTTTCATCAGGGGTGAGGCGCCGCCTCATGAGCCGACTGTCACCGTTTTGCCCCTGGATGATCAAGTTGATTCTGGTCTAATTGCAATGCTGTTCACTTAGCGGCGCGGGTCGTATTCCAACGTCAGCAGTCCGGCACTTTCGAAACGATTAGATCCCGCCCCGGGGAATCCGATACTTCCGCCCGTCTTATTGCTGCCGGATCGCAGATAGAGGATCGATCTTGGATGCGCGCCTTGCCGGAACATAGCCGGCAACCAGTGCCACTAGCTAGCCCCAGCAGGACCGCGACGGAAAAATACACTACTGGATCGTTCAGCCGCACCTGGAACAGCATGCTCGCAACCAATCGGCTGGCGGCAACGGCTGTGGTCAAACCTAAGAACAGGCCAAGACCTGTGAGAATCAGTGCCTGGCCGAGGACCAGCCGAAGCACAGAGCCCGTGGTCGCGCCCAATGCGATCCGCACACCAATCTCCCCTGCTCGTTGCGCTACGGCGTATGCCATCACCCCGTAGACACCGGCCATGGCAAGACAGATTGCCAGAGTCGCGAACACCGTAAACAATAGCGTGCGGAACCGGGGCGCGGCCAAATGCTCCGAAAGCATAGCTTCCATCGTCGTGAACTTCATCGGGACATCCGGCGACTTCTCCCGCGCCAGCCGGCGCAAGGTTTCCGAAAGCGTGGTTGGATCGCTAGTGGTCCGCGCGACAATACTCAACGTCGAGCCGTTGAAAAAATGCTGCCTGTAGGTCATGTAGCACTCTGGCATGGGTTCGCGCTCCGGGCCGAGTTGCCGTACATCACCGGCAACGCCGATGATCGTCATGCCCGTCAAGGTGTCGAAGGAACAAAAGATCGTCCTGCCGACGGGGTTTTGGCCGGGAAACGATTTTCGAACCAACGCCTCGTTCACAACGGCGACCAAGGGCCTGTCCGTAGTATCGCTATCGCTGAAGTCGCGTCCACTTTTCACTGGAATTCCGAGTGCCGCGAATGTGCCGGGCGCGACTATGGAAAGCGCCACGCTGGGCGCGTGAGCCCAGTCCGGTTGTGGCGGCAACCGATCGATGAAATACCCGCCCCCCGAATCGATATATCCGGGTGGCGCCATGGTTGCGCCCGTTGCCAACACGCCGGGTAGCGTGGCAATTTGAGACAGCATATCTCCGAAGAATTGGCGCGCGCGCGGGATGGCCACCGCGAATGGGCCGGGCACGGTGGCACGCATTACCAGCACGTTTTCAGGGTGAAAGCCCAAAGCCACGTTGTGCAATGCCACCAGGCTCTTGATCAGGAGACCTGCCCCCGAAACCAGCGCCACAGCCAGAGCGATCTCCGCCACTACCAGCGCGCCCCGCATGTGTACCGTGCCGCCGCCCTGCACAAGGCGCGTTCCTCCCTGCTTCAGTGCGTCGCCCAGTTCGACTCTTGAGGCATAGGTCGCAGGGACCAAACCGAATAGCAGGCTGGTGATCATCGAAATGCCCAAAGTGAATGCGAGCACCCACCGATCAATTCCGCTTTCGGCCAGCCGTGGCAGGTCGGCTGGAGCCAGCGCAACCAGCGCCTTCGATCCCCAATACGCAAGCAGGAGCCCCGA
>OKRF01000480.1:0-9082 GCA_900290315.1 Candidatus Sulfopaludibacter sp. SbA3 | reverse complement strand
CAGCGCCTTCGATCCCCAATACGCAAGCAGGAGCCCCGAGAGGCCCGCCAGTAACGACAGCAGCAAGCTCTCCGCGGCCAATTGCCTCACAATACGCTGCCGGCTCGCTCCGAGTGCCGCGCGAACCGCTATTTCGCGGGTTCTACCGGTTGCCTTCCCGAGAAGCAGGGTTGCGGTATTGGCGCACGCGATCAAAAGCACTACGGCCACGCCGCCCAACAACAGGTAGAGCGTCATGCGAACCCCACGCACCATGTCATCCCGCATACGCGCCACGGCAACGCTCTGCCCCGGGTTGGTATCTGGATACTGCTGCCCGAGACGCTTGGCGATCACAGTCATCTCAGTTTGCGCCTGTTCGAGTGACACGCCGGGTTTGAGCCGCGCCAATGCCAGGTAATTTCGCGCAGCGCGGGGTTTCCGGTGTTCCAGCCGGAAACCATAGATCTGTCGTGTCCGGAAAACGGAAGCCCGGTGGCAGTACGCCGACAATCGTCCGCGGTCCATAAACGCGAATGGTCTGGCCGAGGGCGTGCGAGTCGCCGCCAAAATGGCTTTGCCAGTATGCATAGCTGATCAGCAGGGCTGGGCTACCACCCGGCTTCATTTCTTCCGCCGTGAAGGAGCGGCCGGCGACTGGCTGCAGCGAGAGGACGCGAAAGAACTCGGCGCTCACGCCGGTTGCTCGGGCATACTCCGCTGTCGAGCCGCGAATCACAGCAGTCTCTCGCGACCCGTAGAAGGTCATCGCCTCGAAGGAGGAGCTCTGGTCGTGCCACCCCTGGAATTCGCGTATCGAAACCTGCCGGGAAAGCGCATCGGAGTCCTCACCGATCGTCGAGAAAGTGGAGAGCGTGACAATCCGGTCCGGCTCGCGAAAAGCCAGCGGTTTCAGAAGCACGGTATTCACTACGCTGAACACAGCCGTATTGGCGCCGATGCCAAGCGCGATGATCAAAACGGCGAGCGTGGCGAAGCCAGGATTCCGCCGCAGGTCCCGGAAGGCATACAGGAGATCGCGAACCAAGTCATCAATATAATGCACTCGGCGCATATCGCGGCATTCCTCCTTGCGTTGCTCCATGCCATCCATGGCGCGAAGGGCCACGGAATGGGCCTCCGCCGGCGAGAGACCTCTCGCGATTTCGAGAGCTGTGCGCTGTTCTATGTGAAATTGGAACTCCTCTTCGAGTTCGCGTTCGATACGGTCCCGCTGGAAGAGCGTCCGGAGCCGGAGGATCATCTGATGGAACCAACGCCAATCTGGCATACTGTACGCCTCGCTGAGCCGAACAACTTGCGAAACCGCGCCGGCCAGCAACTCCCAGTTAGCGACCTCGCGCTCGAGCATCCGGCGACGCGGGGTCAGCGAATAGAACTTCGCACGCCGGCCGGTTTGCTCATGGCTTCCCCTCGGCTACCGAGGCCAGGATACCGCCCTTGCCCTCGGTAGTCAAGGGGAGACGCTAGAGAATGCCCGACTGGAAATCTCCAGACGCCAGCCGATTTCCGAGGGATTACTCCGGCCGAAAATCCTGAACCGAGAGCCCACCGCAAATCCGTGCCAGGCTTGAAATTCGCCGCCTTTTGGCGAATCTTCGTGCCTGGCTCGAATTTGCCCCTTCGCGATATTCCGAAGTGTTGTCCTCGCCATTATTCAACCGGGGCGGTGAAGCTCCATAGCCTGAAGAAGACAGACGACAAAAAACGATCGTCTGTCCCACGGGGTGAGGCTACGCCTCATGAGCCGACTGTCACCGTTTTGCTCCTAGTTCGCGCACCGCGCGCCCCACGGCTTTCAAGTTCGGCACGCGCATTTCTTCGTATTCCCGCGAGACCACGATGCCGGCGCCTCCGCCTTCGAATGCCTTCAGTACACACTGATAGACCTGTTCGGGGTCGGCATCCAGGTGCGTGTTCCCCCAGGGGACGTCGAAGCCGATGCCGGGATAGATCTTCGTTCTGCCCTCCGCCGATGCCACGCTGCGCCTGGTCTCCCGGTAAACGTAGTCGGGAGAAAAGCCCTTCGTCGCCAGTTTATCGACGCCGGGCTCGACTGTCTTGTCGTACCCGAACAGGTCGTAGTAGAGATCCAGGGATTGTTGGAGCGTGAGCTCGCTCAGAATCGTCTTCTGGAAACGCTCCAGATACCAGTAGCGGATTCGCGGCCCCAGAACGTCGTGATAGGCGATGAATTTGATGAAGTCGGAGTACGGCGCCATCTCGGCATAGCTCATTTCGGCGCGGTACACCAGGTCCCAACTGGAGGGCTGATGATCTACATGCCAGCCGACGGCGGCGGCGGGCTTGATGGCCTTGATGGTGCGGTACATGCCTGTCTGTACCTCTTCGCGCCCCAGGCGGTATTGGTATTCCCACGAAAGAATCTCCGGATAGCGGATGAGGATCCCCAGAAAGCCGGTGAAGACGCCGCTGGTTGGTTTCGCGGTTCCCGCCATCAGCCCGCGGACATATCCGTAGAGCTCCACGAAGCCTTTGCGCGCGCGCTCGGGATCGATGCCGTGCGCCTTTCCGCGCGCCACGCAGTGTTCGCAAAAGCAGGTGGGCGCGGCATCATTCCACGGCAGAATCACGTTCATCAGCGGACCCATGCGCTCGGCGCCCCACTGAAAGCCGTCGAGGTCATATGTACGGAACAGGTCCTCCACGGTATCGTTCCACCATGCGCGATATTCCGGGTGGTTCCAGCAGGCGACGCTCGTGGCCTTGCCGTAAACGTCTCGCGTGGTCACCTTCGAACGGTTCTGGATGGTGGGGGATGCGCCTTCGAGGATGCGGGCATACAGCTTCATGCCGCGCCGGCGGGCCGGCGCGCGCACCTCCTGGAAGAGATCGCGGCTGGCGTACTCGTAGCTGCTATCCGGGCGCTGGTGACGCAGCGTGGTCTCCTTGAAATATTGCTCGTGGTGCTTCACCCATACGGCCGGCAGCTTGCGCCCGCGCATTTCACGCGGCGGCACGCCGTGGTCGGTGGCCAGCATCTGCGGAGGCTTGCGGATATCGCCGTGATAGGTGTGGCTGTAGATCATCAGGGCGTTGATTCCGGCCGTTTCCTGTATCAGGTCCAGGCAGCGTTCAATGCCTTCATCCAGAATCGTGTGAGGACCCACCTGTATAGCATTGAAAAGCTCGCTGGTGCGCGCGGGCGGTTGCGGAGCGGCCGCGGCAAGTATGGGCAGGCCGGCGAGATCCTTCAGGAATTCGCGGCGGTCTTGGTCCAGAGGCTGCATGTGCTCTACTGTACTCCGGTTGGAGTATTCTTAGCCTATGATCGAAGCACCCGGGAGAGTCAGAAATCTGGCGCCTCCACCCACCTTTGCGACCGTCGAGGAGGAGCGCCTGCATCGGAAACACCGCCTGGCGGGCGCCTTCCGGTTGTTCGCGCGTTTCGGCTTCGACGAAGGCGTTGCCGGCCATATTACCGTGCGCGACCCTGGCCACACAGACTGGTTCTGGGTGAATCCCTTCGGGATGCACTTCTCGCAGATTCGCGCCTCCGACCTGATCCTGGTCAATGATAAAGGAGAAGTAGTGGAGGGCAACCACCCCGTCAACACCGCGGGCAACCACCCCGTCAACACCGCGGCCTTCGCCATCCACTCCCGCGTCCACGCCGCACGGCCGGATACCGTAGCTGCGGCGCACGCGCACTCCATGCACGGCAAGGCGTGGTCGTCGCTCGGACGCCTGCTCGACCCGATCACGCAGGATGCCTGCGCCTTCTACCAGGATCACGCGCTCTTCGACGACTACACCGGCGTGGTTTACGAAACTACCGAGGGCGACCGCATCGCCCAAACGCTGGGCCAGGGCAAAGCTGTGATCCTGCGCAATCACGGTCTGCTTACGGTGGGAAGCAGTGTTGACGAAGCCGCCTGGTGGTTCATCACCATGGAGCGAAGCTGCCAGGCGCAGTTGCTGGCCGAAGCCGCAGGCAGGCCGGTGTTGATCGCGCACGAAAATGCACTGGTTACGCGCAACCAGGTGGCCGGCGGCATGAACGGCTGGTTCCAGTTTCAGCCCATGTGGAACATGATCAGCCGCCAGGAGCCGGATCTGTTTGAGTGAGACCGGATGGGAGGTCGCTGAATGAATCGCCGCCATAGCCGCAGAGCCTTCCTGGGCCTCACGGGAGCCGGCATAGCTGGTGCTGTCGCTGGCGCCACAACCGAGGACGCCGATCTGGTCGTCTTCAACGCGAAGGTCCACACAGTCGATACCCAAGCACCCAGGGCCGAGGCGTTCGCGGTGAAGGACGGCCGGTTCACCGCCGTCGGGACTAGCGCGGACATGAAGGCGCTGATCGCCAAGGGGACCCGGACATTCGATGCAAAGCAGATGACAATCGTGCCCGGGTTCATAGATTGCCACAATCACGCGCCGGGCAACACGTTGCTCTACGAAGTGGTGGTCGGCAATCCCTACGTGGTGGAGTTCGTGACCATCTCCAGCATTGTGGAGAAACTCCGCGCGAAAGCCCGCGAAACGCCGCCCGGCACGTGGGTGGAAGGGTTTTTCTTCGACGACACCAAGGTGAAGGACAATCGCCAACTGAATGTTCATGACCTGGACCAGGTATCGAAGGATCACCCGGTTGTGGTCGAGCACCGTGGCGGCCACACGTCGTTCTACAACAGCAAGGCCCTGGAGATGGCGGACATCAACAGGAACACGCCGAATCCGCCTGGTGGGACAATCGACCGCGACGCCAATGGCGATCTCAATGGACGGGTGACCGACCGGGCAAGGGGTGCGTTCAACAGGGTCGGCAAGCGGCCATCCTTTACCGAAGAGCAGCGGCTGCAGCGCGACCGCGACGGGCTGGCATACATTTCCAAACAGTTCGTGCGCTATGGCCTGACCAGCGTGCACCACGAGGGCGGTAACCTGGCAGCCCTGCAGGAGGTGCGGGCGCGCGGCGAGCTGCTGCACCGGGTAAGCTATGAGGCCAGCGGCAAGGTGCTGGATTCGATGATCGCCGGCGGGATCATGACCGGATTCGGTGACGAGTGGATCCGGCTAGGCGCCACCAGCGAGCACACCGTCGATGGATCCTTCTCGGAGCGCACGATGGCGCTCAGTACGCCCTATCCGGGTGTCACGCCACCGTACAAGGGTAACGTCACCGAGACGCAAGACGAATTGAATGCGTGGATCGAACGGGTGCATCGCGCGGGCATCCAGGTCAACTGCCACGCGAACGGCGATGTCTCCATCGACATGGTGCTGACAGCGGTGGAACGGGCGCAGCGGCTATTCCCGCGAACCGGCGCGCGCCCGAAGATCACCCATTGCACCCTGATCAACGACGGCCTGGTGCGGGCCTGGTGCGGCGCATCAAGGCGTCCGGCGTGGTGCCCGCCGTGTTCACGTCGTATGCCTATTACAATTCCGACAAGTTCCGTTTCTATGGCGAAGAGCTCATGACGCGATGCATGGCCTTTCGCAGTTTCCTGGACGCGGGAGTGGCGGTGGCAGCGGGCTCCGACTTTAGTCCGGGACCGTTCGACCCACGGATGGCCATTCAGGGAATGGTGACGCGCACGGGCTGGGACGGAAAAACCTGGGGCGCGAACCAGCGCATCAGCGTGGACGAGGCGCTCCGCGTGAACACCATCAACGGTGCCTACAACTCACACGAGGAGGCCATCAAAGGATCGATCACACCGGGCAAACTGGCCGACTTCGTGGTGCTGTCCGACGATCCTTTCACGGTGGACAAAGAGAAAATCAAGGACATCCAGATCGTGCGCACAGTGGCCGGCGGCTCAACGGTCTACCAGGCGTGACGGTGTCGGTTGTCCTGTAGGACAGACGATCGTTCTTTTGTCGTCTGTCTTGTTCGCACCGGTGAACGGCGCAGTCATGAGGAAGACGACAGACGACAAAAAACGATCGTCTGTCCCACTCGGACCGCGGAGGCGCAAGAAAGGAACAAACCAGACTCCACGTGCGTTACAGTTTTCTTAGGAGCGTGTGTGCGATTCTTCTGGCAAGATCTGCGCTACGGCTTCCGGACCCTGCTGCGGAATCCGGGCTTCTGCGGGGTGGCCATCCTGGCACTCGCTTTGGGCATCGGTCCCAACACCGCTATCTTCACCATGGTGAACGCCGTGCTACTCAGGCCGCTGCCCGTTCCCGAGCCGGACCGTGTGGTGATGATCTGGGGAACGATGCTGAAATCGGGCTTCGATCAACTGCCCGTCAGCGCCGCCGACTACCTGGACTGGAAAAAGCAGGCCACCTCGTTTGACGCGATGGCGGCCGCCTTCGCCATTCCCGAATACGGCCTCAACGTCAGTGGCGCGGGCGAGCCGGAGCGTGTCCCGGCAGCCACGGCATCCAAGGAGTTTCTGCCGGCTCTCGGCATCAAGCCCATAATGGGCCGGAATTTCCTGCCCGAGGAGGATCGCCCCGGCGGCGCGCGCGCCGTGCTCATCAGCAACGCTTACTGGCAGCGCCGTTTTCATTCCGATCCATCGGCCGTCGGACGCGCGCTGACGGTGGATGGCATCGCGCGTACGATCGTGGGAGTTGTCCCGCATGAACTTGGCGAAATGGTGGCTGCGGACCTGTGGCTCCCTACCGCCATCGATCCCAATACCAGTGACCGCAAGAACCACAATTACGGTGTCGCGGCGCTGCTGAAACCGGGCGTCACCGTGAGTCAGGCGCGTGCCGAGATGACCTTGATCGCGCAGCGCCTGGAGCGGGCTTACCCGGGCACCAACAGCGGCTGGGGCATTACCGTGTCCCCCATGGCGGAAATGTTCACCGGCCGGATCCGCCCGGTCCTGACCATCCTGCTGGGCGCCGTAGGTCTGCTCCTGTTGATCGCCTGCGCCAATCTGGCAAACCTGTTGCTGGCGCGCGCCGCGGCTCGCGAGAAGGAAATCGCCGTGCGCGCCGCTCTGGGCGCCGGGCGGCGCCGCATCATCCGCCAACTGCTCACGGAAAGCCTGGTGCTGGCATTGACGGGCGGCTTGCTGGGCCTGCTGCTGGCCGTCTGGAGCGTGCACGCGCTGCGCAGCGCGGTGCCGGACATGTTTCCACTGCTGCAGCACATGAGCGTCGATCTGCCGGTGCTCGGTTTCACGCTGGGCCTCTCCATAGTGACGGGCCTGCTCTTTGGACTGGTTCCCGCCTGGAAATCCTCGCGCACCGATATCAACACAACGCTCAAGGAGGCCGGCGGACGTTCGGAAAGCGCCGGCGGATCGTCTCGCATCCGCGGTTTCCTGCTGGCCTCGGAGGTGGCGTTGGCGGTGCTCCTGTCCGTGAGTGCGGGCTTGCTGCTGCGCAGTTTCGTGCGGGTGGTGGCGGTCAACCCGGGCGTTCGCGTGGAAGATATTCTGACCATGAGCCTGACCGTACCCACAGTGAAGTATGACACGCCGGTGAAGCGCGCCAATTTCTACAAGGACGTCACCGAACGGCTGCAGGGGGTGCCGGGCGTCCGCTCCGCTGGCGCCGTCCTGTTCCTTCCCCTGCGCGTCTCGATGCTCTCGTTTCGCGTGGCTGTCAACGGATTCCAGATCCAGGGCCGCCCACCGATTCCGCAGGGCCAGGAGCCCATGGCGGACTATCGCATGGCCACACCGGGCTACTTCGACACCATCGGGATCTCGTTGCGGCAGGGACGTCTCTTCGACCAGCATGACGACCTGGACGCGAAGCGCGTCGCGCTCATCAACGAGACCCTGGTCCGCCAGCACTTCCCGCATGAGAATCCGCTCGGCCAGCAGATCACCGCGGGTGGCCCGCCGATGGAAATCGTGGGAGTTGTGGCGGACGCCAAGCTGTACGGCCTCGATGCGCCGATCGAGCCCGCCATTTACGTGCCTCACATGCAGCACCCCGGCGACTCCATGTGTCTGGCCATCCGGACGCAGGGCGACCCGGCGGCTCTCGCCTCCGCCGTGCGCCGCGAGATCCTCAAGCTCGATCCCGAACAGCCTGTCTCCAGCGTACGCACGATGGAGCAGGTGCTTTCGGATTCTCTGATGCTGCGCCGTCTCTCCATGCTGATGCTGGCTGTGTTCGCCTTGCTGGCACTGACTCTGGCCACGGTCGGCATCTACGGCCTGACGGCATATTCGGTGAGCCGCCGCACGCACGAGATCGGCCTGCGTGTAGCGCTGGGCGCCAGCCAGATGGAGATTCTGCGGCTGGTTGTACTCCGCGGATTGGTGACCGCCCTGATCGGCGCCGTTATCGGCCTGGCTGCCGCATTCCAATTGACGCGCGCGTTATCGAGTATGCTCTACGGCGTCACCGCAACCGATCCTCTGGTATTCGCGGGCGTGCCGCTGCTGCTCATCGGCGTGTCAGTGGTGGCCAGTTACCTCCCGGCACGCAAGGCCGCGCGGATCGATCCGCTGGTGGCGCTGCGGTATGAGTAGCTTGCCCGGTGGGACAGACGATCGTTTTGTGTCGTCTGTCAATCAGGGGCGGACCGCCCCGCAAAACTTCATGAAGGACCGGAGTCGGTAACGCCGGCGGTCTTGCCGCCGGTTGCACAGGCCGACCGGCGACAAGATCGCCGGCGTTACCTGGTCCCTCGACCGGTTTTTTGACCCTGCTCGGGCGCCCGCACGCGGGACAACGATGGGTATGAAAATGGGGGGGAACGCGTCGGGGTTCCGCGCAGGGGCAAATTCGAGCCAGGCACGAAGATTCGCCAAAAGGCGGCGAATTTCGAGCCTGGCACGGATTTGCCGGCTCGGGATTTTCGAAAAAGCTCAAACCGCTTTGAGGAATCTTCGGATTCCCGCTGGGAAGACTCTTTCGCCATGCCAACTTACCGGGCGGAAAGGGGCGATTGGGCCTGATGCAAGGCCTGCGGCGTTGCGGCCGGACGCGGCTTCTTCGCACGGCGCGCACGAGGAGGGATGGGACTGATCGCTTTCTCCGGTTGCGTCGCCGCAGTAATGGGTTGTTCCGGCGGGGGCGGCACGGCGGGTGCGGGCGTAGGCGCATCGAACAGCAATGTGCCGCCTGTCAGTCCGATCAGAAACGCCAGACTACACAACCCCCAGCGGATTCCTCGTGGTGTTTTGGG
>OKRF01000481.1:27820-33230 GCA_900290315.1 Candidatus Sulfopaludibacter sp. SbA3 | reverse complement strand
GCGGGATGAAAATGGCTGGAAAACGCGTCGGGATTTCGCGAAGGGGCAAATTCGAGCCAGGCAGGAAGATTCGCCAAAAAGACGGCGAATTTCGAGCCTGTATGGGTGCCCGCGCGCGGGCAACGATGGGTATGAAAATAGGCGTAGGTAACGCCGGCGATCTTGTCGCCGGTACTGGGTTTTCGAGGGTGTTGGGGGGCCCGTTCGCGGGCAACGATGGAAAATGAAAATGGACGATTGGGTACAGTTGCAAGTTCCTTCGCCTCTCTCGAAAATGCCCGCACAGCCTGAAGAAGACAGGGTAGAAAAACTGGTCGAGCGACTGGGTAACGCCGGCGATCTTGTCGCCGGTCGGCCAGTGCAACCGGCGGCAAGACCGCCGGCGTGACCCCGCCGGTTTTTCATCTCGTTTCGCGGGGCGATCCGCCCCCAAATTGACATACGACAAAAAACGATCGTCTGTCCCACGGGGCTAACGAATTTTCATCGGGCGGGTTAAGCTTCGCCTCATGAGCCGCCTGTCAATGGACTTGGCCCGCGCCGACCACCCTAGGCGATTGGGGGCAATTTTCGAGGGAGGGTGGCACGGATTTGTGGCGGACACACGGCTCGAGATTTTCGAGGGGGTCCTACTGCAACGCCCCAACTTGTCAGCCGGCGGACGGTCTTCGGGTCCCGGCGCCTCGCGGTGGCGAGCCGGGAAGTGACCGGTCGCTTACATCACACCAAAGGATATACTGTTAGGGGCGCCAAATAACTCGTGAAAGGCACGTTACGCGCATGCGCAAAAGGCTCCCGCTCCCGGCAGCAGTCTTGTTAGTCTTCTTGACCACGGCCCTAACGCCTGCTCATGCCCAGGACTCCAATGGCCCGTCTCCGATCGGCTTCCTCGACACCTCAAAGTATTCCTACGATTATCTGGTGGACAACTCCCTTCAGCAGGACGACCCGGCCAACCGCCAATTCCGCACGTTGCAGGCTGCCTATGCCGCCGCTCCCGAAGGCACGGCGGCCAAGCCGACGGTGATTGGCATTAAGCCGGACGTCTATTCCATCGCCAGCAACACCACCGCGCCGGGCTTGACCATCAGCAAGAACTACCTCACCCTGGTGGGACTAACCAACGACCACCGCAACGTCGTGCTGGCCGACAATCGCGGCAACCAGCAGGGCGCCAGCAATAACGGATTTGTCATCGTGGTCAACGCCAACGGATTTTCCGCCATCAATCTCACCTTTCTGAACTATTGCAACGTGGATTATGAGTACCCCGGCGACCCGAGCAAAAACCTCAAAGCGCGGAGCGACGTCATCACGCAGGCAGTGGCGCTTCAGGCGTCCGGCGACAAACACGTCTACGACCACGTGGCTTTCCTGGGCAAGCTCGACACCACGTTCATCCAGACCACGCGCGCCTACTTCAAGAACGTGTTCATCGAGGGCACCGACGATTTCATCGGCGGGGGGACCATCAGCGTTTGGGACCACTGTGTCTTCGACCATCAGCGTTTGGGACCACTGTGTGATTCACTTTCCGACCGGCTCCGGGGTTACGACGGTGTCGGGAACCGTGTTCATCGACACGACATTTACCGTGCCGTCAGGCGGCACCATGCAGATCTACAAAAGCCCAGGCCGGCCAGCCGCTCTCATCCACTGCGTATTGCCTGTCAACAAAGGCCAGTCGGTGGCGTGGGTCCGCGGTATCGCTCCGCCCCGGCCAAACCTGTATTCGCTCACCTACCACAACAAAGATGCCAACGGGAACCCAGCAGTGATCGCCGACGGTTCCAAGGGTCCCATCGCTTTCAGTCTGTCCAGAGAGTTGTCGGACCAGGAAGCACTGGCTTTTAACCCCTGGAATCTCCTTAGGGCGACCCCGGCTGGCCCAGCGGACGATTGGGATCCGGCGGGGGCCAGAGTGCGGTATGAAGGCCTGGGGCAGGGAAGTCTGGTCTACAGAATGGCCATGACCGGAGGCTCCCCAAACATCATTACCGGCCGAGCCGGAGCGACGATCGGTGCAACCGTATCGCCGGCAAGAGCCGCGCAGACCATAACCTGGTCCACCATTTCCAATCTGGTATCCCTGTCGAATACAGAGGGCTCCTCCACTGTGGTGAGCGGCCGTAACACCATCGGCAGCGCGCAGTACGTACCTGTAAAGGCTACTGCCGCCAACGGTTTCTATGCGACGGCATGGGTCTGTGTACAGCCGGTCTACATAGATCCTCCAGCTTTGACTTCGTCGCCGGCGCTGAGCGCTCCGTCGAACGGAACAGTTGCCTTGTCTTATCGGCTGAATAAGGACGCGGCACGCACGGATCAGTCCATCGTCACCTGGTTTAGTTGCGACGAACCCTCCTGCGCGAACCCGCGAACCGTGGCAGTCAGCCGGGGCGACTTACCCCTCGCCGTGTACACGCTGACACCAGGCGATGTGGGTAAGTATCTGAGGGCCTCTATTCAGCCGAAGGTGGAGATCAGCGACCCCGGTCCCGCCGTGGCTGTTACGGCCGCGGCGCCCACGCCGAAAACCGCCATGGCATCGACGACCGTGTCTCCGAACTTCAGGAACTTCGTCACCACCGCCAACAATGCGTACGTCAGCGGCAACTGGACCGTGTTCGGCTCCTGGACATCGGTGTCCGGGAGCGCGTTCGTGAATGGCTATGGCGTCCGGGCCGCATCCGCCGGTTCCGCTCTTCTCTATCAGCAGGACGACCCTTCCGGGGACATGCAAATCGATGTCGTCATGTCTCCCGAAAAGACCGAGGGACAGGGATTTGGACTGCCCGGCTCCGCGGCGGATGGCAACACCCAGAACGCCGACATATATATCAAGTACGATCCCCGCACGCAGACTGGATATTCGTTGCGGTGGTGGCGGACCACTCAGTCGGCCCGCAAGTGTATGTTCCAGTTATCCCGGCACACGCGCGGAGTGGGTACGCCGGTAGGTGCGGCACAAGAGTTGACCGGCGTATTCAAGCCGAATACATACATGACTCTTTCGATTATCGGCTCCACGTTCACCGTCAAGGCTCATAACGATGCGGACGACGAAACCTTATCACTCTCGGCCAACGTGCCCGCCAACGCCTATGGCGGAGCCGGGGTTCGCTGGTCCGGATCAGCTCCCATCGGAAATAGCAACGTATTCAGCCTGTTCCGGATCTCCTACCCGGGCGCCGGGCAAGGCGCGACTGGGCGCTGAGCGGCAAGTCGCCTGTTCAATTCGGTGGGGCGGGCTTCAGCCTGCCAACGCCCGCTCGCGGGCGCTTTCTTTCACAGCGCGACCAGTCACGAGGTACGGCGATGCCGCTTGGGGAAGAAGACCGCGACCATCAGGGCCGCCATCCCGGCTAGCGCCAGCGAGAGCGGCGAAGGCTCCGGTGCCGCCGAAACGGAGATGGTCCCGCCGGAAAAGTTGGCGACGCTGATAGCGCTGCCTGAGGGGCCGGGCAGACTGTTGCGGTCTGCCACCACGCCAGAGAAATTGCCTGTGAAGGACAACGTGAATTGCCCGGGCGCCGCGCCGGGCGCGACGTCGAACAACACGTGCCCCAGCCCGAAACTTCCCCCGGACGCAATCGTGAAGCCCGCGCCATCGTTGGTGACGTCGCTCGCCACCAGCGTCTGGTTCGTTGTATCAACAATGGGGCCGCTCAGCGTATGGGAACAACTGCAAAGCGACTCGAGGAGAGCGGCATTGATCTGGTCGAACGAGTCGCTGGCAAAGATGTAGGGAAACGCCGTCGCCTGGACTCGCCGGTATGGTCGCCGGACCGATCGAGAACACGGTTCCGGCGCGCGCCGGCAGCAGGGTTACGGCGCAGATCGCGGCGAAAATCACAATGGCACGTTCCATCAAAACCTGCCTTCTGGCCGGCACTCCCGTTTCGGAATCCTCGTCCCAGTCAGTTTATGACCGTCGCAGGCGTTGCGCTAGTCCCATCGCGCCTCGAGCCGTGCGGGGCAATCGCAGCCGCTGACCGCTTCTAGTATCTAGTCAATCGTCAGCACGACGCCGTCACCGGTCCCCGTGCGAATGGCGGCAAGACGCTGCACGACCTCAGCTACAGTCGTGTCATCCCGGCCGGCCAGCACGTACCAATGCCCTTTNNTTAGTATTGCGTGGCGCCGAGAACGCAAAGCCGCGGTGCGCGTGGAAGCCGATTCCGCTGGTGGCGGTCCCCGCACGAGGGAACTGAACAGCTCGAGCAGGCCTCGAAAGCGGCCATGTGGACGCCGGCCCGCCGCAAGATCGGGGAAGGCAGCACCGCCAGGGTGGTGTGGTCAGTCCGCTGCTCGCCACCCTGTATATGAACCGGATGTTGAAGGGATGGCGAAGGACCGGGCGGGCCGAGCAGTGTCGGGCGCGGATAGTGAACTACACGGACGACTTTGTGATACTCAGCCGCGGCAAAGCGGAAGAGGCATTGGGGTGGACGCGTGGGGTGCTGAAGCGGTGGGAACTGACACTGAACAAGTCTCCGGGCAGCACGGCGCGGGCGTAACGGGCGGTCGATGAGTACGTCGAAGAGCGGGTACGTCACTTTCTGAGACGGCGGCACAAGGTGTCCACGCAAGGCAGCCGTGAGCTTTCCATGAGGCGGATCTACGGGGAGATGGGAATCTATCGGCTCCGCGGACTGCTGGGTGAGGCCGGTTCGTGAGTCTCCGATGAAGCCGGCCGGAAAGCTGGAAACGGGACGGCCTCACGGTCAGCACCCGCGCCCATCCTAGATTTTACCGCCGGCGTGGTGACCGGTGCCTTGGTAAGGCCGGCGATCTTGTCGCCGGTGTCGTCCCCAACAACACTGCCTGTTAGAATAGAAACAAGAATGGCCGGAGCGCCGACACCTTTCCGTCAAATTCTGGAAAATCGCCTTTCTCAATTGGCCGCGGAGACCGAGACACTGTTCGCAGAAGCACGCGAACGGGCCCGGCGCGACCTGGCCGACGAGTTGAACCAGGCGGCGCGGCGCCTTTTCCAGGCCTCGGGAACCGAGGAACTGGCGGCCACTCTGGCTGCGGCAGCCGCACCCTTCGCTGCCACCGTTCTGGTATTCCGCATCGCAGGAGAAGTGGCGCGTTCCGCCAGGATCGACGTGCCTCTGGCCTCTGCCGCAGCGCTTTCCGGCGCCATCCAGACGCGCGATCCGGTGATCGCGGCTGCTACGCCTGGCGAAGTCTCCGCGGAGGTGATCGATCTGTTGGGACACACGGCGGAAGATCGCGCGTACGTTTACCCCCTGGTGGCGGCCGGCGGCGTGCCCGCCCTGCTGTATGCCTGTGGAGCTGTTCATGGACCCGCGCTCGAATTGCTGACTCAGCTAGCGGCCGCGGCGTGGAGTTCGCTGCTGCCCGCGCCTACGCCCCCCCCCGGCTCCGGCCATCGACCTGG
>OKRF01000481.1:16092-27810 GCA_900290315.1 Candidatus Sulfopaludibacter sp. SbA3 | reverse complement strand
GGCTCCGGCCATCGACCTGGTGACGATCGCGCCTTTGCCCGCCGCGCCGCTCCTCCCCGCGCCGGCCGAGCCCCCACCCGTCTCGCCCTGGGACCGCCTGAGCACACAGGAACAGCAGATTCATTTGCGGGCGCAGCGATGGGCCCGCGTCCGCGTGGCCGAATTGCGCCTGCACCAGAGCGCCGCCGTGCAAGCGGCGCGTGGCAAGCGGAATCTCTACGCCGGGCTGCAGCAGCAGATCGACTCCGCGCGCCAGGAATTCCGCGAGACCTTTTTCAAGCCGTGCCCCAGCATGGTAGATTACCTTCACCTGGAGTTGTTACGCACTCTCGCCCATGACGATTCGGATTTGCTCGGCAAAGATTACCCCGGCCCTTTGGTTTAGCCTCTGCGCCATCTGCCTGCTGGCTTGGGCGGCGGGCGTGTCCGCGGCCGATCCTTCTCCGCAGGCGAAGTCCATTAAGAAAGTCCCCGCCAGCAAGGCGGCACGAAGAACCGCACCGGCAGGACCTGCGACCCTGGCATCGCTGGTCCGCGCCTACCGGCAAGGCCCCACACCCGCGCGCCGCAACGCCGTGGTGGCATACGCCGCTTCCCACCCCAAGGAAGCACCCCTGGCCCATCTGGCCCTGGGCGTGGCGGCGTACGAGCAGAGAGACTTCCCCAGCGCCATCTCGAATCTGCAGAAACTGAACAGCAAGCTTCCCCAAATTGCCGACTACGCGGCCTACTTTCTGGCCGCCTCCCACGTGGAGGCAAACGAGATGGCGGCGGTGGCGCGAGACCTGTTGCCCACCCACTCGATGGAACTGCCGTCGCCCGAGTCGGCGAAATCCTGGCTGCTCGAAGCGCGCGCCCTCAAGCCCACGCAACCCGCCGATGCCGTCCGCGTGCTGCGCGAGCATTATGCCGACCTTCCGCAACCGGAAGCCGATCTCATCCTGGGCGACTGCTACCAGGCTGCCGGCGACCTCGCGTCCGCCGCCGGATCCTACCAGCGCGTTTTCTACCAGTACCCCACGGGCGATGCCTCCACCCGCGCTGCCGCCGCCCTGCTGGCTCTCAAAGACGCCATGGCCGATCAGTATCCGCACCCCGCTCCAAGCCAATTGCTGCGGCGTGCCAATCGTCTCCTGGACCTGCGCGATCTCAAGCACGCGCGCGCCGAATATGAATCGTTACTCGACCACCCACCTTCCCTGGAGCGCGACCAGGCGCGCGTTGCCATCGGCGCGACCGATTACTTCGCCGGCAAGATCTCGCTGGCTGTGCCGTACCTGGTCAGCCTCGATCTGCCGGAATCCGAAGCGGACGCCGCGCGCCTCTATTATCTGGAAGAGTGCCAGCGGCACCAGGGCGACGATCCTGAGATGGCCGTCACGCTGAAAAAGCTGGCTGACAAATATCCCACATCGCCCTGGCGGCTCAAAGCGCTGATCTCGGCGGCCAACCGCTATCTGCTGATCAACCGCCCCGACGATTACGTGCCGCTCTACAAAGCCGCGTACCAAAGCTTCCCCAGCGAAGCTTCCGCCGCCAACGCTCACTGGAAAGTGACGTTCAACGCCTGGATGCGCAACAAGAGTGACGCCGCCGAGCTTTTGCGCGAGCACCTGGCGCGATACCCCAACCACGCCACCACCGGCGCCGCCCTCTACTTTTTGGGACGCGACGCGGAAGAGCATCACGAGTTCGGCGACGCTCGCGCCTTCTATGAGCGGCTCTCCAAGACGTTCGAAAATCACTACTACGCCATGCGCGCCCGCGAACGGTTGCAGCATCCCGAGGTGCAGGCCGCCACGCCCTCCGCCAAAGCGCTGCAGTTTCTGGCGACCCTGGCCCTGCCCGTCACCAGGCCCATCAGCGGAGATGCCACACGCCCCACCACCCTGCGCATCGAGCGTTCCCGTCTGCTGCGCACCGCCGGCCTGAACGACTTGGCCGATTCGGAGCTCCGCTTCGGCGCGCGCACCGATGGCCAGCCCGCCTTACTGGGAATCGAGATGGCCTCCGCCGCCGATGCCCCGCACCAGGCCATGCACCTGATGAAAGGCATGGCGCCCGACTATCTTAATCTTCCCATCGAAAGCGCTCCGCGCAAGTATTGGGAAATGCTGTTCCCGCTCCCTTACCGCACCGAATTGATGGCGGATGCGGAAGCGCGCTCCATCGATCCCTACCTGCTGGCCGGGCTGATTCGGCAGGAATCGGAATTCGACCCCGCCGCTCTCTCGCCGGCCAAGGCGTACGGCCTGACGCAGGTGCGGCCCGGCACCGGCCGCGAGTTTGCGCGCCGCGCCGGAGTGACGCGCTTCACTACCCGCATGCTGTACCAGCCGGCGGTCAATCTCAAGATCGGGTCCTCGATTCTGCGCTCCATGCTGGATCAGAACGGCGGCCACCTGGAACAGACGTTGGCCGCTTATAATGCCGGCCCCGCGCGCCTGGCCGAGTGGCTCACCTGGAACAACTATCGTGAGCCCGCCGAATTTGTGGAATCGATTCCCTTCACCGAGACTCGCGACTACATCCAGGCCGTGCTCCGCAATGCCGACATCTATCGCCGGCTCTATAAGTAAGGGCAACTTGGGTGACGCTCTGTTGCGCTGTTGGGACAGACGATTTCGAGAGAGCCGTCGAAGAAGCAGCCCGGCTCGCGCAACGCGCGTCGCAGCCGCGAAAAAGGGCGCCCCGGCTGCCGGCCAGTCTTTCCGCCGGGCGGCCTGACCCACTTTCCCCCGTCAACCGCTGCCGTTCTTTGACAAATGAAGGAAGACAATCAAAAAAGACGCGCGAACCGCATCCTTTCCAGACACCGTCCCCACTTAGAAATACAGCTTCAGGGCTAATTGTACATTGCGCGGGAAGTTATTCTGACTTTGCGCGATCTGGCCGAATTGCTGGCTGGTGAAACTGGTGCTGGCGATGGATCGCAGGGGCGTATTACTCAGATTGAAGGCTTCGCCGCGGAACTGCAGGCGATACCGCTCGTGAAAGAAGTAGTTCTTGGCGATGGCTATGTTATAAGTGGGGGCTGCGGGCTGGCGGATGTTACTGAAGCGGTTCGGCAGCCACGATTGAATATAGGCCGGGTAGTTGGCGTAGCATTTCGCGTTGTTGTTGAACCAGTGGTATTGATTCTTACCGAAGGTGCCATCGGACCATCGAATTGCCGGCGCGGTCCAATAGCCGCAGTAGTTGATATTGTGCGGCCACCCCATGGGCGCTCCCGAAGTGTAGTGGCCGATCCAATCGGCGCGCCAGCCGCCGATGATGCCATCCACCACTTTGTTCCTGGTGTTCAGGAAGTATCTTCCCTTCCCCATCGGCACGTCCCAGACGCCACTGAAGCTGAAGGAGTGGGTGCGGTCGGCTGAATCCAGCTCGTAGTACAGCGGCTGCGTGGTATCCCAGCTATAGTCCTGGCGGCCGATGTGGGAAAGCTCTTTGCTGAAGGTCTCCGAGACGACCCATGTCAGTACGCCCGTGGCCCGTTCGACGCTACCGAAAGAGCGCTGCTCGATGCGCACCTGCAGCGCGTCGGATCGAAAATCCTGCGCCTGTACCAGGTTGTTGGTCATGCCGCCATTCCACAGCGGGTAGTAGCCCATCAGCGATTGGGCGCTCTTACTGGGACTGGCTCCAGCGCTGGAAGTGATCGGCAGGATTCCATAAAACGGGTTCGCCACCGTGCGCGTAAAGAAGTTGGAATCCTGAATGGCCTGCGTGTACAGATCCAATCCAGCTTGTCCGGCGGGCCAGTTCTGATCCAGTCCGTAGGCGCCGTAAATCGCCAGATTCCCGGAGAACGAAATGTCAGCCACGATATTGCGCGGCAACTGACGCTGGAATCCCAGCGAGTATTGATAGGTCCGCGGAATCTTGTAGTGGCGTGGATCGAAGCCCACGCTGTTGCCGATGGCGGTATTGAATCCGCCCGCGGCGCCGAGCGGTGTGGCGATGCCCTGCGGGAATGGCTGCACCAGCGAGTATGGCCCGGTGGGCGGCCCGGTCTGGCAGTTGGCGTTGTCGCATGCCGCCAGCGTAGCGTTGTTGTCGTTGGAAACGATCAGGCTGGTGCTCTGGCTCAGGCCGTTGGTAGTGCCATCCTGCGTGGTGGTCTGGTAGTATACGCCCACGCCGCCGCGAATCACGGTCTTGCTCTCCACGCGATAGGCGAAGCCGAAACGGGGCGCCAGGTTGGTCCAATCCGTGTCGTAGAGACGCCGCGGCCAGCCGTTCTGCCCTTCGAATTCCCACTTCCCGTATAGCGCGGCGGGCGGAGCCGGATACGGAAGCATCCGGCCAGTCGAATCGGGCTTGAGGTTGGCGTCGTAAGCTGCCGCGTCCGCAGTCCAAGCCGCGATCACCTGCGCGCTCACGGGATTCACGGCGGTCATTTCGAAGCCCGCATTGCGGCGATTGAATCTCTCGATCCAGGCAAGCTGCACGTCGTAGCGCAGCCCCACATTCACGGTGAGGCGCGAGTTCACTTTCCAATCGTCCTGCACGAACGCGCCGTAATACGGCCTGCTGGTGTATGAGGACTGGTTGTTGGCGATGCTGCCGCCATCCGGGAACCCCAGCAGCAGGGTCGCGACGCTGTTGTATGTGCTGGTGGTATCGCCGCTCAACACGATATCCGAAGCGTGACGCGTCCATCCCGAACCGAAGCTCAGAGTGCCCCAGGCCGCGCCTGGCGAGACCGAACCTTTGGCCACGTAATTCACTTCGAAGCCCATGTGGATGGTGTGCCGGCCGCGTGTCATAGTGACATTGGGCCGGATGTTCCACTGGTTGTAAGGCGCCCAACTGTAGCTTCCGTTGCCGAATACCGGCCCGCCGAATCCGCCGATGCTGATGTTCGGGACGCGATCGGTGGACACGGTAGGCGCGTGAATCATCCCGTTCATACCGAAGCCGTTGCCATCCAGCGATCCGCTGGCGGTGAAGTTGCTGGACTGATCGTTGTACCCCGGAGTCCATTGTGTGAAGCGGCCGTACGACGCGGGCATATCCAGCACCATGGTGGGCGAAATCACGTGCGTATAGCCCAGAATGACATTGTTATCGGTGCGGTTGTTGTCGGTGTTCCCGGTGGCCAGCGGCTTGGCGAAACCGATCGACGAGCGGAACTCGTAGCCGTGGAACTCGGTGTACATGGCGTAGAGCTTGTCTTTGGGTCCGAAGATGTGGTCCCAGCGCAGAATCGGCTGATTGTACCAGTAGCGGCCCTCGTTGTGATTGGCGACGTAGTTGTTGGAGATCTGGTTGAAGCCGCCGCCGTTCGGCGCCGGGAAATACGAGAGAATCTTTTGCGCGATGGGGCTGATGCGGTTCTGCGGAATGGCGTCGCCGGGAAATGGATTCTCCCAGTATTGCGAACCGTTGCTGGTGCCCGGACAGTGCTCGCTAGAGGAACTGCCGCAGGCGTGGCGCGTCAACGGGTCGTAAATGGTCATGCCATAGAGGCCGAAGTTCTGACCGTTGCGGATCTCCATCGGGATGGTGGTGGTCTGGGCAGGTTGCGGTACCACCTCCTGCAGGCCTTCAAAGCTGCCGAAGATGAAATCCTTGTCCTTGCGGACGGGGCCGCCGATCACGCCGCCGAACTGGTGCCAGTTGTGATATCCCTTGGGCGCGCTCTTACCGGTTTTCGGATCGATGGTCAGGTTGTTCTGAAAGAAATTCGCATCGAGGACGGAGTTGCGCCAGTAGTCGTAAATATCGCCGTGCCACTTCGTGCCGCCGCTCTTGATGGTTGTGTTGACCACGCCGCCGGCTACCCGGCCGTAGGCGGCGTCGTACGTGCTGGTCATCACTTTGAATTCCTGCACGGCGTCCACGGTGGGGGCGAATTGCCAGGTGCCCTGGTTGTCGCTGATGGGCGCGCCGTTCAGCAGAAACAGATTGTTGAACCCTTCGCGCGCCCCGTTGATCTTGTAGGCGCTGGAAACGTCCCACGCGCGCGTGCCGGAGTAGCCGGTGGGGCCGAAAGTGGTCTCCATGAACATGACGCCGGGCGTCAAATCCATCAGCATGTAGGTCTGGCGGCCGTTGAGAGGATACTCCTGCACCTTGATGGGGTCGAAGACCAGGCCGCGATTGGCATCGCCGCTGTCGGTCAGTTCCTGCTGGCCGCTCACGGTAATCTCCGTGTTGGCCGCGCCCACACGCAGGCGGATGGGCAGGTCCATGCGCTGCGCCACTTCGAGCGTGATGTTTTCTCGTTTGAGCGTCTCAAAGCCCTGCGCGGAGATCTCCACGGTATAGATGCCCGGCTCCAGGTAGGGCACGGTGTAGAGGCCGTCGGCGGTGGTGCGGGTCTCCTTGGTTTCGTTGGTGGTGGCGTTGAGGGTCTTCACCAGCGCGCCGGGGATGAGTGAGCCGGAAGGGTCGGTGACCTGGCCCGTGAGTGTTGCGCGAAAGTCCTGCGCGAGCAGCGCGCCAGCTACCAGAACAAGAGCGAATAGGCTTCGAAGCATCATGCACACCCCGCCGAGGAATTTCATATATCACAACTCGATTGCCGGCGCGAAGTCAAGCGGCGTTGGGGGCGTTGGGGAAGAAGACAGACGACAAAAGGCGATCGTCTGTCCTACTGTCCTACTTGGGTAAGGTAATAATGAACTCGGTGAACTCGCCTTCCTGCGTGTCCACTCGCATGGTTCCTTTGTGCTGTTCCACGATAATCTGATAACTGAGGGAGAGCCCCAGCCCAGTGCCCGAACCTGCCGGCTTGGTTGTGAAAAACGGATTGAATATCTTGGGAAGCACGTCTTTCGGAATCCCCGTACCATTGTCCCGAATGCGGATCTCCACCTCGTTCGCACAGCCCTGGGTGGTGCATCGCAGCAGCGGGCGGAAGCCGGGTTCCCCTTTCAGCGCCCTCTGGTGGGCCGCGTAAGAGCCGTTGTTCACAATGTTCAGAATCACCCTGCTGACGTCCTGCGGCACCAGCGAACCCTGCTGACGTCCTGCGGCACCAGCGAAACCAGCGGCAGCGCCGAATCGTACGCGCTTTCGATCGCGATATTGAACGTCTGATCCTGCGCCCGCATGCCGTGGTACGCCAGGTTCACCGCCTCCGTCATCAGCGCGTTCAGATCGGTGGGCTGGAATTGCCCGGAGCCGCCGCGCGAGTGCGCCAACATTCCGCGGACTATGCTGTCGGCCCGCTTGCCGTGCTCCCTGATCTTGTGCAGGTTGGTGTTCAAGTCGGAAATCAGTTCGCTGAGGTATTGCGAATCCGCGGGTGGGAGGGAAGCCGCGCCCTGTTGGAAGATCTGGCGGGCATCGTCCAGGAGTTCCACGGACACCTCGGAGAAATTCGTGACGAAGTTCAACGGATTCTTGATCTCGTGTGCGATCCCCGCGGTAAGCACGCCGAGGAAAGCCATCTTTTCCTGCACCAGCAACTGGTCCTGCGTTTCCTTCAACTGGTGCAGCGCCGCTTCCAACTCCTCGGTTTTACCGCGCTCCCGGTTCATCAGCACCTCAAGTTCCTGCTGGCGCTGCTCCAGTTCGGCGCGCGCGGATTGCAGACGTCCGGCCATGTCGTTAAACGTGCGTGCCAAATCGCCCAGCTCGTCAGTGGCCACGATCGGAATGCGATATTCCAGATTGCCTCCACCTAACACATCCGCGCCGGTCTTCAACGCGCCCAGGCCGGTGGTCAGATGGCGCGACACCACCAGCGCCAGCAATCCCGACAGAATGCCGGACATCACAAAAATGCCGATCGTGATCCGGTCCGTGGCGTGAGCCGCATCGTAGAAATGCACGCTGGCGGCCTCCACGCTGTCCTTTTCATGCTGCTGCAGTTGCGGCAGGATCTCCTGCATCACCTTTTGGCCCAGCGGTTCGGCGTGCATCACCACCTCGGTGATGGCGCGCGACTGGTTGCGGCCAAAATTCTCGTAGAAGATACGCCAGGAAGCGCTCAAATCGCGAAACGACACGCTGAACGATTCCACCATGCCCTTACCGCCCGCGTCGGTAAGCGTCATCATCTGCCGGATCTGTTCTCCGATTGCGTCCAGGCGGCTGTTGAACGCCGCGATATCGTCCGGCGATGCCCCCCCTTCATTCACATCCGTGGTGATCTGGCTCAACAGCATCACCTGCTTTTGATAATCGTTCAGCTTTTGTTGGATGGAACTGATCAGGATCTGGCGGGAAATCGCACTGCGCAGCTCTTCAAACGTCGACTGGCGCTTCCGGTCGCTCCAGAAGTAAATGATCAGGTTCACCCCGAGCAGAAGGAGAATCGCGAAATAGGACAGCGTCAGACGCCGGCGAATGCTCATTAGAAGGTGAATGTGAGCTGCGATCGAATTCCGTTCACGTCGTTTTGCCCCCTGCGGAACAAGCGGTAATACTCCAGCTTGAACGCGGCGAAATCGCTGAAATCGTAACGGATCCCCGTCGAAGGTCCATGCCGCATGCCAATGGCCGTGCCCCACAGCGGCTCATTGTGCGCAACATTCAGATATTCCCACGAGAAGTAAGGCCGCACGCCGCCGCCGATATTCTTCGCCAGCGTCGCGTAGAAACCGGGGATGTGGTAAATGATGTTGGTTCCTTCCAGCGCGTGCCGCAGCATGACCGTCTCGCCGGTGAATTCGAAACCGGAAGGATGATACGTAACGTAACCATCCCAAATTGTTTCCGCGATTTTCGGTCCGCCGGTGGGGTACAGGCGGTCCGCGTAAATGGAAAACCCAGTCTGGAACCCGGGAATGGCGGCAGGGCGGGAGAAGGCGGCGAAATTGACGGACTTCCGGCTGTTTTCATCCTGTGCCACCTGCACCGGCTCCGCCACCGCATCCAGCACGCTGTGCGAGGTTCGCCCATTGCCTATTTCCGCGATATAGTGCAGTCCCAGCGCCCCGGACGGAATGGCGCCCGTGGCCGAAAGACCGACATTGTGTGTGGGCAGGATGCCGCCCTGGTCTTCAAACGCAAACAGGAAGGGCCGGTTGACTGTGTTGTACAGCCAACTGGCGTGGTGGTAAGCCGTATTGTAATAGCCGATCGAAGTGTGGAAACGGCCCGCCGTCAAATTCAAAAAGTCGCTGGGGTTGTAGTGGAACTCCATGCGCTCCAGGTCCGTATGGACGGCGTTGGTGGGGTCGAACTCGAAGATCAGCTCGGCCAGCACACTGAACTTATCGGAAAGCCGGCTGGTCATGAACATATTGAACGCGCCGGTGGAAAAGGTGCTGTGCGCGCCCCTTTGGTCGCTGTCTGCGAAGCCGACGTCGGAGAATCCCCGAAACTGCAGGCCGGGAATGAACGGCAGCGCCATGTCGTGCATCCCTCCCATCTGGGTGTCTGGCGTGGCGCCGGGATTAGGGGGCGTCACCGGCGCGCCCGCCTGGGCCGGAGCCTGGGCCGTCTGCACCGGCGGAGCCGCGGGCACGATGGCCGCCGGTGCCTGCCCTTTCAGTCGCCTGACCTCGGCCTCCAGTTCGTTCACGCGTTGCAGAAGTTGCAGCACCAGTTGATGATCGTCGCTCGATAACGATCCGGATTGCTGAGCGAAGAGGGGAGCAATCGACAATAGAACCGCCGGGATACTTCGTCTCATTGATAGTGTGCTCCTTTACTTGAGCGGGTATGCCGCTTCACCGGGCAGTGTCCCATCCACCTTGAGAATCTTCAGTCCTTTGGGGACCTGTGTCGCGTCGACGAATGCCACGGATCCCGGCAGAGCGGCGACCAGTTCGGTGGCCATCTCGTTGGAGTAGACAATCTTGGGACCGCTGCTGGCTTCGGCGCGAAACACCTTGGAGATCCAATACTGACGGAACTGAGCTTCCGTCATCCGGTAAATCGTTTTCAGCACGACTTCGCGCTCACGGGCGGCGGGTGCGCGAATGAGCAGCGTCACCCTTAGATTGCTGGTCCAGAACTGGCGATCGCCCAGCAGCAGTTTCCGCATCTCGCTGAAGCTGAGATTATCGACCGGCGTGTCGGGCCGCACCACAACCGCGATGTCGCCGCCAGCGCCCGAAGCAGGCGCGAGAGATCCGGCGGCGGCCAGAACACAAAGACAAAATGCAGCAATCTTCACACGCATCTTCCTTCCGTCTTCCGTTCAAAATTGGGTTGGGTCCCCGAACCGAGAGGTCCGCTTATTTCGGGGATTATAGCAGACTCCTGAACCTGAGCGTCCTCTTATCGTAAGTTGGTACCCTAAGCCGCCATTCCTGTCCGAAGTGATTGCCTGTTCGGCATTTTTTGGGTAAGCTCAGAAGTCGCGCAGTGGAGTTTTGACAAACGATGCCGCATCAGATCCTTGTGGTTGACGATGAACCGGATTTGGAATTGCTGGTCACTCAGAAATTGCGCCGCCAGATCCGGGATAAGCAATTCGAGTTCTTCTTTGGGCGCAATGGCGAAGAGGCATTGGAGATACTATCTCACCACCCGGGGATCGACCTGGTGCTGAGCGATATCAACATGCCGGTCATGGACGGTTTGACGCTTCTCGGCAAGTTAAGCGGAACCAGCCGGACGCGCAAAGCAGTCA
This sequence comes from Candidatus Sulfopaludibacter sp. SbA3, assembly GCA_900290315.1. Classification (GTDB taxonomy): domain Bacteria; phylum Acidobacteriota; class Terriglobia; order Bryobacterales; family Bryobacteraceae; genus Sulfopaludibacter. The sequence continues at coordinate 17,273 of OKRF01000481.1, read as the reverse complement.
TTGTCTCCGCCTACGGAGACATGGCCAATATCCGCACTGCCATGAATCGCGGCGCGGCGGACTTCCTGATGAAGCCCATCGATTTCGCCGACCTCGAGGTGACGGTCCACAAGATTCTGACCGAGATCGCCCATTTGAAGGAGGCCGCCGAGAATCAGGAAAGGCTGCAGCTCATCGAGCGCGAATTGACCGTGGCGGCGCGCATCCAACAGTGGATGCTCCCCAGGGATTTCCCTCCTTTCCCCGGACGGTCCGATTTCGAACTGCATGGAGCCATGACGCCTGCGAAGGAAGTGGGTGGCGACCTGTTCGACTTCTTCCTGCTGGATGACGACCACCTCGGCGTCGTGATTGGCGACGTCAGCGGCAAGGGGGTCCCCGCGGCGCTGTTTATGGCGGTGACCCGAACTTTATTGCGCGGCGTGGCGCTGGAGGGCAAGTCGCCGGGGGAATGCCTGGATTACGTCAATGCGCGTCTGTGCAGCCAGAGCGACTCCTCGATGTTCGTCACGCTGTTCTACGGCATCCTGAACACGCGCACGGGAGAGTTTCGATTCGCCAGCGGCGGGCACAATCCTCCATACCTTTTCAAGCCCGGCGGGCACCCGCGCCAACTGCACGGCACGGGTTGCCTGATTGTGGGCTGCATTCCCGCGGCAAAGTATTGCACGGATGGTTGCATCCTGGCTCCTGGCGAGGCGCTATTGCTTTATACCGACGGAGTTACCGAGGCCATGAGTAACGCCGATGAGTTCTTCGGCGAGGAGCGACTCGAAAAGTACTTGAACGAGCACGTTTCCACCTCGGCGGAGCAGTTGGTGACCAACCTTCTGGCATCCCTGAAGACCTTCGCGGCGGATGCGCCTCAATCGGACGACATCACGGCGCTGGTACTCCGCCACACACCTCCGGCGGTTGGCTAAAACGCCGGCAGTGCTCCAACGGGAATTTTGTTCCCGTTTTGTTGGATCAGGCGGCAATCTTGCGACCGATGGCGGTGAGCAGAGCGCCGACGCAACGCCTCGCTGTTTCGCTGGAGGAGGTCAGTCGGCTCTTGAACGCATTCTCCGCCGCCATTCTGACTCCTAGTCTGTGACTCCTGGGAAACCTGGTAACGCCGGCGGTCTTGCCGCCGGTCAAACTCGCGATACGCCCGAGTCACATCCCGTTCAATCCGACGC
>OKRF01000481.1:9203-16082 GCA_900290315.1 Candidatus Sulfopaludibacter sp. SbA3 | reverse complement strand
AGACCTGCCGTTGGTGCCATCGAATCGCACGGTGACTTTCTTTTTGTCTGCCACCAAATCCGCGGAGATCTGATACTCGACATCGAAAAAGTGGATTTCCTGCTCGGGACTGCGCCGCGCTCCGGCCTGTTCGCCGACCTTCCTGCCGTCCACCATTACATCGCAGGAACCCGGTCCGGCATTGTCATTGCTGTAGGTAACAACTAACGTCAAGGGGTGCGCGGGGTCCACCGGCAAGTCGAAGGAAAACCACTTTGCCGCATTTCTGCCGAAGCGATTCTCCACCCGTACGGGCGAGCTGCCTTCACCCTGTTGATTGAAATCGCGCTCTGCCTGCATCTGACCGGGTTGGGCGAAGCCGATTGTTGCCGCATCCAACTTCTTCTGCTTTTCCTCCAGAGCCCGGAATTCCGTCTCCTTCCTGCTCCACTCCGCCGGCGCATACATGTCCCAATACACCGCATACCTTCTGCGCGGGAGTTGATAGAACGGAACGAAGTCGATCTCCTGTTTCAACCCGACGCCGGCCGTCCGGAAAGTGCCCGGCTTTCCATCAACGGGTTTCAGCCAGTTCGCCACCGGCTGCTCCGGCGCCACCAGTACCGGCACGACCGGCGCGGAAGCGCGGCCGCCAATCTCCGGCCCCAAGTCTCCCGCCAGTACGAGCGGCCCCCACATCACCGCGAAGCGATTGGGGGCCCCAGGTCTCCCGCCAGGACCAGCGGCCCCCACATCACCGCGAAGCGATTGGGATTGTCGGGGAGCGCCTCCTTGCGGAGCGTCTTGGGGATGACGAGCTCGACCGTGTCTCCCGCTTTCCATGTCCGTGCGATTTCGACGTAGGAATTCGCGGGAGCAACCGTTTTCATGACAGTGCCGTTGACTTTGACGCTGAATCCATTGCCAGCCCAGAAGGGACGGCGAAGCGCCAGCGTGAACTTCCTGGAAGCTTGCGGCGTCACCTTAATGGTCGCGGTCTGCCCGATCGGCAGGTCGGTGGTAACTGCGAGCTTCACGCCGGCGGATGTCCAATCAGCGGTGGAAGGCGCGTACAGGTTCACCCAGAGCTTGTCGCCGGATTCGTAGTAAAGTCCGTCGGCGTGCAGTGAGTGGCTCTCCATCGCCGACCCCACGCAGCACGTAAAGGATTGGAATTTTCCCTGGTATTCGTGCTGGACGCCGCGGCCGACAGGCACCATATAGCAGACGCGCCCATCATCCGGATCCTGAGACGCCAGGATGTGATTGAACAGGGCGCGTTCGTGATAGTCGGCGTACCGGATTTCTGTCTGCGTGGAAAACAGGGTGCGCGCCATCTTGATCATGTTGTAGATGTTGCAGGTCTCTGCAGTGCGTCCGTCCACCATATTCGATAGTTGGTCCGGTTGTCCAAAGTATTCGTTCCTGGTATTGCCGCCGGTGGCGAAGGTGTGGTGTTGTGTCACCTCGTCCCAGAAGTACTTTGCCGCCGTGCCTTCGAGTTCGTGCCCGGTGTATAGGTAAATTTTCAAGGCCCCGTAGAGTTTAGGAATATTGGTGTTCCCGTGGGTTCCGGGAAGAATATCCTTCTTCTGGGCCAGTTGGTCGACAATGCGCGCGTGATGGAACTTGGCGGCGAGCGCCAGCCAGCGCGCATCGCCCGTATCGGCGTAGAGATCGGCCAGCACCTCATTCATTCCGCCGAACTCGGTGGCGAGCATGCGCTGGAGTTGCTCATCGCTGAGCGGAGCCAGAATGGCTTCGGCCCATCCGGCAAACTTGATCTCGACATCCAGGGCGGTGCGGTTTCCGGTGTAACGCCAGGCGTCGCGGAGGCCCGCGAAGATCTTATGTTCGACGTACCACGGCGACCACATGCCGTTCAGGTCGAAGCCGCCGGACCGGATGATGCCTTGGGTGAGCTGCTGGAAGAGAGTCTTTCCTTCAACGCGGTTCCGGTCCATGAGAGCGCCCAGATAGCCGTCGCCCTGAGCGTCCTGGATGAGCTTCAGTTCGGTGACGATGTAGTTCGCGCGATCCCGGAAACGAGCGTCGCCGGTGGCAGCCCATGCCAGGCTGACGCCCGAAAGATAATGTCCGGCGATATGTCCGGTGAGCTGCCGGCCATCCCCATCCCAACCGCCGTAGCCCTGTGCCCTCGGCTCCAGCTTGGCACTCCGGCGCAGAAATGCCAGCATGCGATCGGGTTCCAGGGCGAGCAGGTACTCGAGTTCGAGATCCTGCGCGTGTTTGAGTGGTCCTCCGGTCAATCGGACATCTTGCAGCGGCAAAGGACGTGCCGTAACTAGACGCTGTTCCCAATCCAGTGCGGGGTTCTTGATCTGGGCCGAGGCAAACCCCGGGACAAAGGCTGCAGCAAGGGCAATCAGGATGGCTTTCTTCAAGCAGACTCTCCAGTCTTAAGAAAACAGGGGATTGGAATCCTATTTCGAGTGTAACGATTTTGCGGAAAGCGGTGGTGACGCCTCGAGTTCCGAACGGCCTCCCCCGGGGAAACGTGCTCCCGATCCCCAACACTGGGGGACCTCATACCGGATGCCACCGCCGCCGGACGCTCTTCCGGTCGACCACGACAATGCTCTTTGGGAGATCCTCCGCCGCCACCGATATCAGAACACGCCGGACACATTCCAGACCTTCGGATTCGCTGTAGTTGCCGCCGCGGAGCAGGATTAGGCCCGGGCTAGTCGCTCCAGCTAATGCGAGGAGCCTGGGGAAATCAAGGTCGGCTGAAATCACAATGCGTCCCCTGTCCAACGCGATCGAAAGAATCTCCGTGTCGGCTGCGCGGTTCATCGCCAATTCGTTGGCATGTACTGCGTCATGGACCCGGACCGCAGCCAAGTCGCCAGATCCGGCGACAAGGCCATGTCCACCAGGAATTTCACTCGACGCGTTCCGCAATCTCGTCGATATCCGCAGCTTCCAAATATGGATAAGCTCTCAGAATCGATTCACGCGTCTCCCCAGCCGCGAGCAGGCCCAGCAATCGCGACACGGGGAAACGGAGATCCCGTATGCAGGGCTTCCCAGTTGCGACAGCGGGATTCAGCGTGATCCGTTCAAACTGCATCGAAATTCACCCTGGAATCATCTTAACGGAGTTCCCCCGCGGTCGCATCGCTCCCCAGAGACGCAGTGGGCGCACGCGGACGCGAGTCCACTACACCCGCCAGTTGATGCCCACGTTCAAACTCTTCCGCGCGTATTCGAAGCTGCGCTCCAGGTCGATGCGCTGTTGTTCCTTCAGAGCCTCCACCATGACCGGGGGCTTTTTCAGCCCGGTGACATCTTCCACCACCATGGGGCCCATGTAAGGATGGCCGCTCTTGGCCAGCGCCACGAAGCGGGCGAACTCCGCCGCCGAGGCTTTGGGGAAAGCCTTCCAGAAATCGCGCTCCAGATACGGAATCACGCGCGGCGGCCGGCCGGTGATGATCTCAAGCTGCATCGACGACTGGGGGCAGAGCTTACGGAACTGCGCCACGAATTTGACGAAGTCCACGTTGCCATCGCCCAGCGCCACCCATTGGGCGGCAGCGCCGCGGGCGTGTTCGAACACCGCCGAATCACGCATGTGCGTAGTCACTACGTAAGGCGCCAGCACTTCCAGGCTGACCATGGGATCTTCCACCACCCACATGGGATTTCCGGTGTCCAGGCAGGAGCCCACGAAGTCCTGGCCGGATTCTTCGATGATGGTTTTCACCTCGCGTGCCTGCATATCGCCGTCGTGATTCTCAAGGGCGATCTTCACGCCCAGGTCGAGCGCTTGGGAGCGCACGCTCTGGAACACCTTGATGGTGTTCTCCATGTGGGCTTCGATGGGAACGTCCCCGGTGCGGTCGGCGCTGCTTCCCATGTAGCAGCGCATGCTGCGGGCACCCACCGCTTTAGAAACCCGCAGCCCTTCGAGGACTCGCTCGGCAGCCGGCGGCCCATTCTTGGCGAAGGCTTTGCTGGAAGGGCAAATGCAACCGGTGCCGCCATCGATGACGATGTTGGCTTTCGCGGCCTGGTCCTTGATCTTCTGCAGATAGGCCGGCTCGCGGCTTTCGTAATCGTTCAGGCTGGAAATCTGGATGGTGTCCAGTTTCTGCAGGGCGGCATAGTCTAGAAGTTGTCCCGCTTTCCATCCGAAAGCGCGCAGCGAGTAGGAATCAAAGCCGAGTCTAACCGGCACTTCCTGCGGTTCGGGTGCCGCTATGGCCACTGCGGCGGCGGGCAGGGTCCCAAGAAAAGTACGGCGTCGCATGCTGATACTGTATCGCAGTGACCGCTCCTGGCAATGGGCGTGCAACCAATTCCGGCGTGTTCCATCCCGTTTCCGTATGTGCTTGCGCTTCAGAGGTGTTCACCGTTCATTCCGCTCCGGATCGTGCCATTTCCTCACACAGGTGTGTACATCGGGCATCACCGGCGGGCCAGGAACCGCAGCGTATGTGCTGCTATAATCGAGACTTAAGACAAGCATTGAAAAACGTCAAACGATACTGCGCATGAAGTGTATTTCGGTATTTCTTCTTGGGGCGGCGGCTGTGTTCGCTGCCGATTTCACTACGGGACAAGCTGCCAGGCTGGTGGTGGGCCAGCAGCAGTCGTTCACCGCCGCGGATCCGAATTCGAGCAACAGCGTGATTGGTGGCGCCAGCGGCGTCGCTTATGCCGCCGATACGCTGTTTATCGCCGATTCCAACCGCATCGGGGCTGATCCGAATAACCATCGCGTGCTTGTTTTTCCGAACCTCTCTGGCACCTTTCCCAGGCCCACCGACGAACTGCCCTACAACAGTCCGTGCCCGGTATGCGTCGGAACGGCCAATGTGGTTCTCGGACAGACCGATTTCACCACCACCATCGAGCACATCCAGGCTACCGCCAGCAATCTGCGACTGGCCACCGCCGTGGCTTCCGATGGCGTGCACCTGGTGGTGGCCGACACCAACCACAACCGCGTGCTGATCTGGAACAAGATTCCGCAGACGAACAACGCTCCTGCCGACGTGGTGGTGGGGCAAACGGATTTCGCGTCGAGTGCCGTATCCACCACTCACACCCCCTCTGCCAGCACGATGAGCGGGCCGCAAGGGGTATGGATTCTGAACGGGAAATTGTATATCGCCGATACCGGCTACAACCGGGTGTTGATTTACAATCACATCCCCACAGCCAATGGCGCTTCAGCCGATGTGGTCTTGGGCCAGCCCAATTTCACTGATTACGTGCAGGTGGATATCACCCAGCAAAAGCAAGTTGCCGCCGCCAATAATCTGCTCAACCCCGTCGCGGTGACTAGCGATGGAACGCGGCTGTTCGTGACGGACCTGGGTTTCAACCGCGTGTTGATCTGGAATACCATTCCCACTACCAACGGACAGCCGGCGGATGTGGCGGTAGGCCAGCCCGATCTGGTCAGTTCCATACCGAACAACGCCTTTATATACAACACCAATCCTCCCACCACAACTAGCTCCGAGATCCCGGTGCTGTGTACGGTTTCTAACGGCGTGGATGCCAACAACAACGCCACGTATCCCAACTACTGCAACTCCACGCTGAATTTCCCGCGCTTCGCGCTATCCGATGGCACCAGGCTTTTCATCGCCGATGGCGGCAACGATCGCGTTCTGGAGTTCCTGACCATTCCCACGCAGAGCGGCGCCTCCGCCGACACGATTCTGGGCCAGATCGGCGGCCAGGTGGATCAGGCGACGGATGCCGTGGATTCGCTGAACACGCCCACTTCCATGGCGTTTGACGGCACCAATCTGTACGTTGCCGATCCATTCAATCGCCGGATTACGGTTTATACGGTGTCGCCCAATATCCTGCCCTACCAGTCGATAGTGAACACCGCCAACCAGAACGTGTATGCTACCGGAGATGTCACCATCGGCGGCACCATCAACAACGGCGACATCGTGACCATTGCTATTGGCAATTCCTCCAACAATCAGACCCCCGCGCAGTACTCCTACACCGTCAAAACGACCGACTCGCTGGCGACAGTCGTCACCAGCCTGGTGGACGAGATCAACGCCAATAGCGGCGATCCCAATGTGGTGGCCACGGCGGACATCATCGATCAGAAAGTATCGCTGCAGGCCAAGGCGCCCGGTACCCAGGGCAACAACGTTACCTATTCGACTACGGTTTCCACCAGCGCACAGATCACCGCTTCGGCGGGGAACAGTACCCTTACCGGCGGCGGCGATGCAGCCAGCGTCGCGCCTGGAACCATCGTGTCCATTAACGGGACCAATCTGTCTTGTCCATTAACGGGACCAATCTGTCTTCGGTCACCGCATCGGCCGATCTGACCCAGCCGCAGTTGCCGACGCAACTGGGCGGCGTGGAGGTCTACTTCAACGGCATTCGCTCGCCCCTGACGATGGTTTCTCCCACACAGATCAACGCGCAGCTTCCCTGGGAGTTCACCAATACCACCAGTGTCAACGCTTTCGTGCGGTCGGTGATGGCCGATGGGAGCGTCTCGGTGACATCGGCTGTTGCCGTGACCATCGTTCCGGCGAATCCCGCGATCTTCGCGCAACCGGGCACTGCCAACCCGGTTATCGGCATCGTGCTGCACGGCAACAGTCACGCCGTGGGCGTCGTTTCCGTGGACGGCAGCATCGTGGCCAATGACGTGGCGACCATCACGATCCAGGACACCACCTATTCGTACACCGTCCAGTCCACCGATACTCTGGATACCGTGCGCGACGCTCTGATTGCCCTGATCAATCAGGATCCCCTGGTGACCGCGTCTCCCGCGGGCGTGTTCGACCGCATTATTCTGCAGGCGCGGCAGGAGGGTCCCGACGGCAATACCATTACTTACGGGGGCAATTCCAATGGCTCTGCGGGAACCGGCTC
>OKRF01000481.1:5386-9193 GCA_900290315.1 Candidatus Sulfopaludibacter sp. SbA3 | reverse complement strand
CCGCTCCCGCCAGTGCCATGAACGCCATCGCCGGCGGCAGCACGGCAGACGTCCTGCAATGCACGTTGCAGCCGGGTTCGGTAGGGATCTTCGCGGTGCTGCTGCACCTCAATTCGGGGTTGAGCACTAATCAATACTCGGCGCTGACCATTGCCCAGGACATCTATGTGAGCAACGTGGTGACGTTCCCTCTCTTCAACCCAGGGGCCAGCCAGTAACGGCTGACGATTTGGTTTTCGCCACGGGTCTGTGGTAGATTCGCCCCTATGAAATGCGTCATATTCGGATTGCTGTTTGGGCTGAGCAGTTTGGCCCAGAAGATCCAAATCGAGTCCGATCCGGCCGTCGATTTCTCCAAATTCAAGACCTTTACCATCCGGGAGGGGCGGCTCAATAGCCAGAACGCCGCGCTGAACGGCGAACTGGTCAAGAAAAGGATCGATTTCGACATTCAGAAGTATCTGAGCGCCAAGAAACTGACCTTCGTGCCTTCGGGACCGGCCGACCTCAACGTGGCGTACACCCTGGGCTCCTTCCGCGGAAGCCAACTGGAGGCCTATCCGGCGGGCTGGCGCGGGTGGGGCACGGCGGTGGTGCGCGTGCCGTTTACCGAGGGCACCCTGGTGATCGATTTACGCGACCCCACCACCCGGTCCCTGGTATTTCGATCCATCGCCCGGGAAGATAAGAGCAATGCGGCCAAGGTGGAAGGGAAGCTCGACGACATGGTCAAGAAGTCTTTCGATAAGTACCCGCCAAAGGCAAAATAGACGCGGTAGAAAATCGCGCAGATCAGGCTGACAGATTTTTACGGGCTGGCGACTAGCTCAGAAGGGCTAGCCGTTGGGCTCCGTTAAACTTGATACTATGGTCGGGGAAATCGGCTCACGGGGAGTTGGTGAGGTGGAGGGCTATTGTCTTTTTGCACGTCACCGAGTCGAATGGGTGAATTGGCGGGTTAACTCCTGTTGGTACGGGAGATAAGGACGGTCCATTTATCTATGAGGGTCTGCGTGCTGGGCGGGGACGGATATTGCGGCTGGGCTACTGCCCTATATCTGTCGAGAAAAGGCCATAAGGTCGCCATTGCCGACAACTTTGCGCGGCGCCAGTGGGATTTCGAACTGGGCGTGCAGACGTTGACGCCCATCAGGCCCATGCCGGAGAGGCTGCGAGCCTGGAAGCAGCTTACCGGCGAGTCGATTGAGTTTTTCTCCGGCGATATCACCGATTATGAGTTTGTCTCCACGTTGGTCCGGTCGTTTGCGCCGGACGCGGTGGTCCATTTTGCGGAGCAGCGGGCAGCCCCTTACTCCATGATCGACCGCAAGCATGCGGTTTTTACACAGGTTAACAACGTCGTCGGCACCCTCAATCTGCTTTTCGCCCTGCGGGAATTTCGCCCCGACTGCCACCTGGTAAAACTCGGCACGATGGGAGAGTACGGTACTCCTAATATCGATATCGAAGAGGGCTACATCGCCATCGAGCACAACGGCCGCAAAGACGTCGTGCCTTATCCCAAACAGCCCGGCTCTTTCTACCACCTCTCGAAGGTGCACGACAGCCACAACATCATGTTCGCCTGCAAGATCTGGGGGCTGCGCGCCACGGATCTCAACCAGGGAGTGGTGTACGGCACTGTCACAGACGAAGTAGCCCTGGATGAAGATCTCATCAACCGCCTGGATTACGACGAAGTCTTCGGCACGGTACTCAATCGCTTCTGCGCACAGGCGGCCTGCGGGCATCCGCTGACGGTATATGGCAAGGGCGGCCAGACCCGCGGATACCTGGATATCCGGGACACCGTGCGGTGCGTGGAGCTCGCCTGCCTGCAGCCTGCCCGGCCCGGAGAGTGCCGCGTCTTCAACCAGTTCACGGAGCAATTCTCCGTGCTGGAGTTGGCCCACATGGTGAAGGCGGCGGGTCGAAAACTGAACCTGCACGTGGAAATCGATCACCTGCCAGATCCGCGCGTCGAGTCCGAAGAGCACTACTACAACGCGCGTCACTGCCAGATCCGCGCGTCGAGTCCGAAGAGCACTACTACAACGCGCGTCATTCCAAGCTGGTGGAACTCGGGCTCAAGCCGCATCTGCTCTCTGAATCGCTGATCGATTCGCTGCTGGGTATCGCCGTCCGGTACCAGGATCGCATCGATCGTTCTCTGTTCCTGCCCAAGGTCAACTGGCGCAACGCTCGCAACGACCGCCGGCCGAAAGAAGTCGCCCTCGCTGCCGGGAGCAGCTTCGAAGCTCCGCTCGAAGCCAGCACTGTTTCAGCCAAGGGCAACGGCCACGTGAAGCCCGCTAAGTAGCGGCTAGGGGTAGAGAGCCCGATTGGTGAGCAGCATTTTGCCGCCGCTTTGTGCCAGCACGATGAGACCGCTCTCTCCCACCAGCTTTGCAAAGCGCGCCCGCTCTTCGATTTTGGCCACCAGGTAAATCCGCTGCGAACCGAGCCACAGGTCTCTCCACTGCGCATCGTTCAGGAAGACATCCGGAGCGCCGGGCGCGTACGATCCATACACCAGGTTGTTGAAGCGCCCATTGAGCAGATCCGCATCGCGGCCGGTATAGAAAAAGATCGAGGAAAACGTGTAGTAGTGGTGATCCACCACCAGCCGGCCGCGCGGCGCACGCAGTAGCGCTTCCGCCAGCGGGCGCGACGAAAGATACGGATCGAACGTCACCATAGCCACCCGGGCCGCATGGAAGAACAGCACCATCATGCAGGCGGCGGCGAGAAATGCGCGTTGTCCCGTGGCGCGCAGAGTGCCCAGCGCGCCGATGGCGAAGGCCGCCGCCGCCATGGCCAGAGGCAGCCGCAGGTAGGCGAAGGAATCCAAGGTCAGATCTTCCATGTGGCCGAGCGAGAGCGTATAAGCACCCGGATGCCGCGAAAGAGCCTGCGCAATGTCACCCGGACTCGGAACGTTGCGCACTGCCACCAGGATCATCGCCGCCGCGATGGCCGCGCACCCGGAGACGGCTGCCAGAATGCGCGTGCCGCGCCGCACCCAGTCTCCGCCCGCGGCCATGGCCGAGCCCAGCAGCAGAGCCAGCGCGGGGTAGCAAGGCATGGAGTAATACTCCTGCGTGGTGGAGAAGGTGAAGAAGACCAGCAGGAAGCCGGTCCAGCATAGGGCCAGCAAACGCGTCCGCCCGGCGCGGTCCAGGGGTTTGAAAGACAGCCGGGTGGCCGCCGGAAAGTAGACGCTCCAGGGAAACAGCCACATGAGATGGAACAGCCAGAAGTATAGCCGGGGAACCGTGTTGTAGTCGCGCGGATAGCGCAGATTCAGGAAACGCAGCACTTGCTCGTTCATGAAATAGAACCACAAAAAGCCGTGGTATTCGCCGGGAACGCTGCGCATCGTCAGGTCGAAAACCGGAGGATTGCGCAAAGCGGCCAGCACGTGCCAGGGCAGCGCGATCAGCAGCATGATGGCCAGGCCGCTCCAGGGACGCAGCCGCCGCCACACCTTTACCGAAAACAACTGCCGCGTGAGCAGCAGATACACCACCGCCGCCCCGCCGGGGAAAAGCAGCGCCACCGTGCTCTTGAGCAGCAGTCCAACTCCCAGACTGGCCGCCAGCACCGCCGCCCACAAGCGCGGACGCCGCTCCTCTTCGTCCAGGACGCGCAGGAAGGCCCACATGGCCAGCCCGATGGTGGCGGTCAGCATCACGTCCGGGATCAGAATCCGCGTAAACAGGAACAGCCCCACGCAGGTGGAGATGCACAGACCCGTATAAAAGCCCGCCCGCCTGCCGAACGCCCAGGTGCCGAAGGCCGCGGTGT
>OKRF01000481.1:0-5381 GCA_900290315.1 Candidatus Sulfopaludibacter sp. SbA3 | reverse complement strand
GCACAGACCCGTATAAAAGCCCGCCCGCCTGCCGAACGCCCAGGTGCCGAAGGCCGCGGTGAGCCACGCCAGCGCCACCGAGGACAGCGCCACGGGAATGCGGGCCGCCCAGTCGAAGGTGCCGAAGATGCGGTAAGCGATGGCGATCAGCCAGTAGATCAGCGGCGATTTTTCCAGGTAGACGATGCCATCTATGCGCGCCGTCACCCAATCGCCCGAGGTCAGCATATTCCGCGCGATCTGCGCCTGCACGGCATCCACATCGTCCATCAGGGAAGGGGGAGAGAGGATGCATCCCAAATAGATAGCCGCGGCAAAAAGGACAACGCCTAGGTAGAGCGAACGCTGCCGGCCGTCATGGTTCGAGCCGTGTCGAATGGTTGTGTCGCCTGAATTCTCCATCGCCTCATCCACAGTAGCAGCAGCATCAGCCCCCAAAGGTGATATCCCAGATTGGCGCGGCGTTCCAGATGCTGCCTGACACACCGCTCCAGGGCGTCGCGCCGGAATAATCCATCGGGGCCGCCTTCTGGCAGCAGCGTGTCCACCATGAGGTCGCGCAAAGGGCCGCGCAGCCAGGCGTGAGCTGGAAAATCGAACCCCACCTTCTTGCGCCGCAGGGTGGAAGCCGGCAGCTTGCACCGCATCAGTTCGCGCAAGATGATCTTCTGGCTCCTGCCGCGCACCTTCAGATGGTCCGGCAACGAAGCCGCGAATTCCACGATGCGGTGGTCCAGGAAGGCCGGCCGGACTTCAATGGAGTGGGCCATGCTCACGCGGTCCACCTTGGCCAGAATATCGTCGGGCAGATACCACCGCTGATCGCTTCGCAGGTAGGCGTTTACGCCGTCGCCCTCCGGCGAGAGGCTGGCGAACATTTCATCCATCGCGCCGGGCAGCGGCAGGCCCACCAGGGCAGCCTTTTCGGCGTCGGAAAACGTGCCAGTCCAGTAAAAATGCGCCCGGTTGGCGGGCATCAGGCAGCCCTCCACGAACCGCTTGAGCATATACTCGAAACCGATCTTCTCGTCGGACACAGGCCAGCGCTGCGCCGCTCCCAGGGTCGCGCGCAAAAGCCAGGAGGGCATCCTACGCGCGCGTTGCGCCAGTTGGTCCGCGCGATACGTCACGTAGCCGCCAAACAACTCGTCCGCCCCCTCGCCGCTCAGCGCCACCGTCACTTTGCTGCGGGTGAGCCGCGAAAGGAACCACACCGGCAACGCTCCCCCATCCGCGTTCGGCTCGTCGAAGTGATATGCAAACTGCTCGATGGCATCGGCCAGCCCGCAATCGGGGTTCACGTCGAACTCTTCGTGGTCCGTTTCGTACAGCGAAGCGATGTTTCGGATCTGCGCCGATTCGTCGCAACTCCGGCCGCGGAAGGAAATCGACAGTGTCTTCAACTGCGAGGATGCCGCCGCCGTCGCATAGTGCAGCAACGTGGAGGAATCCAGGCCGCCGCTCAGCCAGATTCCTAGCGACACGTCGCTCAGCAGGAATCTGGCTGAGCGNNNNGTCGCATAGTGCAGCAACGTGGAGGAATCCAGGCCGCCGCTCAGCCAGATTCCTAGCGGCACGTCGCTCAGCAGGTGCTCGCGGACCGACTGCTTGAGCAGCGAGTGGAGCACGCTCTTGGCCGATTCCAGGTCCCAGTGCGGGTCCACGTGACTGGGTATCCGCCAAAACGGCTCCGACCTCTCCTGGCTGCTCCGCCACTCCAGCCAATGTCCCGGCCGGAGTTTCTCGATGCCCTCCACCATGGTGTGGGGAGCCGGCACGTAGTTCAGGGAAAGATAGCAATCCAGCGCCGCGGGGTTCAAATGGCGCTCGATCTCGGGATGCACGAGAATAGTCTTAAGTTCCGAACCGAAATACAGATCCCGCCCTCGCCGCGCTACAAACAGCGGCTTGATACCCATGCGGTCGCGCGCCAGAACCAGCCGCCGGCGCGATTCCGACCATAAGGCAATGGCGAACATGCCTCGCAACCGGGCGAAGCATTGCAGGTCCCATTCCTGAAATGCCGCTAAAATCACTTCGGTATCGCACTGCGACCGGAAGCGGCGGCCGCACTGCTCCAACTCGCGCCGCAACTGGGCGTGGTTGTAGATCTCGCCGTTGAACACGATCACGGTATCGCCGTCGTCCGAAATAATCGGCTGGTCGCCGGATGCCAGGTCGATGATCTTCAGGCGCGTGGCCGCGAGCGAAATGCCCTCGGATTCGTAAACACCTTGCTGGTCTGGCCCGCGATGCAGAATACTGGCCGCAGCTTCCCGGATCCTTCCAGGATCTGGGCGATAGCTACGATGTGTAAACCCGGCGATTCCACACAAGATTCACTACCTCTGAGCGCTCCTGCGTGGGCAGGAGGCGGCGATGGACTGATTCGAGTAGACTCCACTCTATCAGAAGGTCCCTCGCCAGCCCGCTAGTCAATAAGGGCTACCGCGGCCCTGTACCCCATGTTCGCGGAGAAACCGTCATTACAAACGGCGCCTCGCTGAGCATGGCAATTACTATTTTTCTTGGACTAGCAGCTATCCCGTTTATTTACTATGGTATAGTGCTGTTTAGCTGCTGGCGCTTCTTCCGCCGCCCTTGGCGCGCCGCCGGTGGATTCACTCCGCCCGTGAGTATGCTCAAGCCCATCCGCGGGCTGGATCCCGGGGCCTATGAGAACTTCGCCAGCTTCTGCCGCCAGGATTATCCCGATTACGAGCTGCTGTTTTGCTTGGGCGATCGCGAAGACCCCGCGCTCCCCGTCATCCAAACCCTGATGCGCGAATTTCCGGAGCGTCCCATCCGGGTGCTCTTCGGATCGGGCCGCGATGCCACGAACGATAAGGTGGCCAAGTTGGCGCGCCTGGTGGATGAGGCCGCGCACGAGCACCTGGTGATCAGTGACAGCGATGTGCGCGCCCGCCCCGATTATTTGAAGACCGTGATGGCGCCCCTGGCCGATCCCAAAATCGGCGCCGTCACCTGCTTCTATGTTTCTCTCGATGAGCCCAGCTTCGTGGATCGCCTGCAATCCGTCGGCATGATGTCCGACTTCTACGCCGGCATCGTGGTGGCATGGCAACTGGACGGCGTCAAATTCGCACTGGGACCCACGATCGCTACCACGCGCCAGCGACTGGCGGCGTTCGGCGGCTATCCATCCATCGAGAATCAGCCGGGCGATGACCTGCTGGTGGGGCGCCTGATCGCGGACCAGGGATGCGAGGTGGAACTCTCCCGCTATCCGGTGGAGACGGTGGCGGACTACCAATCCATGCGAGAGTTGGTGCATAAGCGGCTGCGCTGGATCGTGGTGATGCGTCACATGCGCCCGTGGGGCCACTTCGGCCTGGTATTCACCTGGGGACTGCCCTGGGCTCTCGCCGCGGTGGCCGTCCATCCATCGCTTCTCACCGCGGCGGCATACCTTGGAGGCTACTTCGCGGTGCGCTGCGCCATGACCGCCATGATCGCCATCTGGGGCCTGCAGCAGCATTCGTATTGGCGAAAAATGGGCCTCATTCCGCTGTGGGACCTGGTGGCCTTCGTCATCTGGCTGGCCAGTTTCGCGCGCCGCAGCATCCGCTGGCGCGGCGCCGATTACTACATCCGCGGCGGAACGCTGGTGCCGCGGGGCGAAAATCGGTAAGCCTGATCCGCGCGATTTATCGCAATCCGCGATAAATTGCGCGGATCAGGCTGACCGATTTATTTTGCCAGCAGCACCACGCCGCACAGCACCAACAAACTGCCGATGGCGCGGCGGGCGCCGATCTGTTCCTTCAGTAGAATCTTCGCCAACGCCGTTTCCAGAATGAAGCTGGCGGCCGACGCGGGCACCGCAAAGCTCAAGGGAGCCGATTGCACCAGCGCCATAAACGCGAAGAACGAGAAGGCCAGGCACGCGATAGAGAGGAGCAGGTAGCGGCGTTCCACAATCATCCGCAGTAGCCGGCCCAGGCCGCGCGCCCCCACGGATTGCGCTCCCGCGCGCTTCATCTCGTAGCTTTGCAGAATGTCGCTCAGCGCCGTTGCCACCACCATCACACTCAACAGAACCCAGGTCATTTCGAACTCTCCGGCCTGGCGGTGGTGCTGTGCGGCGTCGAACTCACCAGCGCCGCGCCGGCGAAAATCAGGGTGACGGCGAGCCATCGCTGCGGGCTGACCTGCTCCTGCAGAAAGAATCTGCCGAGCACCGCTGCCAGCACGTATCCGATGGCTGTCATGGGAAGGATGAAACTGAGATCGGCGACGCTCAATAGGGCCAGCCGCGCCAGCAATGCCACAATCAGCATCACGATGCCGAGCGCGACCCCGGGATCCGCCATCGCCCGCAGGTACACCAGCGGATCGGCCGCCAGTTTCTCCGGTAGATGTTTGGTTCCCCAGGCCAGGCTCAAGTTACCGAATGCGCGCAGGGCGAGAAAAAGGGCCAGCCAAAGGTAGGTTCGGGTAGTTCTGGTTAACGGCGGCACAAACCACAGGGTACCTAATTCCCGGTGGGCACCTTCTCGGCGTGGTCGATGACCAGGGCCTCAATCGACCCCTTCCGCGGCTCCAGTTTCAAGCCAAGAACTGCCAGAGACGCGATGTAGACGGCAGGGTCTTGCTCCCTTGCCAAACTCCGCTTGAGATCCGCAATGCTATCGGCGACCTTCAAACTGAAGTCGTACCTTGCCGTCAAACCCGTCTTATCCAAAATGGGGCGATCCACGCGAATGGCACCGGCGGACAGACGATCCGCCATCTCCGCCAGCGTAAAACTCTCGAACACCAGGCTGCCGCCGGAGACTTTGAACACAGGGGGGCTCCCGGTCTTCGCCTCCTCCAGTTTGGCGCCGCCCTTCGCAGGCACCAGGGCGTACACCGGCAAGTCTTTGTTCTCCCGGTGTAGCGTCAGTTTGAAGCGATCCGCCAGCATCGCCTGCAGCATTTTTCGCAAGTCGTCCACTGGTACGGCGGCGGCCGCTTTAGCCGCGATGTCGTATCGCTGCGATCCGAGCCATCCGGGTCCCGAGATCTGATACTCCTGGACGTTATACCCCCAGCGAATGCAGGAAAGCAGGCTGACGTTGCTCATGGTCAGGCCGTTTGGCGACGGAGTGATGCTCTCGATGGAGGCGTCTTTGCCTCCCGATTTCGCAACTTCGCTCGGCTTGACCGAGGCGACGTCGAAGATGGGTGCGGTCTGCGCCTGGCAGGTGAGAGTCGCGAGTCCAGCGGATAGAACGATAGCGGTGACGGTGTGGCTCATAGCACCGTAACGCACACCAGAGCCGGTTTGTGACAGAAAAATGCCAGCCCGTGAGCACTTTCTCATTGAAGAATGAGCCTGGGGGCGGGAGCGAAGCGATCCGCCGCCAGGTCTCCTTTCT
>OKRF01000482.1:12883-15981 GCA_900290315.1 Candidatus Sulfopaludibacter sp. SbA3 | reverse complement strand
GGCCGGTGTGGGAATGCGGATGCCGCGGCTTTCGCCGAGTCCGCCGAGCAGCCGCTCGAGCGGTCCATCCGCTGCCCCGCGTGTGCCGCCGGGCCCGTCGAACGTCAAGACATCGGGATTCCCCAGCGCGGTGGCAGTAGTGAGGAGCATGTAGCTATCCACGCCGAAGGGGTCGCCGATGGTCAGCGTGGGCGAAATTGGTATCTCCGCGGGCAGCGTCAGGCGTCCATCCACCATTTGGGTGTCCGGCAGGTGATTCACCACTCCGTTATCCTCTCTGGCGGGAAAGACCAACTGGCCGGAGCCGCGGCTATCGATCACGAACACATACACGAAGCTCTTGGGCACTCCGCGGGGCGCGTTCTGATAACGCTCCACGAAGTCGTCCAGGGTCTTCTGGTCGGCCTGCAGGACGATGTGATATGCCTGGTCTTCCACCACGGTCCCAGTCGCGTTGAACTTGCCGCTGGAAATCTCTTTGAGCGCCACGTGGTAAGGGAAGGGCATGGAGGATTCGGACGGCGCCTCCAGAAGCAGCCAACTGCGAACCTTGGCCAGCCGCAGAGCGTAGTCTGTGAGTGCGTAGGGCGGTTGGGAACTGCCGGCACCCACTTTGACAGCCTTGGTGCGCAGGGGTAGCGCCACACTGACCGGCATATTGGCCTGATTGACATGCTGCAACTGGCGGTCCAAGGCCTCCTGGGTGAGGTTGGGAGCCACCCAGGCATACTCGATCTGATCGCCGGACCACGCTCCGGCCAGCATGTATTGGGCCGACGCGGGCGATTTGGAATTCACGGCCACGGCGGGATTGTCGGTGCCTTCGCCCAGTTTCAGACCCTTGGGGAGCCACTCCGTGGGGGGCGGCAATTCCAGGAAGAAGTCGCCCGTGGTCACGGCCTTCAACTCGGATGCCAGGCGTTCGGCGGTGGGCTTGGCACCCATGTCTGTGGTCTTACCTTTGGCGCGGCGGAGTTCCCAGGAACGGCCATTCCAGCCTACGGTGAAATCGGGAACGCGGCGAGTGGGGTCCGCGACCCAGATGAGCTTGAGCCGGTCCACCACGGATTTCACTTGGGGAGCGAAAGCCAGCAGAGCGTCCATGGGCGGCGCCACGGCGGGCACATACACGGAAAGAGCGGCGCCGCTGAACTGGATCCACTTGTCGACGTTGAAGCGATCGCCGCGGTGGACGTCCTCCAGGCGGGCTCCGCTCATCACGGTGGCCTCAGCCTCATCCAGGCCAACCAGCCGGGTGATCTGGAGGCGCATTTTGGAATCGGCTTCGGCCTTCCCCACGGCGGAAACCTGGCGCAGTTCGCAGCCTTCGCGCAGTCCCGTGGCTTGGCCGCGATCCAGCAGCACGGTGTAGGCCGTCACGTCCTTGACCATGGGGACGATGGCGCTGGCGGAAACGGCGGGCTGTCCGAACAGTCCCTTTTCGCCGCGGCCCACACCCAGCATGGAAGGCTCCTGCGTGGTATTGCCGGAGTGCATGTAGTTGCGCGTGCGCTGGAAGATGATGGCGGCGCTTTCATTGGGGAGCGAATCGCGCATGGCCTGGAGCAGGGCGAAGGTGAAGCGGCCGTGCGGCAGGCCGGAATCGCCAGTGAGGTCGGGCTCATCGGTGACGTCGAGTTCCTCCGCCTTCTGGTCGGGCTGCGACGCGGCCAGGATGAGGACGGGATTTTCCTGTTGATCGACAGGCTTGACCTTGGGGTCCCAGGGATCGTCCACCGTACGGCTGTCTTCGGGCGCGTCGCGCGTGACCAGCGGCGAGGCCAGACCGCGGGCGCCGCCGCTGCTATAGCAGTTGTCCTGAATCACGGTGAGGGAGACGCCTTTGGGCACTTTTTGGTAGATGTGCGCCAGTTCCTTGTTACGCAGAGCGGGGACGCCTTTGGGAGCGTCGTACGGCACCATGGTGACGTCGCAGCCGCAGGGCAAGGTGGCGTGCAGGTTGCGGATGCGCGCGCCATGTCCGGCAAAATAGAACAGACTGTTATCGCCAGGCCTGGCCTTGTCGATCAGGTGACTTTGGAGAGTAGTGAGGATGGCGTCGGCGGTGGCCTGTCCATTCACCAGTTCGAGAATGTCGGCCTCTTTGAATCCGCGGGTGAGCAGCATGCGGTGCATGGACTTCATGTCGTTGACCGCGCCATTGAGCCGGGGCCAGACGACCTGTTTGTAGACGCCACTCAGCGGCACGGGCCGCAGGGGCGTGGGCTGCCAGGGGGCAGGCGTGGGATCAGCGGCGGAATATTGGTCGATACCCACCAACAGGGCTCGCCGGGTCTGGGCTTGTGAAGATACGCACAGAAGGAGAAAGAGGAGGGACCAGATTCGATACATAGGGCCGTGAGGAGAATATGCTACAGGGCGGGGGCGGGTGTCAATCTGGGGGATTTGTGTGGAGCGCCTTGTCCGTGTGACGATGGATTTGTTGGAGATCGTCGTGTCGAAAGAGTACGTGAAAAAAGCCGAAGGCGTGTATCGAATCGGGGAGACGCGGATTTCCCTGGATTCGCTGGTGTATCTTTTCCACGAGGGAGTCTCCGCAGAGAGCATGGTCGACTCCTATCCCGCCCTGACACTCGAACAGGTTCACGGGGCCCTTGCCTTCTACCTGGGGAATCAAAAGGAGATCGACGGATATCTTGCGGACGGAAAACGCGCAGCATCCGTGCAGCAGGAGCAGTCCAGGCAGACGAACGCGGAATGGATTGCCAAACTGCAGCGAGCCCGCGATGCGAGTCAGATTCCAGGCTGACGCGGATCTCGATGGGCGGATCCTTCGAGGCTTACGGCGGACTGCCCCGGAGATTGATGTTCGGGGCGCCTTCGACGCTCGGTTGGCCGGATTGGATGACCAGGCCGATTTGCGGATCTCGGCGGAATCCGGACGAATTCCAGTGAGCCAGGATCGCCGGACGATGCCGATGCATTTCGCTCCCTATGTGAATGCGGGACAAAGTTCCGGCGTCATTCTACTTTCGGGAAGCGATCCCGATTGCTACTGCCATTGAAGAACTGGTCCTGGTCTGGAGTGCCAGCGAACTCGCGGAGTGGATCAATCGTCTGGTTTGGATTCCGCTCTA
>OKRF01000482.1:1191-12873 GCA_900290315.1 Candidatus Sulfopaludibacter sp. SbA3 | reverse complement strand
GGGAGGGGCCGCCATGCAGGGCGTGGCCCACGCCGCTGCGGCGGCCGCGGCCGGAGCGTTCAATGTGAAGGCGCTCGGCGCCAAGGGCGATGGAACCACGCTGGACACGCCGGTGGTCAATAACGCGATTGAGGCGGCAGCTTCCGCGGGCGGTGGGACGGTGATGTTCCCGGCAGGCAAGTATCTCTGCTACTCCATCCACTTGAAGAGCAACGTGGCGCTGTACCTGGACCAGGGCGCCACGATTGTGGCGGCCGATCCTCCCGCGGCGGGCGGCAGCGGGTACGACCTGGCCGAGCCCAACGAGTGGGACAAGCTGCAGGATTTCGGTCACAGCCATTTTCACAACAGCCTGCTGTGGGGCGATGGAATCGAAAACATCGCGATTCTGGGGCCGGGACGTATCTGGGGCAAAGGACTGAGCAAAGGCACGGGACCGGGGCCGCGCGCCGAGACTCCGGGACTGGGGAACAAATCGATCAGCCTGAAGAACTGCCACAACGTGGTGCTGCGCGATTTCTCCATCCTCCATGGCGGCCACTTCGGCATTCTGGCCACCGGCGTGGACAATCTGACCATCGACAATTTGAAGATCGACACGAACCGCGACGGCATGGATATCGATAGCTGCCGCAACGTGCGCGTGTCCAATTGTTTTGTGAATTCGCCGTGGGACGATGGCATCTGCCTGAAGAGCGACCACGCGCTTGGGTCGTCCAAACCCTGCGAGTTCGTCACCATCACCAACTGCTACGTGGCGGGATGCTTCGAAGAGGGCACGCTGCTCGACGCCACATACAAGAAATTCGGCCCGGAGACGCGCGTGCCGCACACCGGGCGAATCAAGTTCGGCACCGAATCCGACGGCGGCTTCCGCAACATCACCATCTCCAACTGCGTGTTCGAAGGGTGCCAGGGGCTGGCGATGGAAACGGTGGATGGCGCGCTGCTGGAAGACGTGACCGTCACGAATATCTCGATGCGCGACATTATCAGCGCGCCCATCTTCCTGCGGCTGGGAGCGCGCATGCGGGCTCCCGAGGGCCGTCCGGTGGGCACGCTGAAGCGCGTGATCATCAGCAACATTGTGGTCTCTAATTCGGTATCGCGGCTGGGATCGATCATCAGCGGCATTCCCGGTCACGAAATCGAAGATGTGAAGATCAGCAACGTCATCGTGCAGCACATTGGCGGTGGAACGACGGAACAGGCGGCCATCAAGCCCCAGGAATTCGAAAACAAGTACCCCGAGCCCGGCATGTTCGGCACCATGCCCTCACACGCGTTCTACGTGCGCCACGTGAAGGGCATTCAGTTCGACAATATCGAAATCATCACCGATAAGGACGATCAGCGTCCGGCTTTTGTGCTGCAGGACGTGACGGACGCGGAGTTCTTCCGCATCAAGACGCCGCACGTGGCGGATGTCCCGGTGTTCGCGCTGCACAACGTGGATGAAGTCGACGTGAGTAAGTGCCACGGGGTGGCGGACACGCGGATTGAAAAGGTGGCGGAGAAGACGCTGTAAGGCGGTATGGCCAAAAAAGAACCGCCGACAAGATCGGCGGCGTTACCGCGCCCAGCTTTCGATTTCCGGAATCGTGAGCGATTGCTGCGGATGGAACTTGTCGCTGGCCGTGTAGTCCAACAAGCTCCGGAGTAACTGGCGCGCCACGGGACGATGTTCCAGGTCCGTGGTGAGGTCGAAGGAAACGGCCAACAGTTTGCCTTTGCCCGCGGCAGCTTCCACCACCGCGCCCAGTTTGTGATTGCGGTGGAAGTCGTCGATCACTTGCACGATGGGCCGGAAGCCGAGTGGCGTCTGATCCAGGATGAAGGCGTGCGAATCTTCGGTGAGCTGCCAGTATTGCCAATCGGCGTGACTGGCGGTGGGAAACCCGGCTAGCGCGGGATGAGCGGGGTCGCACAAGATGCCCATGGTGCCGGGCTGATTGTTGAAGAAGCCGTTGGACCAGAAGACCGGCAGAAAGCGCATGGGCAGCAGGCCAGGGCCGGTCTGTTTGGGCGGGACGAGCAGCACGACTTTGCGGCCCTGCTCCAGTGCGGCGCGGGCGGCAGCGTCGAACGCGCCGGTAATCAGCACGCCAGCGGGCGCCGGCGCAGTATCGGGCCGAGGATAGACCCACATGTCGCAACTGTTGCGCGCCTCCGTGCCGGCGATGGCGATGGAGATTTTCCAATGCGCCGCGGCGGCCACATCCGCCAGCGGCAGGTTGATCTCGCCGAGAGCTGTGACGCTGCCCAGCGGCAGGCCGCCAGCGGCAGGTTGATCTCGCCGAGAGCTGTGACGCTGCCCAGCGGCAGGTGAACGCGCGGGAAATTGCCGGAAGCGATGGCGTGTCCCCGATCGTCGACGACGCGCCAGGAAGCGGCGGCGTCTGTCATGGGCGCGCGTCCGTAGTGGGCCACTTCGGCGTGCGCGATGAAGGGCTCGCCCGAAGTCCACACGAATTTCTTCATGCGCAACAGGGGCACGGTAGGGCTCGAAAACTGGCGAAATTCCTCGGGAGTGAGAATCCCCTTGGAATCCCAAAAGGAATCGAGTACACCCACCAGGGCCTCACCCTGTCCCGGAAAATCTTCCAGTTGCAGCAGGAAAAAGCCGCCGTAATTGGGCGTGCGGAGGGCCGCTTCCATGTCCTCCTTATAGACGGCCCAGGAGAACTTGCCGGAGGCCACTTGAAAATCGTGGGCCTCATCGATCATGCTGCGCGCCATCAGCGAATCGCGGAAGGGCTCCAGGTTGCGGGCCTTCAGCACGCCGGTATATTTGGCGATCTCGCCGAAATCGGGAAAGACGGCCCACTGTCCCATCTCGTGCGTGACCAGCGGCACGTGCACCGCGGCAACGGAAGGCGCGAAATCGTGGTCGGTGCCCTCCTCGGTTCTCGTGAAGCGCGTGCCGTTGATGCGCAGGCGTCCCACGGAAGTCTGCTGCGTGACGTAGTAGTCCGAAGTGGGGCCGGGGGCGCGGCGGACATGGTCGGCGGAGAAAGTATAGAGGCGGCGTGGATCGGCTTTTTTGAATTCGGCTACCAGGGCGTCCATGAACCGATCGTCGCCAATCAATTCGTTGCCCAGGCACAGCATAGTGAACGAAGGATGATTGCCGTAAGCCTTGAGAATCCGGTAGCCCTCGGCGCGCATGTAGTCGCTGAGCACGGGGTCTTTGCCCACAGTCTTGTTCCAGACGGGAAGCTCCACGTGCAGCAGGAAGCCCGTCCGGTCCGCCGCGGTAAATGCCGCTTCCGGCGGACAGTAGGAGTGAAACCGGAAGGCATTCAGGCCGTAGGAGCGAGCGATGCGGAAGATGCGCTCCCACGCTTCCACCTTGGTTGGCGGATAGCCAGTCAGCGGGAAGATGTTGCACTCCACAGTGCCGCGCAGGAAGACGGGGCGGCCGTTCAGCAGGAATTGCGTGCCGCGCGTGGAGATGCCACGGACCCCGAAGGGAATCTCGCGCTGGTCGCTGTAGCGGCCCGCGGCGAGTGAGAGATCCAGCGTGTAGAGGGAGGGCTCGATGTCGTCCCACGGTTTGGCGTCGGGAACCGGCAGGTAGATGTCGTCCCACGGTTTGGCGTCGGGAACCGGCAGGGTGAGCGTGACCGAAGTCTCCGCGCTCACCCGGACGGGTTGCGTTACGTGGGACTCCAGCCCCGCGGCCTTCGCCGTAATTTCCGCAGCCAAGGGCGCACCCGTCGCATTCCGAATCACGCACGTCACGCGAAGCACCTTGTGCTCCACATCGCTCGCGATGCTGGTGGAATCGATCCATACCGGGTCCGAAGCGTGCAATGCGATTTCGCCTACAATCCCGTTCCAATTCGTCTGCGTGTGTTCCGTGACGCTATGCGCATTGCGCCCGACATCGATCTTGTAGGTGTTATCGACGCACAGCGTGATGCGATGGCGGCCGGGGGTGAGGGCCGCGCTCAGATCGTACTCGTGCGGCGTGGAGAGGCTATTGCGCGTGCCGCCGGAAACGCCATCGACCCACACCTCCGTCTGCCAGTGGGGCCGTTCCAGAAAGAGCACGATGTGTAATCCGCGCCAGTTCTCGGGAATCACCACCTCGCGCTGATACCAGGCGGGTCCTTCGTATTTGAAAGAGCGCGTGAGCCATCCGGTATCGGGCTCTACGACTTTCACACCGTAACCGGCCTGGTCCGTGCTGCCAGGAAGAAACATGACGTCGGGCGTGATGGTGCGCAGAAACCACTGCTCCCCGTGGCCCTTGTTGGTGGAATCGAGAGCGAAAGACCAGGAGCCGGCCAGATCGATTTGCCGGGAGCCCGCGGCGGCCAGGCCTGCCGAAAGAAGAAGGAACAAGATCGGTTTCACGAGTCTTCAAACGGAGAGTAACATTTTTCTCTTGACTTGAGGTGTACTGCGGGTAATAATACACCTGTGATACCCTTCCGGGTGGCATTCAAGCCGGGCAGCTCGTTGTACGAGCAGGTAGTATATTCAGCTAAAAAGGCCCTTATCTCCGGACAGCTCCGGCCCGGCGACCCGTTCCCTTCCGTGCGCACACTCAGCACGGCTCTCAAAATCAATCCCAATACGGCGCATAAAGTGATCACACAACTGCTTAACGAAGGACTGCTGGAAGTCCGGGCCGGCATGGGCACGGTGGTGGCGACGCTCCCCGCCTCCACGGCCGCCGCCCGTTCGCGACTGCTCGATAACGAATTGGAACAACTGGTGGTAGAGGCCAAGAAGCTGTCCATGAGCCTGGAACAGGTCTCTGGCGCGCTGGCCGCCCACTGGTCCCGCCTCGATGGCAAGGAGAAAAAATGAGTCCCACCATCCGTACGCAAGGTTTGTCGAAGCGCTTCCGCCGCACCGAGGCGGTCAATGACCTCTTTCTGGAGGTGCCGCCAGGCAGCATCTACGCGCTGGTGGGGCCGAACGGCGCAGGCAAGACGACCACCATCAAAGTGCTCATGAATATCCTGCAGCCCAGCGGCGGCCACAGTGAAGTGCTCGACGTGGATTCACGCAAGCTGGGTCCGCCCCAGTTCGCGCAGATCGGCTACGTCTCGGAAAATCAGGACCTGCCGGAGTGGATGACGGTGGGTTACTTCATGCGCTTCCTGCGGCCGTTCTATCCCACGTGGGATGACGCGCTGGCTGAGGAACTGCTGCGCCAGTTCGATCTGCCGCGCGACCGCAAACTGCACCAACTCTCGCGCGGCATGCGCATGAAGACCGCCCTGGCATCGTCGCTGGCCTACCGGCCCAAGCTGATCGTTCTCGACGAACCGTTCACCGGGTTGGACGCGCTGGTTAGGGACGAACTGATCGAGGGCCTGCTGGCGCGCGCCGAAAATACGACCATCCTTATTTCTTCGCACGATCTGGCGGAGATCGAAAGTTTCGCCAGTCACGTGGGATACCTGGATCAGGGCCGTTTGCAGTTCTCCGAAGAGCTGGAAACGCTGACCGGCCGATTCCGCGAAATCGTATTGACCTTCGATGGGCCGCAGGCAATCCCGAAAGGCGTGCCGGCAACGTGGATGCAGGTGGAAGCAGTCGGCCCAGTGGTCCGTTTTGTGGACACCGCATTCCACCCCGAGCGCACCCCGGCGCTGGTCCGCGGCCTATTTCCCGATGTGCGCGACGTGGCCGAAAACGGCATGCCGCTGCGATCCATCTTTGTCAGCCTGGCAAAGTCCAGCGGTGCCGCCGCGTAGGAGTCTGCCATGCGAGAAGCTCTGCTGATTTTCCGGAAGGACGCTTACCATCAACGCGTGCTGCTAGCCGCGTTCCTGGCGCTGGCCACGGTACACATGGCCATCGACATTGTGCTGCCACGCCACCCCGAAATGATGACGATGCAGGCCATTCTGGGAATGGTGCTCCTCATGGCGATGATTGGACTGGTTTATCGCACGGCGCAGCAGGAACGGATTATGGGCGAGCGTCAGTATTGGCTGACGCGGCCGTTCCCATGGCGCAGCATTCTGGCGGCGAAGTTTCTGTTCACTTTTGTGTGCGTCGCGTTGCCGGTTTCTCTGTCAACATTGGTGGCGCTGGCGCTGAACGGGGCGCCGCTGGCGGACACGTTTTCCTGGCCGCTGTTTGTGCTGGTTGGCGGCGCGTGGGTGATCACCCTGGCTTCCATCACCAGGACAACCGTGCAGTTCGTTTTGTCTGCCGTGGCGTACCTCTTTCTGAGCTTTTTTGCCATCCTGATGACGTCCCATCTGCTGGGGTATGATGCCAACGATTGGGGCGGCGCGCAAAGCGTGCGAACCGGGGCGGACACGCTGTTCACCGTCGCCGTGCTGACGGTGGTGCTGGTGCGCCAATACCAGGGCCGCACGACTCTCTCCTCGCGCGTCGTATTCGCGGCCGGAATCCTGGTAGCCATGATCGGCCTACCGGGATGGCATGCGGCATTCGCGCTGCGGGAAAAAGTCGAAGGTCCGGGTGCCAGCGGTGGAGTGCGCATGACGTTCGATTTCGCCCGCAGCCAACCAATCGCGAGAGGCTGGACCTACAACCCCGGCGAAGATGTAGTGGCGGTGAAGTTTCCTATCGCCATCACCGGTATTTCGTCCTACGCCATGCTAGTGGGCGAGCGAGTCCGTACCACGATCGATGCGCCTGGCGGACGGCATTGGGACTCCGGATGGCGTTTCCTCGGCGGAGTCATGGGTGAGCGAAGCCCGGGCGCCGGGCCGCACCGGATCTACGGGGAAGAATCCTCCTACTGGGTCGCCGCGAATGTCGACCGCTCCTTTTTCGAGGAAACAAAAGACATGCCGGTGCGGATCCAATCCACCGCCGCCTTTTCCATGCTCTCGGCGCCTCTGACGGCGCACCTCCCGATCCCTTGCAGGGGCTATCGGCTGGCCCCGGGGCACTTTCCATATCGGTCAAGGGGTGCAGTCCGAGGAAGCCGGACAAGCCTGGACCATGTCCCCGTTTTCGGCCTGGACTTTCACCAGCAGCATCCCAGTTTTTCCGGGCTCAATACTGCCTTTTGTGGAAGCGGAGACGCGGCACGATGCGGGCATGTTTGAGCGGACGTTTGCAGCGAATGGTGTTCGCATTGGCCCATACGAAGTGGGCCGCTCCCAAAATTGGGGCGGACGCCCCTTCCTCGAAGGCGTAAGGAATGTGCAATGAGAGTGGCGATGCGCAAAATCGTCGTGCTCACCGGCAAGGATCTGCGGCACATCTGGCCGCACGTTCTGGTGATGCTGCCGCTGCTGGTGCTGTTCACCACCATCGACGATGACACACTGCGCGCGAGTGTGTTTCTGGAGCTATCCACCCTGACACTTCTATACCTGGCGTTCTACCTCGCCCTCTGGAATCTAGTGATCGCTATCATTCATTGTGAGCCGCTCCCAGGCGACCGGCAATACTGGCTGACGCGCCCGTTCACCTGGTATCATCTGGCGGCGTCCAAAGTGGTCACGATCGCGCTCTGCGTGAATCTGCCGCTGTTCATCTTGCAGGCAGCCGTCTTCGCGGCCCACGGGATTTCTCCGCTGTGGTACGTGATGGACCTGCTCTGGCTCCAGGTATTCTTCTCGGCATTCCTGTTGCTGCCCGCTGCGGCGCTGGCGTCGGTGACTCGCTCGCTGGGTCAATTCACCTTGGGGGCCACGGTAGCCACCATTCCGCTACTCATAGTCCTACTAGTGACCAGTGTCAGCCAGGACAATCCATGGTTCGGAGGTATGGAGTGGGTGAAGGGGATGGAACTTGCCGCAGTACTGGCCGTGGGGTGTAGCGTGATTCTGCTCCTGCAATATTCCCGCCGACGCGCACTGCTGTCCCGCCTCATATTCGGCATGACCGCGCTCGCGTTAGTTCCGGTAGGTTTCTACCCGTGGGAAGGCGCGTTTGCGCCATCCGGACGCGGCACTAACCTGGACCTCCGACTCTCGCTGAATCGCACCTTCCGGCCGCCCGCTTCGCAGCGATGGGATAGGCAGTTCGGCATCAAAATCCAATTGCCACTGGCAGTGGATGGGCTGCCGTTGGATTGCGAATTGGCGCTGAATTATGCCCACGTCAATCTGGAGATGCCTGGCCAAATCCACCGGGTGTATCGGGTAACGTTGCATGATTGGTCTGGGCACAGAGAGAATTGGCTCCACGGGGAGGATTTGTCCAAGGACGGGGCGGTGCTGGAGCTTCTTCTGGATCGCACCGAGTATCCGATGTGGCGCGAGCTTGACGTCGACTTGAAAGGCCGTCTGTATTTCACCGTGATGCGTCCCACTGGAACTCTCGCCACGGATCGCGACACGATCCGGATCCCCGGCTTCGGCGTTTGCTCTAAATCCGAGCAGCTTTGCGTCTCGCCGCAGCCGCATGTCACCCTCAGCCTGGTGTCCGGTGGCGAGCGCATCGGAATCGTCGCGCCGCAAGAAACGTTCCCTCCGTTCCCGACGTTGCCTCTACTGTACCCGCTGCACCGCTTCCCTACACCGATATACGGCGAGATGCTGGTACAGAAGCCCATCACCCTCCGTCCGTACAGCTTTGAGTTCCGCGACGTTCACCTCGCCGATTTCGTGCCACCCGAGTAGACTCACAATTTACAAATCGTTCGCCATTTCTTTGCTACAGTAAATTTACGGGTGTCTTCTGTGCGTCAATCCCTGATCGTCTTTTTATGCGGAACCACGTTACTCGTTTCCGCTTGTAAGCAGCAGCAATCGCCGCAGGCGGCGCCGATGGCCGCCGGCATGCCCGCGACCCCAGTAACGGTGGCCAAAGCGGTGCAGGAATCGGTGCCTACCGAACTGCGCGTGGTGGGCAACGGGGAAGCGTCGGCAATCGTGCAAATCAAGTCGCAGATCGCCGGCGAATTGATCAGCGTCAACTTCACCGAGGGCCAGAATGTTACCAAGGGCCAGTTGCTGTTCCGCATCGATCCGCGCCCTTACGAAGACGCCCTGCACCAGGCCGAAGCGATGGCGGAGCGCGACCGCGCGCAGATCGCGCAGGCGGAAGCGTCGCTGGCACGCGATAGCGCCCAGGTGAAGTTTGCCGATAGCGATGCCAAACGGCAGGCGGAACTGAGCCAGGGCGGCCTGACCCCGCGCTCCACATACGACCAGGCCCAATCCACCGCCGAGGCGGCGCGCGCCACAGTGAATGCCACGCGCGCCAGCATCGATACCGCCAAGGCGGCGCTGCAGGCCGATGAAGCCGCCGAGGCCGCTGCCAGACTCAACCTGAGCTACTGCGATATTCCGGCGCCCATCTCCGGACGCACCGGCAACCTGCTGGTGCACGCCGGCAACCTGGTGAAGGTCAACGACGTTCCCCTGGTGGTGATTCACCAGATCGCGCCCATCTTCGTGAACTTCAACGTGCCGGAGCAGCACCTGGGCGCGATTCGCCGGCTGAATGCGGTGCATCCGCTGACTGTCCAGGTCTTCACGCAGGATGCGCCCAATCGCATCGTTACCGGGCACCTCGCCACCATCGATAACACTGTGGACACGGCCACCGGCACGATCCACCTGAAAGCCACCTTTCCCAATGCCGACGGCATGCTGTGGCCCGGCGAATTCGTCACCGTGATTCTCACGCTCGATACTATCCGCAACGCCACTGTGATTCCCAGCGAAGCCGTGCAGGCGGGACAACAGGGCCAGTTCGTCTACGCCGTGAAGGCGGACAATAAAGTGGAGATGCGTCCGGTGACACTGGGTAGCGTGTTCGGCGGCAAGACGGTGGTAGAGAAAGGCATCGCGCCCGGAGACACGGTGGTCACGGACGGCCAGTTGCGGCTATACCCCGGCGCCGAAGTCAAAGCTGTGGAGGCGCCCAAACCGGGAGTCGGACAGCCATGAACCTTTCCCGCCTCTTCATCGAGCGCCCCATCATGACGGTGTTGGTGTGCTTCGCCATCGTGCTGTTCGGCACGGTGGCGTTTCGCGCACTGCCCGTGGCGGCGCTGCCCA
Source organism: Candidatus Sulfopaludibacter sp. SbA3 (assembly GCA_900290315.1). Taxonomy (GTDB): domain Bacteria; phylum Acidobacteriota; class Terriglobia; order Bryobacterales; family Bryobacteraceae; genus Sulfopaludibacter. Next base: position 2,911 of record OKRF01000482.1, on the reverse strand, counting down.
GCGTGGATTACCCCACGATTCAGGTGACGGCGTCACTGCCGGGCGCGAGTCCCGAGACCATGGCGTCCACCGTGGCGACGCCGCTGGAGCGCGAGTTCTCCACTATCGCCGGAATTGCATCGATGATTTCGAGCAACATCCAAGGCACCACCAATATCACCGTGCAGTTCTCGCTGGACCGCAATATCGATGCCGCCGCGCAGGATATTCAGGCGCACATTTCAGCGGCCGGCGGGAGACTTCCGGCCAGCATGCCGCGGCCTCCTACTTACCAGAAAGTCAATCCGGCGGAGCAGCCGGTCTTCTTCCTGGCCCTGGATTCCAATACGCTGCCGCTCTACAAAATTACCGAGTACGCCGATATTCAAATGTCCCAGCGCATCTCCATGGTGAGCGGCGTGTCGCGGGTGTTTGTATATGGCGAACAGAAATACGCCGTGCGCGTGCAGGTGGACCCCGATAAGCTGGCGGCTTTCAACATGGGAATCGATGAAGTCCAGAAGGCCATCGCCAGCGCCAACACCAACCTGCCCACCGGGCAACTGGACGGACCCAAGCAGGCTTTCACCATCGAATCCAGCGGCGCGCTTCTGAAAGCCGCGAACTACAGGCCCATCATCGTGGCTTGGCGCAATGGCACGCCCGTCCGGCTCGACCAACTGGGAAACATAGTGGATGGCGTGGAGAACTCCAAGCTGGCCGCCTGGTACAACAACGTCCACAGCGTGATTCTGGCCATCAATAAACAACCTGGAACCAACACTGTCGACGTGGTGGATAATGTCCGCGCGCTGCTTCCGGAGTTCCGGCACGAACTTCCGCCGTCGGTGGATCTATCGATCGCGTTTGATGCGTCGCAATCCATTCGCGAGTCGATTCACGATGTGGAGTTCACGCTGCTGCTGACAGTTTGCATCGTGGTGATGGTGATCTTTCTGTTCCTGCGGAATCTCTCCGCCACCCTGATTCCCGGCGCTGCGGTGCCGTTTTCCATCGTGGGCACGTTCGCCGTGATGTACCTGCTGGGCTACAGCCTGAACAACCTTTCCCTCATGGCACTCACGCTCTCCGTGGGCTTTGTGGTGGATGACGCCATCGTGATGCTGGAAAACATTGTCCGCCACATGGAGATGGGCAAGACCAGGATGGAAGCGGCTCTGGCGGCGTCGAAGGAGATCGGCTTCACCATCATCTCCATGACCGTGTCACTGGTAGCGGTGTTCATCCCGGTGTTATTCATGAGCGGCATTGTGGGCCGCCTGCTGCACGAATTCTCGGTGACCATTGTGGTGGCGATCCTGATTTCCGGATTTGTCTCCCTGACCCTGACTCCCATGCTGGGAAGCCGCTTCCTGAGGTCCGAGCATGAAGTGCGCCATGGCCGCGGCTACCGTTTGCTGGAAGGTGGATTCAACCTGCTGACCAAATGGTACGAGGCCACTCTGCGGGTCGCCATGCGTTTCCGGCTGGCCACCCTGGCAGTCGCCTTCCTGATGCTGGCCGGCACAGTCTATCTCTTCGAGACGATGCCCAAGGGCTTCATCCCCAGCCAGGATTCCAGCGCCATGTTCGGCGCCATCATAGGGCCGCAGGATGCGTCGTTCGAATACATGGCCAATCACACCAAGGCCATACAGGACCTGATTCACGCCGACCCGGCCGTGCAGGATACCATCGCCTTCGCGCCCTTCCTGACCGGCGGGAACTCCGGTGGGGTCTT
>OKRF01000482.1:0-1181 GCA_900290315.1 Candidatus Sulfopaludibacter sp. SbA3 | reverse complement strand
GGTTCTGCAAAGCACCGATCTGGACGAACTGTATAGCTGGGCTCCCAAGCTGCTGGGCGCAGTGCGCAAACTGCCCGGCTTTGTGGACGTGAGCAGCGACCAGCAGATCTCCGCGCCGCAGGTGATGGTGGATATCGAGCGGGACCGGGCCCAGGCGCTCGGCGTCACTCCGGAACAGGTGCAGGATGCGCTGTACAGCGCGTACGGCACTCGCCAGGTCTCGGTGATCTACGCGCCGGCGGACCAGTATTCGGTGATCCTGGAAGTGGATCCGAAATACCAGAACACGCCCGACTCGCTTTCCAAACTGTACGTACGATCCAGCAATGGGTCGCTGGTGCCGCTGGATGCGCTGGTGCGCATGAAGCGACAGGCCGGCCCGCTCAACATCAACCATTTTGGACAATTGCCGGCGGTCAACATCTCGTTCAACCTGCAGACGGGATATTCCCTGGGACAGGCGGCGGACCAGGTGGACAATTCCATTCGCGACTTGCGCATGCCGGCCACCATCAGCACCAGTTTTCAGGGGACTGTCAAGGAGTTCCAGAATTCCTTCCGCAATCTCTCCATCCTGCTGATTGTGGCGATTCTGGTGATCTATATCGTGCTGGGCATCCTGTACGAGAGTTTCATTCACCCCATCACGATTCTGTCGGGCCTCCCTTCGGCGGTGTTTGGCGCGCTGCTCACCCTGGTGCTGTTCCACAAAGAGTTGGACCTGTATGCATTTGTCGGCATCATCATGCTGTTCGGCGTGGTGAAGAAGAACGCCATCATGATGGTGGATTTCGCTATCGACGCGCGGCACCAGGGGCAAAGCCCGTACGACGCCATCTGGCAGGGCTGCCTACTGCGCTTCCGGCCGATCATGATGACCACTGTGGCGGCGTTGTTCGGAACCCTGCCCATCGCCCTGGGCTACGGCGAGGGCGCCGATGCGCGCCAGCCGCTCGGCCTGGCCGTAGTCGGCGGCCTGGTGGTGAGCCAGTTCCTCACGCTCTACATCACGCCCGTCATTTATCTGTACCTGGAGAAGCTGCAGGAGAGACTGCGCGGCCGGGCGCGCGTAGGGACCCCGCAATTGACGGCAGTAAGGTAGGATGAGCTTTAACTTGTCCAGCCGGCCAAGCGGGAAGACAGGGTCGAAAAACCCCACCGGATCATGCCTGGGCTCCGGC
>OKRF01000483.1:5437-5583 GCA_900290315.1 Candidatus Sulfopaludibacter sp. SbA3 | reverse complement strand
CGGGTTTTGTCACGGAGAAGGTCAACTGATGGGGTTTTGTCACGGTTTTGCCACGGTCGGAGGTTTTTTGGGTCGATTTGGGCAGGCCGGACGGTATCGGAAATCAGGAAAGTGGTTTAAAATCAAGAAAGCACAAAATGTCGGGG
>OKRF01000483.1:0-5427 GCA_900290315.1 Candidatus Sulfopaludibacter sp. SbA3 | reverse complement strand
AAAATCAGGAAAGTGGTTTAAAATCAAGAAAGCACAAAATGTCGGGGCGTAGCGCAGCCTGGTAGCCCGGTTCATTTGCCGCAGGGAATTCCCAATCGGATTATGATTATGGCGAGACGACCACTTGGATCACAATGTTGGGGTGCAAGAGGTCCCGAGTTCAAATCTCGGCAGCCGGATTGGCCTTTTCAATAGTTTGGAACCATTTTCAGACTATCGAAAAACTCGATGCAGTACTTTTGGACAGGATTTCCCCGCCGGATTCGATGAACTCTCCGAGCCCCAGACGGCGCCACACTCCGCTTGGCCGCGCAACGAGTCGCTTTCAATGAGGCTGCCGGCGGCGTTCGTGGCCCATTCTCGCTCCCGCCTTAACACTCGCCGCCACCAGATCCGGGAATTCTAGCCTCAGAGAAACAGTTCTTTCAGNNCAGCAGCAACTCAGCCGTCGAGCTTGCGTGGTGGGTATGCAGATCACCTCCGCGAAGTTCGCGGATTCGCGGCCTCGACGGTTTCCAGCCATCGGCGGACCGCGCAGTGTTTTCTCCGGCACCTGGAAGAAGCAGGCGTTGCCCTGAGCACCATTCGGACCAGCCATATCGAATAGTATGTCGCCAAGGCCGGTACACGGCTGAACCGCGGCTCTACGGCTTGGAGCAACTCCCGTGCGCCTTATGGTGGCCGCTCACCAAATGAGGTGCTGGAGGCGTGCCGCCGTCAACACGAATGCGTTTTCGATCACGTTCACGGAGCCGCGTTGGTAGAGTTGCGCGGCCACCATCCGGTCCGCACGGCGGACCGTCCCGGTCGAAGCCATCCACTTACCCCACGAGGAAGTTCTCTACGATAAGTGGCACGCCGCTGAGTTGAACCGTCTGAACCTCGATGTCTACATCCCCAGTCTCTACCACGACGAGTTTGACCTGATCGCAGTCTTTCTTTGCAAGGAAAACAACGCAAGAGAATGGTGCGGACTAGCTCCTCCACGATGAACTCTCCCCCCCGTGATACCATGACTCGCATCGATGCCCAAGCGTTTCCAGAATGGCGCGCGTGCCGCGACCTCCTCAAACACAAACAAGACGGCCAAATGACGGCGGCTCGCGGCTCAGGGTTTTCGGGAGAGGCCGCCGCTCTGCGGCGTCACCGGTATGCAGCGAATGCATCCTTGCTAGAATAAGAAGTCCTCATTATGGCCCTCGACTCAACTGAAGGTTCGCTGAAGGAGCGAGGAGTCCGCCTGACGCGCCAGCGCCAGATTCTGCTGGAACTGATCGATAAGACGGGCGAGCATCTGGATGCCGAGCGGCTCTACCAGATGGCCAAGGAAAAGGACCCGAAACTCAATCGAGTGACGGTCTATCGCACGCTGAAGATGCTAAAAGCGGGCGGCCTGGTGGACGAGCTGGACCTGATGCACTACGGAGGCGACCAGCACTACTATGAAACCCGGCTGAAGCAGGAGCACGCGCACGTGATCTGCCTGCGCTGCGGCAAGGTGGAGGAATTCTTCGGGGAACCTCTGCAACGCCTGCGGCGGCAGATCGAAAGCCATTTCGGCTTTCAGGTGCTGCTGGCGAGGACGGAAGTGGGCGGCTACTGCGCGCACTGCCAGACTTTGCGGGCGCGCGAAGTGGAAGATTTGCGCACGCTGCCCGCGGAAGCGGACGGGGCGAAGAGCAAGCGGAAGGCGGCCGCGGCGAAACGCAGCCGGCCGCGACGCGGCTAAACGGCCATGGCACCTGCTTCCTCAGCGGCGGCGGAACCGGCCTCTCTTATCGTGACCGACCCCAATGGCCATCGCACCCGGGTGGCGCTGGAGCCGCTGCCGTTTCTGATCGGGCGGGCGCCGGAGAGCAACCTGATCATCCGCGACAGCCGGGCGTCCCGGGCACATGCGCGCATCTTCGTGGAGGGCAGCGAATACGTACTGGAGGATTGCGGCAGCCGGCACGGGACTTTCGTCAACGGCAAGCGGGTGCAGCGGCATACTCTGCGAAACAGCGATAGGGTAGAGTTCGGCGCGAACGATTCTTACCAGCTTGTGTTCGCACTGGACGGAGCGGAGTTGAAGCGGCTGCTAGAACAGGCCCCTGGCGCGGACATGACGCCGGCGCCGGGTGTGGGGGGGAACCTGGCGAAGCTGCGGGCGATTCTGGACCTGGCGCGCACGCTGCAAAGCTCGTTTTCGGTGGACGATGTGTTGGCATCGGTGGTGGATACGGCGCTCGCGATCACCGGCGCCGAGCGCGGGTTTCTGATGCTGCGCGCGGGATCGGGACTGGCAACCAGGGTGGCGCGGCACCGCAAAGGGGCACAAGCTGCATGACGCGGATTTGCGGGTGCCTCGGGAAGTGCTGCATCGGGCGCTGCAACACCGGCGCGAATTACTGTTCATGAATTTCGATCCACTGGGAGAAGGGGAGACGCGGCCGCAAAATAGCATCGCGGACCTGGAACTGCGGAGTGCCATCTGCGTCCCTCTGGTGCGCATTCGCACGGGGCAGGGAGACGCCACCAGTGTTCTCACCACGGGGAGCGAAACGGTGGGGTTGCTGTATATGGACTCGCGGGTACTGGCGGCCGACCTGGCGGGAGGCAATCGGGAACTGTTGCAGACGCTAGCCATCGAGGCCTCCACGGTACTGGAAAACGCGCGCCTGCTGGAGGAAGAGCGGACCAAGCACAAGATGGAAGAGGAACTGCGGCTGGCGCGCACCATCCAGCAGAGCCTGCTTCCCGGGAAACTTCCGGCGGACGGCTGGCTGCGGGCGAGCGGCAGCAGCGTGGCCACGCATGAGGTGGGCGGCGATTATTTCGATGTCACGCGCGTGAATGAGCGATGCTGGTCGGCGGTGGTGGCGGATGTTTCGGGGAAGGGCGTGAGTTCGGCGCTGCTGGCGTCTCTGCTGCAAGGGGCCTTGATCACGGCGACGGACGTTCCGTCCGCCCTGGAGCACCGGATGGAGCAGTTGAATCGCTTCCTGATTGGACGCACGGGCGGAGAGAAATATGCCACAGTGTTCTATTGCCTGCTGGACGTGGACGGTCGTCTGAGTTACGTCAATGCGGCGCAATGCCCGCCGCTGGTGGTGCGGCCGGGTGCGCCGCTGCAGGAATTGGAGACGACGGGTATGCCGGTGGGATTGATGGAATCGGCCACGTTCCAGACGGCGTCGTATCAACTGGAGGACGGCGATAAAGTCGTGATTTATAGTGACGGGGTGACGGAAGCGGCGAGTAGTACGGGGGAGTTTTTCGGCAAGAAGCAGCTACGCCAGATTCTGGTGGAACATCAGGGGGCGTCTTGTACAGTGATTCACGATGCGATTCAGCAGGCCGTGAGCGTCTTCGCGGAAGATGCGGCGCAATCGGACGACATCACGGTTGTGGTTCTGGAGTATCGGAAAGGCGGGGGTTAGGGATGGGGGTTGGGGTTTTGTGGCTCGCTTCGCTCGCCGTTTCGCGGGCGGAACGGCCGCCCAGACAGACGACAGAAAACGATCGTCTGTCCTACAGCGCCATTTTCGATTAAAAAGAGGCTCCGGAATGAACCCGGAGCCTGTAGGAGGAGGACGAGATCGGCTGCGATGTGCAGGGCGCGTCCTGGAGCGATGACAAAGTCGAAACAGTTAGCGACTGGTGGAAGATGAGCTTCCCTGGCCGGGTAGAGAGCCGGCGATGCCCAGACCGCCGACAGCCGCCGCGGCGGCGACTCCGCCGATGACAGCGACGGTACCGGCGCCGATTCCAGCGGCAGTTGCGCCCGCGGCTGCAGCAGCCGTACCAGCGGCGCCGCCGACGGTACTGGCAGCAGCCGCGACCGATCCGGCCGCCACGGCGCTGGCGCCCACTTTCGCAGCGACATGGGCGCAACCACCGGTGGCAACGTGCCGCACACCCACTACGCGGACGATTTGAGATGCGCCCGGCACGGTGGACGGGGCTGTCTCGGCCACTCCGTTGATTTCGACGCGATTGCCGAGTTCTTTTTCGAGTCCGGCGCCGCGCAGTTCCAGGATGACGTTGGCGGTCTGGTCGGCAACGATCCACTTACCGCCCTTGGACAGGAGGCATCCGCTGGCCCGCGTGGGGGCTCCGCTGCCGGCGTCCTGCGGCTCGAGGTTCAGAGTCTTGCCCGCTTCGACGTTAGCGATCAGGACGCCACTCGAGTTGGTCACACGCACCGATCCGCGCACGGCCGCGACCAGCACGTTCCGCTGATTCCGCACCTGGACCCGCGCTAAGCCATCCGGACCCGTTGCCACAATGTGTAACGAATTGGCCTGCACCTCATAGTTGGGTGTGGACTCCAACTGACCGTAATCCAGGACCAGCTTGCGCTGATAGACCGTAGCTCGGGAGTCGGAAGCCAGCCGCATCTGCACGCCACCGGTGAGGTGCAGTTGCGAGATTGCCGATTCGGTTTGAATGATACTCCCATTGAAGAGTGTGGTATTACCCCACACGCGTGAGTTGTCCACCTGAAAGCTGCCATTCGCCAGCGCCATTCCGATGGGAGTAGTCGCCGCCGGCAGCCAACACCAGAAGCCCAGCATCAATACTAGAAAAGCCGTTCGCCGCATAGTTTAGCTCCGTGATCCTGTACTGGTAACTCTATCGGCGGGTCTGGAACTTTCTTTAGGGAGGGCCGTAGAATCAAGAGGGAGGCACTCGTGTTCTTCCGAACGTCTTACGATTCGATGGCGAAGGTGGTTTCCGCTGTGGTGTGCGCCATCGTAGTGGTCGTTACCATGGCCACTGGGAGTTGGATCGTAGCGGGGCTCGGGGTGGCGGTGGTCGGCCTGTCCTTCACCTACGCGCCGAGGGGCTACACGATTGCCGGGCAGTCGATTCTCGTACACCGGCCCATCGGCAATCTCCGTATCCCACTCGCTGGCGTCCAGGAAGCGAGAGCGGGAACCTCGGAAGACCTGGCTGGCTGCATCCGGCTGTTCGGCAGCGGCGGGCTCTTCGGCTACTACGGCCTGTTCCAGACGTCGAAACTCGGCCGGAGTACGTGGTACGTCACGGATCGCGACAAGGCGATTGTGGTCATCACTGCCGCCAAGACGGCGGTATTCAGCCCGGACGATGGGGACGGCTTCCTGGCGGCAATCCGGGCGTGTGCGCCGGTTCCACTGAGTAGCGCTGGCGCGATGCAGACGTATCGCCGCGGGAGTCCCGCCGGTGTGCTGATCGGCGGCGGCGTGGGAGTTGCGGTTCTGGCGGTGATGGGGTTCGCGATGTTGTATTCGCCTGGTCCGCCGAGCTACACCTTGACCCCGTAGTCCTTGACCATTCACGACAGGTTCTATCCGGCCACGGTGAAAGCCGCCGACGTGGACGTGGCGAACCTCCGCGTGGTGGATTTCGCCAGCGACACGGCTTGGCGGCCGACGGAGCGCACCAACGGGTTCGCCAATG
>OKRF01000485.1 GCA_900290315.1 Candidatus Sulfopaludibacter sp. SbA3 | reverse complement strand
CTCTATCCAGCCGGACGCCCCACAGCGGCTTGCCCAATTTGGCGGCGTGGCGCGCGCCTTCGAGCGCGTCGTAAGTGTCGAGCAGTTGCACGGCCGCCTCGCCCAGCACGCGCTGCAGCTTGCGGAAGGCTTCCATCTCGCACGCGAACGACATCACCCAGGAATGGGCAGCGGTGCCCGATACGGGAATGCCATAGCGGAACCCGGCCAGCGTGTTGCTGGTGCCGGAGCATCCGCCGAGGTATGCGGCGCGCGCGCCCAGCACTCCGGCATCCGGCGTATGGGCGCGACGCGTGCCGAACTCCACTACTGAGCGGCCGCCCGCCACGGAAGCACATCGCGCCGCTTTGCTGGCGATCAAAGTCTGAAACGTGATCGCCGAGAGCAGCCACGTCTCCGGCATCTGCGCTTCGATGATCGGCGCGCGCAGGCACAGGACCGGCTCGCCGTCAAAGAGCGGAGTGCCCTCGGGCGCGGCAAACAGGTCGCCGGTGAAACGGAACGACCGCAGGTACTCGAAAAACGCCGGAGAGGCGCCACGAAACTGCGGGAGACCGCGCAAATACTCGATCTCTTCGGCGCCGAACGAAAGGTTCTGCAGATACTCCACCACCTGTGCCAAACCCGCCACCACTACGAAATTGCGGTGTGCGGGAAGCCTGCGAATGGTGAATTCAAATGTGGCCTTCTCCTCCACCTTGCCGGACTCAAAGTACCCGGCGGCCATTGTCAGTTCGTAAAGGTCGGTGAGGAGTCCGTTCATGGGAGCCCAAAAGCTCACCGCAGAGCCGCGGGGGACACAGAGGCAACGCGGAGAAAACAACTACAAGTCGATCTTTCTTTTCTCAGCGCCTTCTCTGCGCTCTCCGCGGCTCTGCGGTGAGTTGATTTCACTTCTTCTTCGACGGTGCCGTGGGCGGTGGAGGAGCCTGCTCTTTCACATCGGACGCGGCCCTTTGCAGGTCTTCCACCGCTTTGCTATCCAATTCATAGATGCTGGGTTCGCCATCGCGTTGCGCGAAATATTGGTCCAGCGATTTGTCTATGGTCACTTTCTCCACGCGTTTGCCGCTGTTGGAGGTCACGGTGGCGTCAAAAACGGGCTGTCCACCGCCCTTTTCGGGGAATTTGGTGGCCGCCAGGTCGCGCAGTTTGTCGATGAGGTTCTGCACGCTGGAGTTGTCCATGGTCTTGGACCCGGACATCCACTTATCGCTGGTCTTGGTATAGGATGCGCCCTTCACTTCCACCTTGCCCGGATCGCTGAAGCCGAAATCGAACAGCTTCTTGTTGCGGAAATCGTCCAGCGATTTGTTGAGCGCGTCGCCCACGTCGCTGGCGATCTTGTACACGCCTTCCACCGCGGAGCTCTTGGCGAAATACGTGTGGTCCTTATCCTGCCGGACTTCCAGCGTCTGGGTGCCGCTGGAATCGGACACCGTCGCGGTCGCGATCCTGGTGCCTCCGGCGAATTTCTTGGCGGCGTCCGGATCGGGAGTGGTCAAATCCATCTTGGCGTCTTTGAGTTTCCCGATCAGCGAATCCACTTGCGTCCCATCGGCGCGTAGCGGGCGCGGCTTCAGGATGGACCACTCATTCGAGCCATTCTTGCCGAACTCCACCGCCGGCCCTTTAGCCGCCAGTTCCACGCGCGTCAGCTTGTCCTGATCGAAAGTCAGCAGCCGCTTGTCGCGCAGATCGTCGGGCTTCTTATCGAGACCGGTCTTGACGAAGCTGGCTACGGTATAGACATGGCCATCGCCGGCTCTCTTGGCGTAGGTGCCCGAGTTGGTGGGCGTATCGTCGCCCAGCAGCAACTCGTCTTTCTTGCCATCTTTCCGGGTGACGACGACGTCCAGTTGCGGCGTATTGAGGCCGTATGCCGAAAGATCGGTGGCGTTATCCTCGATGGTCTTGTCGGCTGCCACAGAGGAAAGCGAAGAGGTCAGCGAAGAGGCGGCATCCGAATCCACCGGCAACGCCTGCGGCGTGGTCATCTGCCATTTGCCGTTGTCGCGGTGCAGGGTGACTGTGTCGCCACCAGTGTGCTTGATCTGGATCTCCACCATCTGGTCTTCGGGAATGGCGACGATCTTGGTGGTGGTATCGGTAGGCGTCTTGGCGGCCGCTGCCTGCTTCTTATTCGACCACCAGACCGCACCCCCCAGAACAGCCAAAAGAACGACGGCGATCAAAAGTCCCTTCGGCTTCATGGACTATCTCCTCTTCCACCAGGTGGCCAGGCCGAAGCCCACCACGCCCAACGGGAAGATCACGATGCTGATCCAAAACAGCGAATTCAACCGCTGCGGGGTGATGTTGAGCTGCTGATCTTCCGGCGCCTTGGGGCGAATCGAGATCAGGTCTTCGTCAGAGCTGAGCCAGTTGACGGTGTTGACGAACAGATCGCGGTTGCCAAGCTGGCGCGAGCCCACCAGGCTGTTGGTGGCCCACAGGGAACTGCCGAACACTGCGAAACGGCCCTGCGGAGTGCCTGAATAGGTGCCCACCGCTGCGATAGTGAGCGGGCCCTTCTTGGCTTTTTTCTGATCCACCTGGCCGCCAGGGCCGATCTCGGTGACGGCCATGCTGTCCTCACCGGTGCCCAGCAGTTTGGTGGTACTGGCTTTGTCGGCACTCTTCACGTCCATCGAGCGAAGCAGCGGGAAGGCCGTCGGTACGCGGCTCAGGGGAGCCACAATGGGGTGCGTCTCATACTGCAAGATCAGTGGAACTTCGGGGCCGAAGCCGAAGATCTGGCCGACGCCGCTCAAATCCAGCACCAAGTCCTTGTTCATGGTGACGCCCCATCCGGCCAGAACCGCCGAGAGGTCGGGCTGCTCGCTGGCGGGCTCCGACCGGCCGATCTTCAGCACGTTATCGAGCATGATCAGCGCCCGGCCGCCACCTTCGACGTACGCCTTCAAGGCGTTGGTGACAGGCTGCGGATAGGCGGTCGCCGGCCCTCCGGAGACCAACACAGTGCAATCCTTGGGCACTTCCACGTTGCCCATCGGCGCGGCCTGGCCGATGGCCACTGGCTTGGAGGCATCGACGCCCGCGGGCTTGAGCGCTTGGGAGCGGACCTTATAGTTGTCGCGCTCCAGAAGCTGCTTCAGGAACGAGAAGCTGCTGCCGCTATTTTCTTCGTCGATGGATTTTTCGCCGAAGCCGGTCAGGAAACAGACGTTGCGTTCGCCCGATTTCAGCGAACGGATCAACGCGCCGGTGACTTCTTCTTCGGTGAGGCTCTTGGCGCCTTCGCGGCGCGTGCCGGCCTGGATCACCACGGGCGAATCGCTGCGATATCCAGCCCCCTTGGCGATCGTGGGTTTCTTCACCGGGTCGACATACTCCACGTGCAGGCTGGGTGAAAGCGCGGAGTAGCGATCCAGCAGGTCCTTGGCGGAAGTGAAGCTGGTGGTCTCACCGAAGTAAGTGAACTTCACATCCTGCTTGAGTCCCTTGACCACTTTGATGGTCTGGTCGGAGAGGCTGTACTGCTTGTTCTTGGTGGAGTCGAACGACTGGTCGTAGCGGTTGGCCAGAAAATTCACCGCTCCCAGAACGGCCAAAATCACGATGATGTAAACGCCAGCGTAAGCGGAGTACTTGGTCTGACGGGATTTGTACCAGGGTGTCATGTTAGCTCCTCCACCTGAGCGATTCCATGGACCGCGCCGTCAGAAACAGCGCGAAGAAGATCATGGAAAGATAGAAGACTACGTCTTTGGTCGAGAGTAGTCCTTTGGCGAAATTATCGAAGTGCGTGATGATCGAAAGGTAAGAAACCACCTGTCCCACTGCGCCGGTATCGAAAGCCGTGAACCAGCTCAGCAGCCACAGCAGCAGGCACACGAAGAAAGTCACGCCGCCGGCGATGATCTGATTCTTAGTCGTGGTGGAAATGAAGGTGCCGATAGCCAGCAGGCAGCCGCCTTGCAGGATCAGCCCCAGGTAAGCCACCGCCACCGGTTTCCAATCCGGTTTTCCCCAGGCAAAGAGGAAGGCGAGGTTCAGCACGCTCATTCCCAGCACGGAGAGGTACAGCATCATAGCGCCCATCCACTTGCCCACGATGATGGCGAGATCGTTCACCGGCGAAGTGAGCAGCAGTTCGATGGTGCCGGTCTTCTTTTCCTCGGCGATCAAGCGCATGGTGATCATGGGAATCAGGAACAGCGCGATGGTGCTGGCGAAACCCAGCAGCGGGCGAATGATCTGGTCGTTCAGGTTCATGGGTTGCTGCTGGCCCATCATCTGGGCCTGCAGGCTGAACTTCACCACGTCGCGCGTCGCAGTGTAGAAACCGAACCCGAAAATCAGCCCGAAGAACGCCATCAGCAGGTAGGCGATGGGGCCCGTGAAGTAACTCTTGAATTCCTTTTTGCAGATGAGGAGCACGCTGCTCATTTCTTGTCTCCTTCTTCTTTCTTCTCTTGCGGCGCCTCGATGGGCTTGTCGGTGGCTTTCTCGGCGGAGGTCAGTTGCAGGAAGATGTCCTCCAGGCTCAGGCCCACCGAGCGCATCTCATTCAGGTTCCATCCGGAGTTGACCACGGTGCGGGCCAGGTCGGCGCGAATCTGGCGGCCTTGCAGGCTCTCCACTTCGAAGAGCAGGCGGCCGTCTTTGGAGTCTTTCATCATCACGCGGCTCACCCCGGAGATCTGTTCCAGGCGCTGCTGCACGTCGGTGGGATTTGGCTTGCCATCCAGCGCCTGCACCTCGATGGCTACCGCCTCGGCCCCGCGCAGGCGGTTGGTCAGGTTGGCCACCGAATCGATGGCCACCAGTTTGCCGTGACTGATAATGATGACCCGTTCGCAGGAGTGCTCCACTTCCGAAAGGATGTGGGTGCTCAGAATGATGGTGTGCTCCCCGGCCAACGCTTTCAACAGTGTGCGAATCTCGATAATCTGCTTGGGGTCGAGTCCGCTGGTGGGTTCGTCCAGGACGAGGACGGGGGGATTGTGGATGATCGCCTGAGCGATGCCCACGCGCTGCCGGTAGCCCTTGGAAAGCTGGCCGATGAGCTTGCCGCGGACGTCGCCCAGCGCGCACTTGCCCTCCACATCGTCGACCCGGCTCTTGATGTTGCCGGAGCTGATTCCCTTGAGCCGGCCCACAAATGTGAGGTATTCGGAGACCTCCATTTCCGGGTATACGGGAGGCGTCTCGGGCAAATAGCCGATCCTTTTCTTAACCTCCAGAGAGTCGGCCAGCACATCGAAGCCGGCCACATTCGCCGATCCCGCGGTAGGTGGAAGGAAGCACGTGAGAATGCGCATCGTGGTGGTCTTCCCGGCGCCGTTAGGCCCCAGGAATCCAACGATTTGGCCCTTATCCACCTCGAAAGAGATGTTGTCTACAGCGACATTGCGGGCATATCGCTTGGTTAGACCCTCAACTTTGATCATATTGTTTTGTCCCAGAACAGAGCAGACGTAGTAGTTGCCATTTGGGCGCGAACAGGCGCTCCTGGAGCGCCGCTAGAAATCCTCAAAATGAAATTTCATCATACGGACTGCGGACAAATGTTGTCAAATGGCTCACGCCGGCTTGGTTCCCGCCGCGGGCAGTGCGGCGGCCGCAATCTGGGCGATGTCCAGCAGTTTCGGCGGCGACTGCGTCACCGCTCCCAGCGCATCGCGGAACATGGTCTGGCAGAACGGACAAGCCGTGCCGATCACCTGCGCGCCGGTGGCCACCAGTTCCTCCGCACGCTCCACATTCACACGTTTTCCCTTCTCTTCGCCCAGGAACATCTGCCCGCCGCCCGCGCCGCAGCAGAAGGAGCGCTCGCGCGAGCGGCCGGGGTCCGTCACGTCGGCGGTCCGCGCAATCACCGCGCGCGGTTCTTCATACACGTTCTGATAGCGGCCCAGGTAGCAGGGGTCGTGGAACACCACTTTCTCCCGCGTGCCCTGCGCCGCCGGCAGTCGCCCATCCAGCCGCGCCAGCAAGCGGCTGTGATGCTCAATCTGGAAGGTGCCGCCGAACTCCTGCCAGTCCGTCCCGATGGTCCGGACGCAGTGGGGGCAAATCGATACCATCTTCCCCACCTTGGCCGAGCGCAGCATCTCGATGTTCGATTCGGCCACCTGCGATACGGCGAGGTCGTTGCCCAGTCGCCGCGCGGGATCTCCCGTGCACTTCTCCTTGCGCAGCACCCCGAAGGTCACGCCGGCGTGGCGCAGCACGCGCGCCAGCGCCAGCACAATCTCGCGCCCCTGCGGATCGTNNGCAATTCGTTCTTCTCGATAAACTTTTGCCGCTCCGAGGCGGCAAATCCCAGGGCATTGCCGTTGCGCTCCAGGTTGAGGAACAGCTTGGTGCCATAGTCGTCTTCCCACTTGCCGGTGTTGACGGCGCCGCGCCGCAGTCCGATGATCATGGGCAGGTGCTGTATGCCCACCGGGCATTGAAACTCGCATGCGCCGCAGGTGGTGCATTGGAACGCGGCCTCTTCGGCGATGTGCTTGCCCAAAAGCGGCGCCTCGTTGCCGGGACCGAATTCATTCAGATAGCCGCGCAACCCCAGCACGATCTCTTTGGGGTTGAGAAGTTTCCCGGTATTGTTCGCCGGACAGTGCTCCGTGCAGCGCCCGCACTCCACGCAACTGAAGGCCTGCAGGGAATCGATGCGTGTGACGTCCTTGCCGGTATCCAGTCCGAAATCCTCGTCGCCCGCGAGGGGCGGAATACGGCTGAATCCGGCGCGCCGCAGAAACACCGTCACCGGACTGAGCGCCAGGTGCAGGTGCTTGGTGTGTGGAATCAAGGGCAGGAAAACCAGCAGCGCCAGGGTGTGCAGCCACCAGTTGACGCGGCCGCCAGCCGTCCCTTCGCCGTACCACAAAACGCCCAGATACGTCACCATGAGGGCGAAAATCAGAAAAGCGATGAATCCCGATTCCGGCGACACCGTCCCCAGCCATTTCGGCCGCACCAGGAAGCGCCGCACAAAGAGCCCGGCAATCGAGATCGCTACGGCGACCGCCCAGACGGCGACAAACCCGAAATAGAAACGCCCGAAGGCGCTCTGCGAGGAGAGGAAGCCCAGACCGAATCCGGAAGCCAGGTGATTCAAGGTGATCAGCGCGAAGGCGCAAAAGCCCCAGAAGACGAAGGCATGCGCCAGCCCCGGCAGCGGCCTCTGGCGGATCACTTTGCCCTGCGCCATTACTTCCCAAAGAAACTGCGCGATGCGCGGCCCCAGCGGCGCCACTTCAAAATCGGGAGTAGGCCGTGATCGGCGAATGATATCGAGTACCCGGCGCAGCCTCATCCAGAACCACGTCAGCGAGGTGACGAGGAGTACAAAGAGGACTGCCCGTTCCGTCCAAGATGGCTCGACCATAGTAACCAGCTTTGAATGTAGCGCGAATCGGGCGGGGTGGGACTGAGGCGTCTTTCTGCTTCGGGCGTGGCTCGGACCATCTCGCCCGCGGCGGCATCACGGACCTCAAGCCTGTCGGCGCGTCGCCCCAACGTGCGAGAATCCAGAGAATGGAGAGAGTATCGTGCGGCTGAGGTCGCGTATGGCGATTCTGGCGACGGGAATCGCTGCTGCTGCGCTTTCCCAGCAGACCTCACCGTCAGCTCGCAATTCGTACGTAGATGCTGCACGATGCGCGCAATGCCATTCTGAGACTGCGAGCAATTTCCGGAAAACCGGCATGGGGCGCTCGTTTTACCGGCCAGAATCCGGAAAGACTATCGAGGACTTCACACCGGAGAAGCCTTTCTATCACGAGGCGTCCGACTGTTACTTTGCCATGATCGAGCGGGGCGGCAAGTATTATCAGCGCCGCTGGCAGAAGGGATTCGACGGCAAGGAAACCAATATCGATGAGAAGCAAGTCGACTTCGTTATGGGCTCGGGCAATCATGTGCGGGCTTATCTTCATCTGACCAGCCGGAATACTCTGCAGCAATTACCGCTCGGCTGGTATGCGGAGAAGGGTGGATATTGGGCCATGTCGCCGGGATTCGACCGGCCGGATTTTCCCGGTTCGACGCGGCTGGTCACCTACGAGTGCATGTTCTGCCACAACGCTTACCCGAAGATTCCACCTGGCCACGAGGAAGTGGGCGCCAGGGCGGAGTTCCTGCAGCCGATACCCGAGGGCATCGATTGCCAGCGATGCCATGGGCCCGGGCAGCGGCATATTGAGACCGTCGCCCGTGCCGGCGCGAAGGCCGCGGAGATCCGCGCCGCCATTGTGAATCCCAAGCGGTTGAGTTCCGGCCGGGAATTAGAGGTCTGTATGCAATGCCATCTCGAGACCACCACTTCCGCGTTACCGCATGACATCCGGCGATTCGACCGCGGGCCTTTTTCTTACCTTCCCGGACAGCCATTGGGCGATTTCCGGTTGACGTTTGGTTTTCTTACCTTCCCGGACAGCCATTGGGCGATTTCCGGTTGACGTTCGACCGCGCCGGAGGGATGGGGGACCGATTCGAGATCGCTTATGGGGCCTACCGGATGCGCCAATCCCAGTGTTTCCTGAAGAGCGAAGGGAAGCTGAGATGCACCACTTGCCACGATCCGCATAACATCCCGCGGGGAGAAACGGCCACGGCTCGCTACAACGCCGTTTGCCGCGATTGCCATCCGCTCCCACAGATAGTCTCGTCCGGAGCGCACAACGCGGGCGCGAACTGCATAAGCTGTCACATGCCCAAACGGAGGACCGGCGATGCCGTTCACGTGGTAATGACGGACCACCTGATTCAGCGCCGCCAGCCGGCAGGGGATCTGTTGGCGGAGAAACTGGAGGTGCGCGAATCGCCCGAGACTGCCTATCGCGGGGAAGTGGTTCTGTATTATCCGGCAAAACTCGCAGGCACCGGGGAATCTTCGCTCTACTTGGCTCTGGCGCAGATCCTCGAGTGGAGCAATCTGAAGAACGGATTGCCGCAGCTCGCGGGTCTGCTGGAAAAGTATCGTCCCCAGCGCGCCGATTTTTACGCGGACCTCGCGGACGGGCTCACTGCCTCCGGCCAACTCGCCAAGGCCATTCCCTATTTTGAAGAAGCCGCGCGGCGCGCGCCAGACTCGGCCATCATCGTGCGAAAACTGGGCAGTGCGCAGATGGAAGCGGGGCAATTGGCACGAGCGGAAGCGACCCTGCGGCGCGCCATCGCCCTAGCGCCAGAGGATGCGGGGGCATGGGGAATGCTGGGGCAGGTTTTGTGGCGGGAAAATGGGAATGCAGCGGCGAAAACAGCGCTGGGCAAGGCCATCAGCTTCGATCCCGAATTCCCCCAATGGCACGATTCCCTGGGGACGCTGCTGCTAACGGAAGGCGACGCGGCCGCGGCGGAGAAAGAATTCCGCGAGGCGGTGCGGATTCAGCCTGGCAACGCGAAACTGCGTTCGAATCTGGCCAGCCTGCTGGCATCGCGGAACCAGATCGCCGAGGCGCGTTATCAATTCGAGCAGAGCGTCCGGTTGAAGCCGGATTTCGCCGAAGCTCGGCTGAATTATGCGCGCATGCTGGGATTGATTCAGGAAACCGGTGAAGCCGAAAAGCAAGTCCAGGCAGCCATTGCGGCCGATCCGAACATGGCGGGCGCTCACCAGCTATGGGGAGCGTTACTCGCAACCAGGGGCGACCTGGAGGGCGCCAAGAGTGAGTTACAGACCGCCGTGCGTTTACAGCCGGATCTCTGGCGAGCCCACTTCGAGTTGGGAGTCGTCCTGGGGCGTGTGCGCGACTACGCCGGCGCCGAGGAACATCTGAAACTTGCGGCACAGGGTACGGATCCGGATGCCAAGGCATCGGCGCAGCAGTTGCTTCAGAAATTAGGCCGATAACCCTAGATCCGGCAGTTCCGGTTCCTTTGTGAGGATCTCCAACCGCTCCGCAGCTTCTCCGTTTGGGTAACGCCGGCGGTCTTGCCGCCGGTCCCCAAGATTGCTTCCAACTGCTGCGCAGCTTCACCATTTGGGTGAGAACCGGTTTGCCTGCAGGCGCCTGCGTTTGCATAGGACTGCGATCCCCGGCGTCGGCAACTGCCGTTTTTGGGATAACCGGCGATCATCGTTTTAACTTCTGCAGCAACTCCAGTGCGGATGCCCTTGTCTGCGCGTCCGTGCCCTGCGCCGCGATCTTCAGATGCTGCGATGCGCCGGCAGTATCGCCCTTCTGGACGAGGATTGCTCCCAGTTCGTATTGCGCGTGCCAGAGATCCGGCTGCAAACGAACCGCCGCCTGCAACTCGCGCGTGGCGTCGTCCAACCCGCCTCTCGCCGCCAATAGGTATCCCCAGAGTTCGTGCGCTGCCGCGCTGCTTTGGTCCGCTTCTACCGCGGCTTTCGCCTGCTGCTCTGCCTCTTCGTTCCGATTGGTATTGGCCAGCAGCCGGGCGTAACCAAGGCGCGAGCCGGCATAGCCTGGCTTCAGCCGAATAGCCAATTCGAAGTAATAAGTGGCTTCGGACGTCTCATTTTGCGACGCCAGCAGATTCGCCAGGTTCGCCTGCCACTCCGCGATTCCCGGTTCGATGCGCAGAGCGTCGCGAAATTCCCGTTCCGCGCCAACTCTATCGCCACTGCCCACCAGGAGGGCGCCGAGATAGTTGTGCAGGTCGGGCAATTCGCGATTCAGCCTGAGCCCTTTCTGCAATGCCGATTTCGCTTCCGCGCTTTTGTTTAGTTGCCACAACGCCTGGCCCAGCAGTCCCCACGCCTCCGCGTCGCCAGCCGATCGAGCCGTAACGCTGCGCAAGACCGCTTCCGCCTTCGCCCATTGCCGCGACTCAACCAGGGCATTTCCGAATCGCAGTAACACGGCCACCGAGGCGGGTGCACGCCGAACGGCTTCTTCGAAATGGAGTATCGCCCGCGCACCGTCTCCCGCAGCGAGGTACCCCTCCGCCAGGTCTCTGTAGTAGCCGGCTTGCGACGGATGATACTTTTCGATCAGGCCCGCAAGTCGCGGCAAGCCGTCCTGCAGATTGCTCCCGTCGCGAAGCTGCGCCACCGCCGTGTCCAGGGCATTCTCCGCCGTGGCCGGGAGATGCGCCGGATAGTATAGAACCACCTCGCCGCGATAAGGATAAGGTGGCGATTCGCGCGCCACGTCCTTCTCCGCCAGCGGATCGCCCGCAGGCTGGCGGCGCCGGATCTGGTGATCCGTCATCGCGATGTGCACGGCTTCATCGGTTCTCCGCTTGGGCATGTGACAGCTTACGCAGGCGGAATTGGCCGTATGCGCGCCAGCGGCAACGGCGCTGCGAATTGCCGCCTGGTGACAGCTCAGACACACACCGTTGTAGTGCGCCGCGGCAGAGTCGCCGCGCACGACGTTGTGCGGATCGTGGCACGTGGTACACCGCAGTTTCCGTTCGCTTTTCAGGAAGCACTGCGATTCCAGCATGCGATACCCGGCCTGCGCCACTTCCAACCTCTCCCCGGACCGGGACGCACGGTCGAACGACAGCCGGAAATCCGCCAATGCCTCGCCGGGGAGATAGGAAAACGGTCCACGATTGCGGCGCTGAACCGCACCCGGCAAAGGCAGATTGGTGGTCTCAAGATGGCACTGCAGGCAAACCTCCATCTCTCGCTCCGGGCTGAAACGGGCGGGATTCAGGATTGCCGCGCGAACCTCCGCCGGCTTGGCGTCCGGCTTACTCATCGCCGCGATATGGCGCTGTCCCGGCCCGTGGCATCGTTGACAATCGATCCCCTCAGGTAAGGGCAGAAGATACTGCGCCTCCGCACCTTCTTCCGCATGGCCATTCGGAATCCCGGGATAGGCGTTATGGCAGAACATGCACTGATATCCCACCAGGCGGGTAGCCCCCGGAAAATCCGGACGGTCATACCCCGGGTTCATTCCCCAGTGGCCGCCGTTTTCGGCGTACCAGCCGAAAGGCAATTGCTGCAGCGCGTTCCGAGAGGTCAAGTGAAGATAGGTGCGCGAATGATTTCCCGAACCCAGAACGAAGTCCACCTGCTTCTCGTCCACGTTGGTTTCCTTACCATCGAATCCCAGTTGCCAGCGGCGCTGGTAATACTTGCCGTCGCGCTGGATCATGGCAAAGTAGCAACCGGACGCCTCGTGATAGAAAGGCTTGGGGGTGAGGTGCGTGATTGAGTCGCCGGCGGGCAAGCGGTAAAACGACCTTCCCATTCCCGTCCTCTGAGAATTGCGCGCAATCTCCGCGTGACAATGCGCGCACAAGGCGGAGTCGACATAATGGTTCGCCGCCGGTTGCGGGTACGCCCCATCTGTCAGAATCCCGGTGGCCGCCAACGCCGCTGCGACCGCTAGATGTGCCCTCCAGCGACCCCAAACTCGGAGCATGGCTGAAATTGTCGCATAGGGCGCCAACTTTCGGTCGCGAGTGATCGGCGCAATGGACCGGGCGTCGTCACCCTGCCTACATGCCAGTCGCAGATGCAGGTGGCGGTTTGCGGGGGCCCGGCAAAGGAAAACCCATGGTACCGAAAGAAGTCTCGAAGCATGTCGCACCACGCTAAGATGAAAGGTCGGACGGGATTTCGCATTTGAGATCCGACAATGCCGCAAATGCTTCGCTTTCTGCCATCATTGCCGAACCTGGATCTCATCGGGATGATCGACATCCTGGTGGTGGCGTTCCTCGTGTATCAGTGCCTGATGGTGGTACGGGGCACGCGCGCGGGTCCCATTCTGGTGGGCATTCTGGTGATGGTCTCGCTGTACCGGCTGGCGCTTTGGGCCGGGCTGGAAGCGCTGAGCTTTCTGCTCTCGTCCATCGTTCCGTTTATCGGCCTGGCGGTCATTGTGCTTTTCCAGTCGGAGATCCGGCGCACGTTGGCGCGGATTGGGCGAAAGCGTTTGATGGGCCTGATCGCCGGAGGCTTCCACGCGCCGGAGTCGGTGAGCGAAATCATGCTGGCGGTGGAGCAGATGGCGGCGCAGAAGATCGGTGCGCTGATCGTGTTGGAGCGCGACATCGGGCTGCGCACGTTCATCGAAAGTGGCGTGCGGCTGGAGGCGCGTCTTTCGCGGGATCTGTTGATCTCCATCTTTCAACCCGGATTGCCCCTGCATGATGGCGCGGTGATCGTGCAAAAGGAGCGTCTGGCGGCGGCGGGCTGTTTCTTGCCGCTGACCACCAATCGTGAGCTTTCGCTGCAGTTGGGCACACGGCATCGCGCCGCCATCGGGATCACCGAGGAGACGGACTGTTTTTCGCTGGTGGTGAGCGAAGAGAGCGGCCGCATCTCGGTGGCTACGTATGGCGAACTGGTGCAGGGACTCTCCAGTGCCGAGGTGGTGGAGCGCATCAACCGGCACTTTGGGGTGCAACGGCCGGCATCGGCGCCGATCGATGAATTCCCGGCCGATATTCCGCTGGCGCAGGATCGCGTCTCTTCGCCGCAGGAAACGCGCACGGGCGAGAGAGTCAACTGACCATGCGCCGCGCCGGCAAGTGGGTGTGGAATCTGGTTTCGAAGAATCTCGGCTGGAAATTGCTGTCGGTGGCAATGGCGGTGGTTTTGTGGGCGCTGGTCGCCAGCGAGCCGGAACTTTCCACGTTTGCCACGGTGCAACTGGCATACAGGAACCTGCCGGATGACCTGGAGATCGCCTCAGAGCCGGTTCCTTCGATTGTGCTGGAGCTGCGCGGTTCGTCCGCCGTTTTGCGCGGGATGACGGACGGCGGCGTACACCCGGCGGTGGTTCTGGAAATGTCGAGCGTGCTGCCCGGAGAGCGCACCTTCACGATTGGCGATGGCAACGTGAAGCTCTCGCGCGGCGTGCGGCTGGTGCGGACGATCCCTTCGCAGGTGCGGTTTGTTTTCGAGCGGCGCCTCATGCGGCAGATTCCGGTGATGGTGCGGTTCAATGGCGAGGGCAGCCACGGGTACGATATCGCGAGCCAGCGGGTGGATCCTCCCCAACTGACTGTGCCGGCCAGCCATGTGGCGCGCATCACGGGAGCGCTGACCGATCCAGTGGATGTTTCGAACGTGGTGGGCTCCTCGGAATTTCGGTCTAACGCTTATGTGAGCGATCCTTACGTGCGCTTCCAATCTTCCCCCCAGGTTACGGTTACGGTCACGATGAGAAAACAGTAAATGGCCAAACAACTATTCGGCACCGACGGAATTCGGGGAGTGGCGGGCGAGTACCCGCTGGACCCGCTGACGATCTACGCATTCGGCATCGCTCTGGGCGAGGATGCCGTGGCGCATCAGGCGAACCCCGAGATTGTGATTGGAACGGACACGCGCGAATCCGGTCCGTGGATCGCGGAGCTGGTGGCTGGTGGCCTGGCCAGCAGGGGCGTGCGGGTGCGGTATGCCGGCGTGATCACCACGCCGGGGGTGGCCTATCTGACGCGGGCGGGAGACTTTGTTGCCGGCGCGATGATTTCGGCGTCGCACAATCCGTACCAGGATAACGGCCTCAAGCTGTTCGGCCATTCCGGGTTCAAGCTGCCGGACGAAGAAGAGGACACCATTGAGCGGGAGATTCTGCGCCTGCGCGAGCAGGGGGTGACGCCGGCTCCCGTGCCGCTACAGGTGGATGAGGCGCTGGACCGCCAGTATCTGGGGTTTCTGCTTTCCACCACGGCGATGCGGTTCGACGGCGTAAAGATGGTGCTGGATTGCGGCAATGGCGCTTCATTCCGCCTAGGTCCGGACCTGTTCGGGCGGCTGGGCGCGGAGGTGATCGCGATCAATGCGGAGCCGAACGGCCGCAACATCAATCTTGGGTGCGGGGCAATGCATCTGGGACCTTTGCAGCGGGCGGTAGTGGAACACGGCTCCGAATACGGAGTGGCCTTCGATGGGGATGCCGACCGGGCCATCTTCGTGGCGCGCAGCGGCAAGGTGGTGGACGGCGACGCGGTGATGATGGCGGCGGCGCGCGCTCTGAAGGCGGCCGGACGCCTGCACGGCGACACGCTGGTTTCCACGGTGATGTCCAACCTGGGGCTGGAAAAGGTGCTGGAGCGCGACGGCATCCGGATGGTGCGGACGGCGGTGGGCGACAAATACGTGCTGGAGGAGATGCTGCGTCTGGGCGCGGCGCTGGGCGGGGAGCAATCGGGCCACGTGATCTTTCGCGACTACGCCACCACGGGCGATGGGCTGCTGACCGCGCTGCGCGTGTTCGAGATTGCAGGGCGGGCTGGCGCGGGCCTGGATGAATTGACGGAGGACCTGCGGGTATACCCGCAGAAGCTGGTAAACGTACGCATTCGGGAGAAGCAGGGATTGCTGGAACTGCCGGCGGTGGCCGAAGAGATCCGCAACGCCGAAAGCTCGCTGGCGGGAACGGGGCGCGTGCTGGTGCGCTTCTCCGGCACGGAACCTTTGGCGCGCGTGATGGTGGAAGCGGAAGACGCCGGGCAGGTGGAGCATTTCGTCAATCGCATTGCGGACGCCATTCGGAATGCGGCGGTGTGAAGGGATACGATCGCCCGCCAACCTGCTATATCGCCCGCCAACCTGCTATGGCACCCAGCGCCACCAGGCGGCGGCGAACACTGCAATGCCGGCGCCGAACATCCTCGCATCGGAGTTACAGGTATTCTGAGATCAGCATGCACAGGCGTGTTCTGTTAGCGCTGTGGTTCTGCTTCTGCGCCGCGGCGCAGGAAACGGCCGCGGTGAACGGCGTCGCAGTCAACACCCAGACAGGCGAGCTATTAGCCGGCGTACAGGTACACTTCGCCATCCGCGTGCCGGAGGCCGGCATGGTTTCCCAGTACGGCGCGCTGACCGGCAAGGACGGCCGTTTTTCCGTTTCCGCGATGCGTCCCGGCGCGTACTTTGTGATGGCCAAGCACCTCGCTTTCGTAACGGCCTCACGTGAGGGGTCGCTCGTGACGCTCGCTTCCGGCCAGCACCTGGACGGTCTGCGCGTGGAACTGACGCCCCGCGCCCTCATTTCCGGCCGCGTGATGGATGAAGCGGGCGACCCGGTGGCCAAGGCCGTGGTCCGCGCCACCGCCGTCTCGGGCGACGATTGGCTGCTGGCTTTCAACGGCATCGGAGCCGGCGCAACGGACGATCGCGGCCAGTACCGCATGAGTGTCCCGCCCGGCAAATTCTACATCTATGCGAACGTCCCGGCCGAGCCTTCTGATGAGCCGGAAGAGATCCGCACCGATGGCACGGTCGCCAGCGTGAAGCCCCTGACCTTCTATCCCAGTGCGACATCGCAGGGTGGCGCCGCCGCGGTGGAGACTGTTTCCGGCCGTGAGACCAACGGCATCGATATCCGCATGGCGCATCCGGTGAAGCTGAGTCTGAGCGGCACTGTGACGGGCACTCCGGGTGGCTCAACCGCGCTGGTCAACGTGAATGCGCTGATCCGCCAGGGCAATTCGATTTACGATATTCCCGCGGCGGGTACGGGCAGCTTCATCATTCCCAACCTGGAGCAGGGTGTCTACTATCTGTATGCGTACACCACCGGCGAACCGAATCTGCGCAGCGCGATGTATGAATTCACTCTCACCGATTCCGCTGTCTCCGGCATCGAACTGGCGCTGCGGCCCAGCTTTGAAATCACCGGCACTCTGCAAATGGCTGAGGGCGCGGGTAGTCCCGCAAATCGCGCCGTGCGCCTGGAGATGCTGACCAATTTCAATGGCGACTCGCGCATCGGCGCAGTGAACTCCGAGGGCGTTTTTCAGGTGAACGGCGTGGATCCGGAGC
>OKRF01000487.1 GCA_900290315.1 Candidatus Sulfopaludibacter sp. SbA3 | reverse complement strand
GTTTCGAGGCACAAACTCGCCGCTGAACGGACTCGGCGGGTGAGCCCTTCCGGTAGGAGCTTCGCCGCCACGACTGATGATGCCGGGCCCCAGTTATCAGGCGCTGCTGCACTCATTCACAGCGCCAGCCGGCTCGCGGAGATCCGGAAGCAGGTGGCGCAAAGCCGATCCCCAACAGCCGGTTATCCAACAAACGGTAGTTGCCAACGCCGGGGATCGCCATCCCATGCAGACGCAGGCGCCTGCAAACAAACCGGTTCTCACCCAAATGGTGGAGCTGCGCAGCAGTTGGAAGCAATCTTGTGCGCGAGGAATGGACGATCCCGAAAACCGGCGCCAAGACCGCCGGCGTTGCCCAAACGGTGAAGCTGCGGAGCGGTCGGAGATCCTCACAACGGAACCCGAATTGCCGGATCCAGGATTATCGACGTGGAAACCGTGGATCGCCGGCTTGACGACGCGGCCGCGCCAGCCCCGGCTCGCTGCGGTTCTGCTTGGATGCTTCGGCGCGATCGGGCTCTTGCTGGCAGCCTTGGGGCTTTATCGTGTGATGTTCGTCTTGGTTCGCTCGCGGTTTCGCGAGATCGGAACCCGGCATGGCCTTGGGTGGTCAGCCTCGCGAGATCGTTTGCTTGATTCTGGGCCAGAACGTGCCCGTAAGGGCCGTCGGGGTCGCGGCCGGCGTTCTCTGTGCCGTCACGCTGAGTCGAGTGCTCTACAGCCTGTTGTGGGGCGTTTCGGCCGCGGACCCACTAACCCTCGCTGGCTCCACGGTTCTCTTGGTCCTTACTGGTCTGGTGGCATCGCTCTTGCTTGCACGCCAGGCGTCGGCGCTTCGATCCTTCGGAGGTTCTTCGCACCGAGTAAACTCCGGAAGATCGCGCTTCGGCCTTGCTTCGTCAACCCGGACGGATAGCTCCGGCGTGGTCGCCGGCCGCTAATTATGTGTTGGTCCCACCCGGTTCACGTGCCATTGTCGCCGCCCACGAGGCAACACTGTCCACGCGGCCCAAATGCGGGGCCTTGACACCGCAGAAGGAGTCGGTGAGACTATCACGCATGCGCTCTGCCCGCTTGTTTCTCGCACTACTGTGGATGGCGCCGCTCTTCGCGCAGGATAAGGCACCCCAACAGGCCGCCGCAAGCGCAGAAGGCGCCTATTGGTTGGCATTCGGAGTGTGCACCGGGTTTCTGGTGATCGCCACTTTGATCATGATCGCGGCGCTGAAACGCGATCCCAACTGGAGCCTGGCGGTCACTTTGTCGGAGGAGAGTGCCCCGATTGCTCCCCCGTCCGGTGGGCCACCGGCGCCGCAAATGGTTGGCAGTGCCAGCCGCCTGATTGCAGCTTTTGGCTTGATGGTATTAGCGATCATGATTCTCGGGATCGGCTACGGCATCATCTGGAGCCTGTTTACGAAGGGGCAGATACCGAACCTCACGGGAATCGGGCCCTACCTGATGGGAGGCGCGGCGTTATTCGCACCGTATGCGTTCAACCAGATTAAGAACGCGTTCAGTCCGTAGAGTTCTTCGGTCAGGTTGACAGGCGAAAGCGCCGACGCCTTCGCCTGCCAAAATCGAATTACGCGTTCTGGCGCAGCCACTCGCGGAAAGCTTCCCGATACAGAATGATGCCTTTGCGCGAATACCGCAGATACCCCTGGCGGCGAAACTGATTCATGTAGTGAGTGACGATCTCGCGCGAGGTGCCCACATACTGCGAGAGCAGTTCATGAGTGAACGGGACCATGCGGACTGAGCCATCCTGTTCGGTAGTACCGAGCCGCTCGGAGAAACGGATCAGGGACCGGGCCAGGCGGCGAGCGATGTTGTCCACCGAAAAACTCTCGATGCGGTGCGTGAAATCGATAGTCCGCTGCACCAGGATCTGCAAGAGGGCCACCGCCAGGCGGGGACGCTTCATGACGATGTCCTCGATCTCCGCCGTGGTCCACGTCATCAACTTGGTATTTTCCAGCGCGACTGCCTGCTCGGAACGGTGCGGCAGGCTTAGAAATGCGGATTCTCCGAAGAACTCATCNNNCTTAGAAATGCGGATTCTCCGAAGAACTCATCGGGCTGATAGATGTCTACGACGACCTGATGGCCGTCGTCCGCCAGACGGGAAACTTTCACCTTGCCATCAATCACCAGGTGGATGCTGCTCGATGGCTGGTCCTGATTGTAAATGATCTGGCCCTTGCGATACTCCACGATGCTGGAACACGGCAGATGGGCTAAGGGATCTTCCAGAGACTTCTGCGACGGTGATGCTAAAGGACTGGTTGCCATTTGTCTCCTCCAAAGACTTTGTTTTTACGTTACTTCTACTACCGTTGGGGCGCGCAGGTATCGCTGATTGTCTCGATAGTGCGGACCTTAAAAACAGGGATCGTCCCACTCGAGCTTGTCGTCCCTCGAACAGTGACTTTGTGTCCCATGTGTTTGGCGAAGCCTTCCTTGGGAAAGCCATCCGCTTCCAGGTTGGCGATTGGCGTGAGGTTTCGATCGTCTAGGAGAACGTAGCCGTCATCCTTTTGATCCACGCAACCGGTCATGGCAGCCTCGTTCTTTTTGGGCTCGGACTTGGGTTGCTTTTGCTGTTGGTAAGGAGAGGCGCAGAGCAGGAAACCACCGTACAAGATGGCCAACAGCGGAACTGGGATGAACCGTCGATTCATACGCTCTCGTGCTGAGGATCGAGAAGCACGTCGTGTGCCAAATGATACTTCGATTTTTCACCGAAGTGCAAGAGGTTTCGCAAACTACGTGCGTGCATAGAGATGCGGACAGCACCGGGTGATTACGAAAGATAGCGGGCTCCCAGGCGGAAGGTGGTAATCCTTACACTGGCGGGCAGTTTTTTCCCGGCACCGTGGCGAAGCGATTCGCGCAAGGGTGGGTTTATGATGGATGAGTGCCCGCCTGGCGCTCCGGTTTGGCGCTGCTGACTCTCAGCAGAGTGTTGGCTGCGCAATGGTATGCGCCGCCCGCCGGCGACCGCCCCGCCATTCGCCGGTCGGGGACGTCGATCCTGCCGGGCGGCCGCGTCATCTCGCCCATGGGTGAAGAATACCTGACCGGGCCGGGACCGTTCGGCATCGCCATCAGTCCTTCAGGGAAGACGGCGGCGACGGCCAATGGCGGGCCCTGGCGGTACGGCCTCACCATTTTGGATCGCGTCAAGCAGCACTGGGATGCGCGGCAACTGACGGCCCGGTCGCCGGACGCGCTGGATCAGTTCGGCCCTGGGGATTGGCGGAGTGTGTCCACTGGCTTGGCCTTTTCGGGTGACCACAATCTTTACGTAGCGGAAGGAAATTCGGGCCGGATCGGCTTTTTCGATTCCAGCGACGAGCGGCGGCGCGCGATCGACCTGAACCAGGGCGGCTACCGCGACAGCTACACCGGCGATCTGGCAATTGACGCGGAGCGCAACGCTCTTTATGCGGTGGATCAGGCGAACGCCCGTGTTGCGGTGGTGGATTTGAAGACGCGGCAGGTGTTGACCTCGGTGAAAGTGGGCCGCCTGCCGTTCGCGATGACGCTTTCGCCCGATCGCCAGAAGCTGTACGTGACGAACGTGGGACTGCTGGAGTATCACGTCATTCCGGGCGCGGATCCGAGCGATTCACGAGCTTCCGGTCTGCAGTTTCCGGCGTTCGGCTTCCCCAGTGCGGAGGCGGCGAGCGGGGCGGAGCGGAGCACGGCGCGCGGTGTGGTGAAGGTACCCGGATTAGGCAACCCCCATGCGCCGGAGGCGGATTCGGTGTGCGCGATCGACGTGTCCAGCCCCGCGGCGGCCAAGGTCGAGTCCTGTATCCCGATCGGCGGCAGCCCTTCGGGCGTAACGGCGGCCGCGGACCGGGTGTTTGTCTCCAGCGCCGGCAGCGATGTGATTACCGTGATCGATGCCAAGAGCAATCGCGTGGTGGAGCAGATTCCCATTCGGATTCCCGGACTGGAGCAATTGCGCGGTGTGGTACCGATCGGCCTCGCTTACTACGAGAAATCGGGTTGGCTGTTGGTGGCTGAGGCAGGGATCAATGCGGTCGGCGTGATCGACGTGGCGGCGCACCGCGTGTTGGGGCACCTTCCGGCGGCGTGGTATCCCACGCGCGTGGTGATCGACAGGGACACCGTATTCGTCACCAGCGCCAAAGGGCACGGCCAGGGACCGAGCGCTCCCACGGGACCGCGGGTCATGATGTGGCCCACCCAGAAGTTGCAGGGCACGGTGGCGATTTTTCCCATGCCCGCGGTGGACAGTCTGGCGGCGCATACAGCGTTCGTTTTGCAGGCGAACGGGTTTCAACCGCGTCCGGCGGCCGCTACCAGATTTCGCGCGGAAGTCCGCCACGTGGTGCTGATTGTGAAAGAGGGGCGCACGTATGACGATGTGCTGGGCGATATCGCCGCGGCTTCCAACGGGCCGGCGGTCGGCGCGCCGGAACTGGCGCACCTGGGCGCTAGCGGGTCCGTGGATGGGCGGCACATTCGGATGAGTCTGAGGGAAGCGAACGTGACGCCCAACCAGCACGCCATCGCGCGGCAATGGGCCTTTAGCGACAACTTCTACGCGGATGGAGACGCCAGCGTGGATGGACACCACTGGCTGGTGGGCGCGTATCCGAACGCCTGGACGGCCACGTCTGTGGCAGCGGCGCTGGGCGACCTGAAGGATTTCCGTCTCAACGCACCGGGCCGTTTGGCGTTTGCCGGTACGGCCTCTTCGGTGCAACCGGAAGACCAGCCAGAGGCCGGAACTCTGTGGCAGCACCTGGCGGGGCACGGAGTGTCCTTTCATAACTTCGGCGAAGGCTTCGAGTTGGCGGGCGTCACGCAGGGCCCCGCCATGCCGCCGCTGGGAGCGCGCTTCCTGACGAATACGCCGATGCCCGATGCGCTATACCACAACACGTCGCGGGATTATCCGGGTTTCAACATGCACATTTCCGATCAATACCGCGCGTCGGAATTCATCCGGACGGTGGATGAGAAGTTCGTGAAAGGCGGCGCCGATCTGCCGCAGTTCCTGTACGTCTATCTTCCGGGCGATTACAGTGGGCCGCCACGGCCCGACGAGGGATATCCGTATGAGGAATCCTACGTGGCCGATAACGATTATGCGGTGGGGCGGATTCTGGAATATCTCTCGGGCACGAAGTGGTGGAACTCGACCGCCGTTTTCATCACGGAGGCCGATGCGCAGGCCGGAGTGGATCACATCGACGCCCATCGGACGATTCTGCTGTGTGCCGGCCCGTGGGTCAAGAAGAACTATGTCTCGCACACCAACACCAGCTTTCCTGGACTCTTGAAAACCATCTTCGGCCTGCTCCACCTGCCTGCGCTGAACCTGTTCGACGCCACGGCGGCGGACTTGGCGGACTGCTTCGCCACCCGCCCGGACCCGGCGGCTTATCACCCTGTGCAACTCGATAAGCGGATCTTCGATCCGTCGTTGCCGCCCCTGACTGTATCTCGATAGCAAGAATCTTTGTGACAATATACTGCATCTAAGAGGCATGTCAGAAATACTTGGCATTCACCACATCACCGCCATCGCCGGCGACCCGCAGAGCAATCTCGATTTCTACGCGGGTGTGCTGGGCCTGCGGCTGGTGAAGCTGACAGTGAACTTCGACGACCCGGGCACCTATCATCTCTATTACGGAGATGGCACCGGGAATCCAGGCACTATCCTCACGTTTTTCCCCTGGCCTTCGGCGCCGCGAGGCCGGCACGGCACAGGACAGGTAACTGAAACTGCGTTCGCCATTCCCGGGGACGCCATTCCCTATTGGACCGCGCGACTGGCCGAACGGCATGTCCCGGTGGAAGGTCCATTTGACCGGCTGGGAGAGAAGGTGCTTTCGTTCTCCGACCCAGACGGCATGAAGGTGGAACTAGTCGCCGCCAAAACGGCGCCGGACGACCGAGCCTGGCAGGCCGGACCGGTTCCGCTGGAATTTGCCATCCGCGGATTCCATAGCGCCACGTTATGCGAGACGGATCACAAGGGGACGGCCGCCCTGCTGACCACGCTCGGGTTCAAACTGGTGGCGCAGGATGGCAACCGCTTCCGCTACGCCGTGGATTCGGGCCAGCCGGCCGCGCTGGTGGACGTGCTGCGCGCGCCGGAACAGCGCCCGGGCCGCGTGCTGGTGGGCACGGTGCATCACATCGCCTGGCGGACGGCGGACGACCGGCAGCAGGGCGAGTGGCTCAAGGAACTCACTCGCCTCGAGTATGGCGTCTCTCCGGTGATGGACCGGAAGTATTTCCACTCTATCTACTTCCGCGAGCCGGGCAATATCCTATTTGAGATCGCCACGGATCCGCCCGGGTTTGCGGTAGATGAAGCGCCGGAGAAACTGGGTTCGCACCTGGTGCTTCCGGCCTGGTTGGAGCCGGAGCGCGGGCGTCTGGAATCCGTCCTGCCGAGGTTGCAATTATGACTGCCGGGAGCGGGCACGCGTTAAAGGGAGCCGCCGGGGCCGTGATTCTGTTGCATGGGCGCGGCGGCAGCGTTGAGGATATCCTGAGCCTGAGCCAGGAATTCGACCTGCCGCAATTCGCCTGGCTGACGCCCGAGGCGGCAGGGCGCACCTGGTATCCGTATTCCTTCCTGTCGCCCATTCAGCAGAACGAACCGTGGCTGACCGCGGCTCTCGACAAGGTGAAGCGCACGGTAGAAGATGCGCGGCGCACCGGAATTCCGCTGGACAAGATCGTCATCGCCGGCTTCTCGCAGGGAGCCTGTCTGGCGACGGAATTCGTGGCCAGGAACGCCGCGAGATATGGCGGCCTGATCGCGTTTACCGGCGGCCTGATCGGACCGCCCGGCACGGAGTTCAGTTACGCCGGATCGCTCGCCGGCACGCCCGCGTTCTTCGGATCGGGCGACCCGGACCCGCACGTACCGTGGCCACGCGTGCAGGAATCGGCCTCAGTGGTCTCGCGGCTAGGCGCGCAAGTCGTGCTGAAGCGCTATCCGGGTTTGCCCCACACGGTCAGCCGGGAGGAGATTGAAGAGGCCCGCCGGCTAATCGCAAGTATTCAGCCAGATCCGCGGCGTTGACCTCGGCCCGTGCTAGGGCGGGCCCGCTCAACCGCAATGGCGGTCTCGCTGTCGCTCCTGATGGCCGCACGGGTGGCTGGAGCGCCAGCGTCGGGCTTCAGGTTGCCGTCAGCATCAAAGCAACTCTTCCGTTCCGCGCCGCCGACTGGCGCGCCACCATCGAGCAGAGCTTCGACCGCGTCAACCAGCTCAATCTGATGGCCGATTCCAGCACGATGTCGCCCTCCGCTGTGACGTTGGCGCCAGCGGCGATCAGGGCTTGCAGAAGCATCTTCCTAACGTTGCTGGCCCCATCTGCCGATCTGATTTGAGGAGGCTATTGAGGATGAGCATGTACCGGCGTAGTCTGAGTTTTCGTGACAAACTCCTATTCCTCGGTATAGCGCTGACTGCTGGCCCGTTGCTTCTTTTCGGCGCGGTGATGTGGCATAACAACCACCAGCTCCGCGAAATTGCATACACCGGATGCCTGCGTGCGGCCGAAGCGGACTTAGATCACATTGCCGAGAGCATTTACCGGCTATGCGAGGACAGCCGGGGCGCGCTGGAACACCAAGTCCTCGAGAAACTCCATTCCGCCAGGGTTCTCATGGACCAGGCGGGTACTCCACGGCTCAGCCCAGGTCCGGCCGTGAACTGGGAAGTCCGCAACCAATTCACAAAGGCAGTATCCACCGTTTCCCTTCCCAGGATGTCGATCGGCGATACATGGTTGGGCCAGGTCCGGGAGACTGGGACGGACGTTTCCGTGGTGGATGAGGTGCGTAGAGTCACCAACGCGACGAGCACAGTATTCCAACGAATGAATCCTGAAGGAGACATGTTGCGCGTAGCCACGAATGTGTTAGGCGATGACGGTAAGCGCGCCATCGGGACCTTTATCCCCGCAACTGGCGCGGATGGCGAGCCTAATCCGGTAGTCTCCACAGTTCTGCGGGGCGAAACCTTCGTTGGCCGGGCCTTCGTGGTCAATGCGTGGTACATGGCTGCGTATCAACCCTTGCGGGACAGTAACCGAAATGTGATTGGGATGCTCTACGTCGGCATCCCCGAAGGCATCGCAACGGAACCACTCCGCCGCGCGATTATGAAAAGTAAAGTCGGGCGGACAGGATACGTTTACGTGTTGAACGCGGTCGGAAACACGCGCGGACACTACGTGATATCCCAGGATGGAAAACGAGACGGTGAGGATCTTTGGGACTTCAAAGATAGTATGGGCAATCTCTTCATTCAGGAGATCTGCCGTAAGGCCTTGGCGCTTAATCCGGAACAACTCGCCACTCAGAGATATCCTTTCAGGAACAAGTTGGATACGGGCAGTTACCCCAAGATCGCCCGAATTAAGTATTTCAAACCGTGGGACTGGGTAATCGGCGCGAGCGCGCCTGAGGCCGAATTGTATGAGACTGTCACGGCAGTCGACGGCATCTCCCATACTGGCACAGTCACGCTGTTGGCGATGGGCCTGGTGATTTTCTCAACCGGTTGCGCTATCTGGTATTTCACGGCCAACGGTTTGACGAGCCGTACGGACCGGATCATACGGGAGTTAAACAACACTTCAAACCATGTGTCGTCTGGCGCCGCGCAGGTGTCCGCCACCAGCCAGCAGTTGGCGCAGGAAGCCGGGGAACAGGCGGCCTCAAACCAGAAGGTAATCTCTTCGCTCGCCGAGATGGGCGAAGTGGCGCAACGAAATCTGGATCACTCCCTTGTTCTGAAGCAGCTTGCCGAACAGGCCCGCCGCGCTGCTGAGAGTGGAGCGGTGCAGATGGAGACCATGACCGAAACCATGAATCAGATCCAGTCGGCTGGCGCCGACGTCGTCAAGATCAACAAGATCATTGATGAAATCGCGTTCCAGACCAATATCCTGGCATTGAACGCAGCGGTTGAGGCAGCTCGCGCCGGTGAAGCCGGCCTGGGATTTGCGGTTGTGGCGGACGAAGTTCGCAGCCTTGCCCACCGTTGCAGCGCAGCAGCGGGGGAAACCTCCGTGAAAATTCAGAAGTCGATGCAGTCCGGACTCCAGGGTGTTTCCGTGACTGGCGCGGTCGCGGAAAACCTGAGAGTCATCGCCACCAGCACTCGGAAGTTGGATGAGCTGGTGCAATCCGTCACTGCCGCGTCCGAACAGCAGAGCCAGGGCATTGTCCGAATCAACGCTTCCGCGGCCCGGATGAATGAGGGCATCCAGTCGACGGCCAAGAATGCAGAAGAAGGCGCCAACCGCGCAAATCAATTTAGCGAACAGGCTCGCGGCCTCGATGAACTCGCCACAGAACTCGGACAAATGTTTCAGAGGCGCCGCTGACAGCCGGTTCATGCTGGCTCGCCGATGTGGCGGCCGCCGCGAGGAAGACAGGTCGAAAAACCAGCACAGCGAACGGGTAACGCCGGCGATCTT
>OKRF01000488.1 GCA_900290315.1 Candidatus Sulfopaludibacter sp. SbA3 | reverse complement strand
AAAGGCGGCGAATTTCGAGCCTGGCACGGTTTGCGGCGGACACACGGCTCGGGATTTTCGAGACGGTGCGCGTGAACAGCGCCGGAACTAGCGCAGGGGAAAATGGCGTAATCCTCGTTGGCGCCGGCTGTATATATCGATAGCCAGCCGGCGGCGAAGAATGGAATCGGCAAGGATCAGTTGCTTGCCCAGCCGTATGCGGGCGTCCCGTAGATTTCTTCAACACTCAACTGGTTTATAGTAACTTCATGTTGAGGGGAAAGGCAGAGCAAACGCTGCCGTTTGCTCTGCTGGCAGTACTGGGTTTTTGGGTGCTTGGAGCCGGTGCCCAGGTTTCGATTCAACCACGGCAAACAGCGTTGGCCGCAAAGCGTTCGGTTCCTTCCACCATGCGGGTCGACACAAGCTTGGTCCTGATACCGGTGGGCGTCACTGACCTTCTGAATCGGCCGGTTACCGGTCTCGACCGGAGTAACTTCCGGGTGTTCGACAGCAACGTGGAACAGCAGGTGTTGAGCTTGACTTTTGACGATGCGCCGATTGCTGTTGGACTGGTGTTCGACACCAGCGGCAGCATGGACGGGAAGATGGCCAAGTCCCGCGCCGCTGTCGGTGAATTCCTGCGGACCGCCAATCCGGAAGACGAGTTCTTCCTGGTGGAGTTCAATGACAAGGTCCATCTGACTCAGCCGTTGACTGCGGATCCATCGGAGATTCAAGCGCGACTTGGCAACGCCGCTCCCCATGGCCGCACAGCGCTGCTTGACGCCATCGGGCTCTCCCTGGGCGAGCTCAAGAAATCCAGCAAGCCCAGGAAGGCGCTCGTCATCTTCTCCGATGGAGGCGACAACCGCAGCCGCCTCACGGAAAAGGAAGTCCGCGGCATGGTGCGGGAAGGCGATGCGCTGATCTACGCCATGGGAATTTTTGAGATGAACGGAACGAGTTTGCGGGCGGAGGAGGCCGCCGGCCCGAGTCTCCTGCATGAGATTACGGAGGCCAGCGGAGGGCGTCTGTTCCCGGTGGGCGATGTCAACGACCTTCCGGACATGGCCAACCGGATCGGCGTGGAACTGCACAACCAGTATGTGCTGGGGTACGCACCCAGCAACCTTCTCCCCGACGGCAAACGCCACAAAGTGCGCGTGAAAGTAATCCCCCCGCGCCGCCTGTCGTCCCTACACGTGGACTGGCGATTGGGCTATCGTGCTCCGGCCCAGTAGGCGCTCAGCTCTTCTCAAGTGTCGCTGCCTGCAACAGTGACAGCGTGCTGGCAAGTTCCACCGCGAGCCTGCCGGTCTTGGTCTGTCGAAAGACCTGCACAAGTTCGCCATAATACCAGAGTTGGTCGTCCCGGCTCCTGGTGCGGAAGCGCTCCCAAAACGGTTCTCCGAACTCACGGTAATCGCCGAGGATCGACCGGGCATTTTGCAGCTTGTCCGCACACGCCACACGCCGCACGGATTCGCTCGCTGTGGCGAAACGATCGAGATACGCCTGCTTCAGAGGCTTCCATGCGCCAGGTCCCTGCTCGTCGTAGGCTCCATCATCGGTGCAAGCATCGACCATCTCCAGGACATTCGAGCCAAACCGGGCGGCGATTTCCGCTCGCAGCGCGCCACGCCCGCCAGTGTATCGATTTCCATGGTCTTCAACCGAGTCGTGGAGCAGTGCGGCAATCGCCTCGTCCTCGCTGCCGTGGTCTTCCAGAACAAGGCTGGCGACTCCCAGAAGGTGGCTCATGTAAGGGACGGCCGAGCCATGGCGGGTTTGGTGGCGATGTAACTGCGATGCGAAAAGCAGGGCGGAGTCGAATCGTTCGCTCAGCATTCTTCATCTTATCAGGAGTAGCAGGCCCGATTAGCAATAACTATCACCGCCTTCGTGTTACTCTGATTTGCGATATGCACAAGGGCTTCACGCTCTGGTTCACGGGCCTTTCAGGCGCGGGCAAGAGTACCATCTCGGCGATGGTCGTAGATCGCTTGCGAACCTATAACGCCAAGGTGGAACTTCTTGACGGCGATGCAGTCCGGACTCATCTCTCCAAAGGGCTGGGATTCTCCAAGGAAGATCGCGACACCAACATCCGCCGGATCGGCTTTGTCTGCGAACTGCTCTCTCGCAACGGTGTGATCGCCATAGCCGCGGCCATTTCCCCATACCGGTCGATTCGCGACGAGATGAGAAGCCGAATCGCGAACTTCGTTGAAGTTTACGTCGAGTGTCCTCTCGACGTCTTGATCAGCCGGGATGTGAAGGGACTTTANNCCGCTGCACCCGGAAATGACAGTCCACACGGCCATCGAAAGTCCCGAGCAAAGCACCGGCAAAGTCTGGTGGGCATTACAACGATTGGGACTGGTGGACTTCTCCCGTATATGAGTTAGCGTCCATTACCTCAGGGATGCGGCACAGTCCGCCAGATCGTCGGCAACCTCGGAAATCCTGTCGTAGAATTTCCCTCCGCCGATGGAGAAGCGGCAGATGAGATCATTAAGCCTGTCTGGGATGTAGTTGTAGACCTTGCGAAGGTTCATGACCCGATTCGGAAAGAACACCGACGCGTCCTCATCCGAAAGATGGCCGGACAGTTCCGGTTTGATCTGCAGCGCGTCATGGAAAGTCACGAAGCCTTTTGCGAGAACACAGTGCAGGATGTTGCCGGCGCTCCAGATGTCAAACGCCGGAGAATCCTGGTTCAGGTCGAAATCAATCCACTTGTACAAGCCGGATGAGCGTTCGATGAGCAGATGGTCGTTGCGGATATCGCCGTGGCAGAGTCCCGCATCGTGCAGTCGTTGGATGGCGGCGAGGCTATTGGCAACACGCTATTGGCAACACGGGCCAGAATGCCAGGCATCAGCACGTGGAAATACTCCTCGTGGCGCAAATGGACGGACTGAAGGTAGCTGAGCAGGTCGGCGCCGTTGACGAATTCGATGATGCGCACCAGATTTCCGTGAGAGTCGCGCACGGCGCGTCCTTGCATGAAGCGCTCGTCGCCGTGCGCCAGCGCCAGCACCTGCGCCTCCTTCTCGGCGCTCCGGCAGCACTTGATTTCGCGCGGGCCGACGTGAATTCTGAACTCTTCCTCACAGGCCAATTTCAGAATGTACATCCGCCCACTGTCCAGGGATAGCGCGCGCTTCACCCAAAACTTGGGCTGATCGTCGATCCCGAAACGGCCCTCATGTTCATTGGAGCGAACCACGAAGAGAGACCCGGCGAGGTCGAGCACATGCCCGCGCTCAATGGACATGAAATTTGTCGTGTCCGTCCATACGATGGGGTGGCACGGCAATGGCTCACCAGTGAGGCACTCAGCCCGCTGGCGGATCCATTCGTCCCTGTTGGCGGTGGAACTCATCAATGGAGCGCTGGAACAGCAGCGTCTACGGTAAGCCCGGCAACGCCGGGAACAGCCGACACCACCCGCTGAACCGCCGCGACCGCCTCCACGCAGTCTCCACTGACGTATATTGACCCAGCGTGGGATTCCACTTCGAATTCCAGGTTCACAGTGTACGGATCCTGGGCCAACGCTGCACGAACTTTGCTGGCGAGAGCAAGATCGTCCATCGCGATGCGGCCTTCCGGCGTCAGTTCGAAGTCCCCACCCTCCACCAGCGACGCTACAGCATTGCAGGCCTGTTCGATGCTGGTACGCTCCAGGTTGATGACCAGGTCGTACAGGGAAGGCTCGCCCCAATCCAGGCCATAGAGCAACTGCGTCCACCGGCGGCGGTCGCGGTCCATGTTTTCGATGTGAGCCATCGCCTCGCCGCGGCTGAGGTGCAAGCGCTCCTGCGCCATCCGAATGCGGCACTCCAGGGGCGCAATGATTCGCAGGCGAAGCAGGCCGGGTGCTCCCTTGAGTAACAGGTGTCCGGCGAGCCCGTGATAGATGGCGCAACCGTAGCGGACCTCTTCCGTCAACGCCGCTTGGGTGAGGACCAGGTAGATGTACCGGGTATGATTGAACCTTCCGGGGTAGGCCGGAGGTAACTCCAGGGCCGCCCGCAGGTCATGTTCGGAGACCCGGCGCGTGGCGGCTCTTCGAACCAGCATGTCGCGATCGATACAGCGATAGCCCAGTCGCTTGCTCAGGCACTCGGCAAGAGCTTTGCCGCCGCTGAAGGTTCCTCTGGAAATGGTGATAATGGCCATGATCCTCAGCTCCCCTCTCGGCCGATGCGCTCCAACTGCGCTTTTACGAGTTGCTGATAGCGGTCCTCCCCGCAGGATTGAAACGCCGCGAAAGCCTCTTCGAGACACAGTAGCGCCGCATGCGATGTTTGCGCGATCCCGCAATAAGCTTGCGCGCGGTTGAACTGGGTGATTCCGTAGGCTCGACTGCCTCTATCCTGGGACTGGACGCGGAGGGCGCAGTCGAAGTGACGCAGGGCACGGCGTGCATTGCGCGCTTTGGCTTTCTGGTCCGGATCGGGAAGCGTCAGGAACGCGTTACCGAGATTGTTGTGCAGCGCCGCACTCTTCTCGGGGTGGGAGCCAGCGTAGACCTTCAGCGCGCGCTGATAGCACCTGATGCTCTTGTTGACACTGGCGCCATCACCGCCGCCTGAGAGCCGGCGATACGCGCTCCCCAGGTTTTCCAGCGCGGCCGCATGCCGTTCCGGATCCTTTTCCCGCGTTCGAACGCGCAGTGACTGTTCGTAGTGAAAAACGGCATCCTGCCAGTGGTCCTCTCCGGAGATCTCCGAAAGGTCGCAACAGGAATTGCCGAGATTGAACTGCGTTCGGCCCCAATCGTCGTCCATGCCGAGCGCCTGATAGATTTCCGCGGCCTCGACGTGGCACTCGATGGCCGCACGCAATGCGTCGGTCCTGGGCAGGCTCGCGCTGTGGCATAAAGTGTTCCCGAATTGATCCAGGATGACCGCCCGGAATTTACCGGGACGGGTGCCGATCAGGCGCAGCGCTTGCCGGAAGTAAGCAATGGCCATATCCGGATGCACCAGCGCGTGGCGCCGGCAGCCGCCGCCATAGCATTGCCC
Source organism: Candidatus Sulfopaludibacter sp. SbA3 (assembly GCA_900290315.1). Classification (GTDB taxonomy): domain Bacteria; phylum Acidobacteriota; class Terriglobia; order Bryobacterales; family Bryobacteraceae; genus Sulfopaludibacter. The sequence goes on along the minus strand of OKRF01000488.1, from coordinate 8,635 downwards.
CAACCGGTAGTACAATCTGAAATCGTGAGGCTCGTGCGCAACCGCATTTTCGAGCAGGCCGATGGCATTCTCGCACTCGCCTTGTGCGCAGGCTCTTGCGGCCTGTTCAGCGGCCTGGATAGGCATCAACGCCACTCCCACTCGATGAATCCGGGCTTCACGGCAGTCATCGCGTTGACGATGAGTTCCACCAGGCCACCATAGAGGATCCGGTGGTTGTCCCACAGCCCGTAATACGCCAGCATGTCGCGAAACTGGCCCTTGCAGTTGCTGCAGGGGGCACAGAGGTATTTCGGGATGGACGGGTCGAGACAGTCTTGAAACGCGTTCAGCACCTGCTCTAGCTTCTTGCGGCCCGAAACATGAAACCGCCAATCCGGGAAGTTGTGCCCGCTCATGATGGCGAAACCGCTTCCGCCTCCGCAACAGTAGTTGTCGACTCCGTGGGGCTCCATCTCGCGGAACTGGGGACAGACGGTCCGCAGAATTTCGCGTTGAGGCTCCACCACACCCATGAGCCGCACCACGTTGCAGGGGTCGTGCAAAGTCACCGGAAAATTGTTGCGCGTGGGATCCAACTCCAGGCGCCCACTGGCGACAATGTCGCGGAGCAGCGGCAGGAAACTCTGCCGCGGAATATTCAGATCCCCGCCCAGGATGCGGTCGGCGATCACTGCGAGGGCTTTGTGGGCGTGGCCGCACTCGCCCAGCACGATCCGCTTGACTTTGAGCTTACGAGCGGCTTCGACATGCTTGAGGGCAACGCGTGCAAATTGGGCGTCGTCATACCAGAGACCGTAGTTGATGGAATCGTACGCCGCCAGTTCCGATGACATGGTCCAGGAGATGCCTGCGGCGTTGAGGATCAACGCAAACGCTCCGGGATTCTCCGGCCACGCCAGTATCTCGCCGGCGTTGTGAATGAGCAGGACGTCGGCGCCTTCCACGTCCCACGGAGTCTTCACCCCTATGCCGGTCTTTTCGCTGGTGTCTTCGTCGATGAAGGCGATGTTATCCTTCATGGCTGCGGGATTCATGCCGGTCGAAGAGCCTACCTTCAACTGGAGCATGGAACCGTTATCGTGAATCTCTTTGGGCGCGATGCCCATCTCCTGGCTGAATAACTTGCGAAGCTCGTGGGCTACCAGGGCATTGTCGGCGCCTATGGGGCAGGTCTGGGCGCAGCGCCGGCAGAGGTTGCAGCGGTACGCCAACTCGGCAAGCCGCGCGACCAGGGGCCAGTTGAGGTCAACCTCGCCGTGCTGCCAGGCGGAGAGCAGCCCGCCGCGCCGCACATACTTGAAGTACAGGCGGCGCACAATCTCGGAGCGAAACGTGGGTCGGTACAACTCGTTGCGCCCACTGGCTTCGAAAATGTGGCAGGCATCCGAGCAGGTCTGGCACCGGGCGCAATGCTCCATGGTCAGAAGCAAAGGTTGCAGGAAGGTCCAGTTGTTCTCCCGCGAGAAGAGTTTGTCGAGGCCCGCAAGGAATTTGCCAACCAGGGCATTTTCCTCGTCCGCGGTTTTGGGTTGCGGAAAGCTCAAAGCGCAGGTGTCGTCGAGCCCGCATTCGTAGCGCTCGCGCACCTGGGCGGAAAGTAGCCGCCAGGCGTGGTCTTCGGCCGGATCGTCCAGTGGCAGCGGCAGCGGCATGAGGTCCGCATTGTCGAGGTGAACCAAGGGGTCGCGGCCGGGCCGGGACATATCGGAGAGGCTGAGCGCGGATTTCATCTGGCCGCTCCTTTGGTTGGATTCGATGTGGCGACCTCCGCCCAGGTGCGATCGCCGGCGGCGATGTGGGGCGCCGACCAGGTGGGCCTGTACATCAGGTATTCCGCCATCTGCTTCTGGATGCTCCCGCCCGCCACATTGGCGCGCTCGTCCCAGCGCACACGGTGATAAGTGAAGTACTTGGCGATGAAGTGGGCCATGTGGGTCATGGGAATGTACGCCAAAAGAAGCGCGCCAGCCGCCATGCCGGTGGCGAACAGCGCAGGCAGTTTCACGGTGGTGTCGAATCTGGCTACTGCGAGCAGGATGGCCAGAGGGCCGGCCGCACCGGGTGGGCAAAGCCAGTGCCCGCCGATCAATAAGGCGAGGGTGGCGGCGAAGAACGCGAGATTCAGGAAATCGCCCGGGCTCGAGTATTGTCTGAGCTCGCGTATGGCGAGGCGCCGTGCCAGCAATCCCAGCGACCCGATAAATGCCAGCAGAGCGCCCGCCGTCCCGCAAACCAGATAGGCCCTGTGCAGGGGCGCATAAAACGCGATGGGCGTCACTGCGGCAGAGCCGAGAAGCGCCGCCGCCGCGGTGATGAGGTAGAGACCGAAGTGAAAGGGGAACGAGACATACCACATCGCCCGGTTGAACTCCCACAGACCCTTCAAAAAGAGAATCTCAGGGACCATGATCTTCAGTTCTCCGGAAAGAGAGTGCGGAACCGGATAGATCTCCCAGCGGAGATGGATCGGCTGGCGGGAATAACGCACGGCCCGAACTACGCAGCCGGCGAGAAACACGATCCCGCCGGCATATAGGAGGCAATAGAAGACGACCATACCCATGGGCGACCTGCCAATCAGGATTTGACCGGACCCGTAGCGGCCCCGTGCAGTTTGACTTCCACCTTCTCTTCCAGGCTGTCGTAGTACTCCTTGAGAATGGCGATCACCTCGGGCCTGGAGAATTCGGCCGGCACCGGTTTGCCCTCACTCATGAGCTTGCGGAGCAGAGTGCCGGAGAGTAGCAGACGGGCGCCGCCCTTGTAGTTGCCGCTCTCGTCAATCACCGCCTTGCTTTCGTGCGGGCAGGTTTTCATGGAGGCCATGCTGCCGCATTCGTAGCAGTAGAAGGTCCAGTCCATGCAGAGCGGCTGGAGCAGCAGCGCACCCGGGGGAATTTCGTTGAAGATCTTCTGCGCGTCGAAGGGACCGTAGTAATCGCCCACTCCCGCATGATCGCGCCCCACAATGAGGTGCGTGCATCCGTAGTTCTGGCGGAACACGGCGTGGAGCAAGGCTTCGCGCGGACCGGCGTAGCGCATCTCCATCGGGTAGCCGCCCTGGATCACGCGATCCTTACGGAAGTATTTGTTCACCAAGGCATCGATGGCCTTGACGCGGGTTTCGGCGGGGATGTCACCGGGCTTCAGGTTGCCGACCAATTGATGGATGTAGACGCCGTCGCACACTTCGATGGCAATCCAGGCCAGGTAAGCGTGCGAATTGTGCATCGGGTTGCGAAGTTGCAGCGCCGCCACGGTGGTCCAGCCCCGTTCGGCGAAGGCTTTGCGAGCATCGGCCGGACGCTGATAGATTCCCTTGAACATCGCGGGGAAGAATGNNCAGCGAGATTGATGGCTCCCTGCTCCATCACTTTCTGCACGCCGGGATGCGCCGGATCCGTGGTTCGAAAGATCTGCTTGCACTCGTAATCTTTATCGATGGCGTATTTCTCGGCGATCGTCATCGTGCCCATGATGGATTCGGTCTCGACATCCCACAGGGCTACCTCGTCGCCGATAGCAATGCCCTTGGCATAGTCCTCTTCGGCGGACAGCGTAATGGGAATCGGCCAGAACAAGCCGTTCTTACTGGGCATTCGATAGGACTCGCAGCAACCCTGCCAGTCATCACGCCCCATGAAACCATCCAGGGGCGTGAACGCACCAATGCCCATCATGATGAGATCGCCGGTCTCGCGGCTGGTCATCGGCACTCGCTTGAGATGCTCAGCCTTGCGGGTCTCTTCCAGCCCGGCTTCACCCTCCAGAAGTAAGGGCAGTAACTCTCCACCGCCATGCGGCAGGATCAGATTGCTCATCGATAGCCTCCTGTTCGGAAAATCGTTTACCACGTCTATATTTCGGAATTGCAGATATTAAACACCTCAATCATAGAGCGGGAAAAGCAAATTGTCACCGAATTTTTTAACCCTCAAATGTTGTTTAAGCCCGCACTAACATTGGAGTTACGTCGCCAGAGAGGAGTAAACTCAGAAACCCTTGCACGTTCTCTGGTCATCCCTGGGAATCCAGAAAATCAGACCTGATGCTCGTTGACTCCAACGCTGAAACTGTAGATAATGTGGACAGCGATTGGAGGTCACCCCGTCCATGACGAGCCCATTGCTGACCACCGGTAAAGCGGCGCGGATGTGTTCCGTGAAGCCGGACACGGTGTTGAAGTGGATCAAGAAAGGCGCCCTACCCGCCACCCGAACGGTAGGAGGCCACTACCGGGTGGAAGAGCAGGACTTGCTCCTGGTGCTCACCCAGGATGATGGCTGTGAATGCCGCACGGAAGACACCGCACTTTGCTCCCGCCCGATGCGCTGTTGGGAATATATGAGCAATAGTCCTGGGAGCGAGTGCCAGGAGTGCGTAGTATACAAGACCCACGCGGCTTGGTGTTTCCGGCTGGTAGGCGTCGTCAAGGGAGCCGGCCACGCCAAACGATTCTGCAGTGGCCTGTGCCAGGAGTGCCCCTACTATCGGCGGGTCCACGGTCTGCCGACGAATGTGCTCGTCGTCAGTCAGGATGAAAGCCTGATCCGCGACCTTGCGAAGAGAGAAAGCGACGCGGTGGCGTTCCGTTTCGCGCGCCGTGGCTACGATGCGTCGGCCACTATCTCGGTCTTCCGTCCGGCGTTCGTCGTCATCGATCAGGCCATTCTGGAAGACCTGGGCATGGCGCTTCTTGACGCTCTTGCGTCCGATCCCAGAGCCCGCGGGGCGCGAATTCTCGTGGCTGTCCGCAAGGGCTCCATGGGAATGCATATCCACAACCGGGCCGTTTACGCCATGATCGAGGAACCGTTCCATGCCGATGAGATCGTAGCCCTCGTCAATCGGATTCCGGTGGAAACGCTGGAACCGGAGCCTGCGGCAGTCAGAGCCTGACGAGTGGTCAGGCCATCACCGGCGCGCCCCGCGCGGCCGTAACCATGGCGCGAGCCCACTCCGGTGTGGCCAGAGCATGGATGTGCGTATAGGCCGCCCAGACGTTACCCGTCACCACCGCATCGCGGCCCGGCAGGCAGCCGGTACCGCGGAGTACCGAAGTCGCGGTTACTGGGGCAGGGCCGGTAGACAGTATCTTCGAATAGTGAAACTCGTGGCCTCGCAGCCGGGCGCCTACCGGAAAGAACGCGTTTGGCCGGTCCACCAGGAGCTCGACATATCCGTGGCCTTGAGGAGTATCGCGAACCTCGACCTCGATAGGCAGTGCGCCCGCCATGCGGAATCGACGCCCCCGCCACGTCAGGGCGCGTGACAGGTACATCAGTCCGCCGCATTCGGCGTAGATGGGCAAGCCTGCGCGGGCAGCCTCACGCACGGAGGCCAGCAGGCCGGTGTTTTCCGACAATGCCTGGGCATGCGTCTCCGGAAAGCCTGCGCCGATGTAAAGAGCATCCAGCCCGGTGGGAAGAGAAGTGCCGGCAAGGCTCGAGATGGGAACCAGGTTAGCGCCCACTGCACGAAGCGCCTCAAGGTTTTCCGGATAGTAAAAACAAAATGCCGAATCGTGAAGATAGCCAATGGTGACACCGCTGCCGGCGGGAGGATCAGCCACGGGAACCGGTGTCATGGCGACCGGCGCGGCAAGGCGCGAGATTTCCCAGAGACGATCGAAATCCAAGTGGCGGCCCACTAAGTCCGTCAAGTGCCGCGCGAGTAACCCGCAATCCGTATGCTCATGAGGAGTAACCAGTCCCAGGTGGCGCGAAGGCAGGAGCCCGTCGGTCTTGATGCGAGGGATCACTCCGAGTACCGGAATGTCGCACGTCGATTCGATGGCTTCGCGCACGATGCTTTCGTGACGGGCTCCGCTGACCTGGTTGACCACAACGCCGGCGATCCGCACGGCAGCGTCCATGCGTTGACACCCCAACACCAGCGCAGCGGCCGTGCGTGTGACTTTGGTCGTGTTGACTACCAGGACCACAGGGGCTTGCAAGGCTTTCGCCAGTTCCGCCGTGCTATGCGTACCCTGAGCGTCCGCACCGTCGTAGAGGCCGCGGTTGCCTTCGACCACATTCAGGCCGCCCGGCACGGCGTTGCGCGCGAAGGAGCCGACGGCGCGCTCAAACCCCATCAGGTACGTATCCAGATTCCTGGCTGGCTTACGGGATGCCCATTGCAGCCAGGCTGCATCGATGTAGTCAGGGCCCTTCTTGAATGCCCGGGTGGGGATGTCTCTCCGCCCGGCTTCGAGCAGCAACGCCAGTGACACGAGAGTCTTGCCCGACTCTCCGGAAAGGCCGGCGACCACGAGGCGCGGCATGGCGGCCATGGGCGCGACACCTTCCGTACTCATCAAGCTCCCGGAAGCGTTCCTTCTTTAGGCGGCAGAACGATATAAGAACCGCCGAGGTAGCTATAAACGCAACGCCCCGAGTCCATCAAGGTGCGAATGGCATGCTTGCAATCATCCTTGCTGCACGCCGAGTCGCCGTGCCGGGCAATCATTTCCTTGGTCAGATCGCCGGCTTTCAGATTTCTCTTTCCGGCATATTGCGACACCAGCGCATACATCTCGTCGGCCAGCGCTTCCGTCGTGATGGTCATGAAGCCTCCCAATTCAGAGTTACAGATCCAATTCAATGCTAGGGCGTATACGCCGTGCGGTCAAGTGCGAAATCTCGCGGTAGCCGCTGAGCACACCAAGGTATTCTGGGGCGGACACCTGTGGCGCGGGTCAGACTTCTCTGTCCCGCGGCGCCGCTCTTGCGCCGTCGTGGACAGAGCGGTCTGCCAGGAAAGTCCGGTCGGGGCGTGGATACGTTAGCGTATTTCTGAAATCGACGACTTAGTGCGGTTCAGACTCTTGACTGGCGCTCTGGAACGAGTAGTTTCCCTCCAGGAACTGCTGCACGAACCAGTTCATTACCTCGCGGCTGGTCATGTACATATCGAGTTGGCTGGAGCAGGCGAGCAGGCGTCCCAGCATGTCAAGACGCGCGGCGATCTGATCGGCGGGCGCCTTGCGGAACCAGGCGTTGACCAGGTCCGTGCGGCGATCCACCTGGAAGCCGTTTCGCAGGAGGCAGGTTTCCAGGAAGCAGGCGCGCAGACTGCGGCGCTGGCGCGTGGCTCCGCCGCCTTCGAAACGAAACGAGATGTAATTGTTTCCCGGAGTGTCCGAGAGGCACGCATCCACCAGGCTGTAGTGGTACGCCAGGCGGGTGTTGAAGTTCATGTATTCGTCCGCCACCAGAAGATAGCTCTTTTCGCCGAGGGCCCGCATACCGTCCTCGTGGGGGCCCATGGCGTTTCCCAAAACGGAGGCCAAATCGCTGAAGCTCGCCGGCATCTGGCGCGTCCAGGAGACTCCCGGATGCGCGATGCCGCCCCACAACGCCTGAAACGGGCGCGACACAATCTCCGATGGAGCGACGCTGCGGCTGTCCGCGAGAACCCCTGCCAGGCCGCCGCCGAGATCCAACACCTGCACATGCAACGGAAGAGCGGTCCGCAGTTTCCGGCCGCATTGCGCGCCATGTTCCACTTCGTAGTCGTTCACCGCGAACATTGCCTCAATCCCCTTCTCGTGGCAATAGCGGAGAACGTCGTGAACGGACTTACAGCCCGCCGGACGAAAGTTCGCTCCCCCGGGATCCACCAGGTTCAGCGTGAGCAATCGAGTGGCGATGGGATCGCCTCCTCGCGCCCCGTATCGTTCCAGGATCGGCGCCTCTCTTTGCGCGGACGCCCACAGGATGCCGGGATAGACCCGCGCTTGTACGGCATCCAGACTGACCGGCTCTCCGGCGGCTAGACGGTCGAACGCTCCCGCCATCTGAAACACGGAGGGAACCTGAAATTCCCGCAGCAGCGCCGCGGCGTGTCCGGTCACATTCCCCCACTCCGCCACCAGGCCGGCAATGCGGGGAAAGATCTCTACGATCTCTGGCGAGGGTTTGCGAATGAACACAATCGCTCCCGATGGGGCCTCGCCAATGCGCTGGATTTCTTCCACCAGGAACGCCTTTCCCGAAGCCTGGCCGGGGTAGACCGTGCGCCCACCCTGAATTCGCGGCTCTACCTTGGGCCGCGCGCGAGACTTGGACCGGGCCGTGTCGATGTTCGCCAGGGGGCGCGCCTGGACAATCCACAGGCGGTCGTCCTGGTCGAGGACCCACTCCACATCCTGCGGCGTCCGGTAGTGCTCCTCCATGCAGACGCCCCAGCCGGCGAGGGTGCGCAAGTGTCCATCATTCAAGCTCGGCTCCTCGCGAGCGTCCGCGGCAAGCGGAACACGAGCCAATCCGCCACCCTCCTGGAGTACGAGCTGTTCGTCTTTGGGCACAATCGTGCGACTTAGGATGGCGTGCGGCTGGGAGCGCGAGACCAGAAACATATCGGCCGGCGTGCGGCCACTGGCGATCTCGGCGCCAAGCCCGTGCGTCGCGGTGATCCACAGAGCCTTGCTTTTCGCATCGCCCGGGTCGCGGGTGTACATGATCCCGGCAGCGCGGGCCGGCAGCATCAGAAGAAAAAGCACAGCCATGGGGCTCTCCACCTCGATCAGCCCGGTGGAGAGGCGGTAGAACAGGGCCGTATCGCTGAACCGGCTGGCGATCACCTGTTTGTAGGCATCGAGAGCACCCTCGCGGGGCACGTTCAAGACACT
>OKRF01000490.1:14038-19324 GCA_900290315.1 Candidatus Sulfopaludibacter sp. SbA3 | reverse complement strand
TCCAGCGACATTCCTAACGACAAAACCGGCAATATCGCGGGTGTTTTATTCCGGCACTAACACCTGCACCTTCACTCGGCCGCATGGCCGGATTGTTGGAGAAGATGCTGAAGGCCATTCGGGGCCTTGCAGTCGATAGATAGGCGTCGCTAACAGCCGCAGAAACCGATCACGCGAACCGAGGTCGATTGGCGACGCCCGATTCCAACGCACCCGACCCTGGCACCCGGCCCCATTTTCATCCCTCCGGGCGAGGCATCGCCCCATGAGCCGACTGTCCCCGTTTTACCCCTTTTGTGCCCCCTCGCAAAACTTGGTGAACCGGTTGACTCGGTGTTCGCGGCGATGAAGATCCTCCTGCTGATCGGCTGTAGGGCGCCGCGAAACCGAGCAAACCGTTTTCAGTCACAACAATCTTACTCAATCCCCTCAACAACTTAACCTCCCAGCCCCAAGTCGATCTGTTATACGTATTCATGGGAGGAGAAACCCCAATGTTCGCTGAAGCAGAAACGATCGAAACCAAACCGCAGCGCGATCCGCGCACCTTTAACGCGTACCGTCACGGCCTCACCGGCCAGGTCCGCATCATGACCCCCGAAGATGAGGCCGCCTATCAGGCTCACTGCCAAGGGATGGTCGAATCCCTCGCACCCCTCGGACACTTCGAGTGTGATCTCGTCCAGTCCATCGCCGACGACCGCTGGCGCCTCAAACTCGCCGCCGTCATCGACAACTACACCTTCACCCGGGGACTCAACGAACCCGACGACATCCACACTCACCACTCCGAAGCCGACGCCGCCCTGGCCCAAGCCAGAGTCTGGCTCACCGATTCCCACAAGCTCGGACTCCTGACTCTGTACGAAGCCCGCATCCAGCGCAAGATCGAAAAGAACCTCGCGATCCTCCGCCAACAACAGCAGGACCGCCAGGCCGCCCTCGAAAAAGCCGTGGAAGAAGCCACCCTTCTCGCGCAACTGGCAGCCGCCAAAGGAGAATCCTTCGACATCGAACGCGACTACCCCCGCGAATTCCTACCCCCTCAATTTGCTTTTTCATACCCCGAAATCGCTCGCCGCGCAGCCCTCAACCTCCGCCTCGCCGAGGCCAGGAAGCGCTTCGAGGCCCCCAAGAAGGGATTCCGCAAGGCGGCCTGAAGCTAATTTCGAGAAAATCCGATGCTCTACAAAAAGAAGACGCGCGAAGCGCATCCATCCCCAACCCCGGGGATTAGGGCCTGGGGGCGGCGCTACAGGTCAGTGCCCCGCGCTGTCGCGCTCGATCACCATTAAGTTGAATGTGCCGGGTAGCACGGGCCCCCTGCCCCTGCCCCCTGACGGCGCCGGGCCAAACTTCGCGGAGACCACGTACACGCGGTGATTGGTGGGGTCCAGCCCCATATTGCGCGCGCCCTGTGGAGTCTCCACGTTCTCGACCACGTGATACTGATCCGGACTGTCCTGATGGATGACCGTGAGCATTCCGTTCGCATTCGAGGCGAAAGCGTTGCCTGATGCCTCGTCATACCCGGCGCCGTCCACACCCGTCCCGATCGGGACGGTCGCCACCACCTTACCAGCCTGATAGTCGGAGACGGCCATCACTCCGCTACGGCATCCGCTGAACAAGCGATGATGGGCAGTGTCTAGCGCCATGGAGACCGGTTGCTTGCATGGGGCAGTGGACCAGCGCCGCGCCACCGTCGCTGTCTTCGCGTCGATCTCCACTACCTCGCTGATGTCCGTGAGATTCGCATACACTTTGCCATCTCCGGCCGAAGCGCCGTATTCCGGTTTGCCGCCGAGTGGAATGTTCGTGATCAGAGTCCCCGCCTTCGGGTCGATCACGGTAGAGGAGTGCGCGTCGCCATTCAATGTGAAGACGCGATTCGACGCGGGGTCGAATACAATGGCGTCGGCATCTTCGGCGGCGGGGATCCGGCCCAGCACCTTGAACGTTTTCAAGTCGAACATCACCACGGATTGGTCGTTACCAGAGGTGGCGAACCCATGCCCGGTGACTTCGGCCACGGCGGTGCCATGCGCGCCCTGGATGCCAGTCACTTCGCCCAGCAGCGTGCCGTTGTCTTCATCCACCACCATCACGCGGGTTTGCCGGGCGATGAACAGACGGTGATGGGGTGGATCGGGCACGACGTAATCCCAACTCCCGTCCCCACCGAGGGTGTAGGTGTGGGTCACGCGGTACGACGAGGATGACTGCGCGAGAAGCGAGGTGACGATCGCCAGTGTGAGAACGAGCCCGGTGTTGCGCATGTTGGTTCCTTTCGGTAACGCCGGCGGTCTTGCCGCCGGTCTGGTCTTGCCGCCGGTCTGGTCTTGCCGCCGGTCTGGTCTTGCCGCTGGTCCGGTAACGCCGGCGGCAAGACCGCACGCGCCGCCTCAGTTGCCGCCGCGGCCGCCGCCCCGGCCACCACGGCCGCCGGCGGGGGTGGGCGCCGGCAGATCCACGCGCGGAAGTTTTTCGGCGCGCGTGGCGGCGTTGTACACGAAGACCGCTTCAATCACGGCCATTTGTTCCATATCCTGCTGCTGGATGCGGTCGTACACATCCATGTTGGAATGGTGCGTACGCGTATCGTAGTCCATCGGATCCTGGATGAACTGGAAGCCGGGCAGGCCGACGCGGTCATAAGACTGGTGGTCGGTGCCTCCGGTGTTGCGAATGGTGATTACGCCGGGAGTAATGTCTTTCAGGGCGGCAAACCATTGTTCGAAGATGGGCCGGCACATTTCATTCTGCTGCAGATATATGCCGCGGATGCGGCCGGTGCCGTTATCCACGTTGAAGTAACCCGCGAACCCGTTGTGTTCGGCGGTGGGCTTCATGGTGGCCGGGTCGGCGAAATGTTCCTTCACGTAGGCCGCCGAGCCCAGCAAGCCTTCTTCTTCGCCGCCCCACAGAGCCATGCGGACGGTGCGATCCATCTTGAGGTTGAGCGATTTGAGCAGGCGCATCACTTCCATGGCGACGCCGCTGCCGGCTCCGTTATCGGTGGCGCCGGTGCCCATGTGCCAGGAATCGAAGTGACCGCCGACCATGACCAGTTCGTTGGGCTTGGTGGTGCCGGGGATTTCGGCGACGACGTTGAACGAATCGGTGTTGCTGGTATCGAACGCGACTTTGATGTCGAACGAGAGCTTCACCGGAACGTTGTGCTCCAGCAGGCGTGCGATGCGGTTGTAGTTCTCCGCCGTGATGGCGACGGCGGGCATGTTCTTGGTCACGTCGCCGGTTCGCGGTGCGCCGTTACTGGCGAAGACGGTGCCGCTTTCGCCGCGCGCGTTGGCGGTGACGGTGAGCAGGACGCCTTCATCCTGGAAGAAGGTGCGCTGCTTTTCCGTAAAAGCCTGGCGCTCTTCCGGAGTCATCGCGGCCAAAGGGTTGGGCTGGCCGCCGCGGCCTCCACGGCCTCCGCGTCCGGCAGCGCCGCCGGCCGGAATGATGTCGGGAACCATGTCCAGCAGTTCCTGATCGGAATACCGATGGGCTAACGGTGTCGTGGGGAAGGGCAGTTCCAGGTCGGCAGCGGTGAGGACAATCTTGCCTTTCAGTTTGCCGGTCCACTTCTTCAGATCGTCGGGCCCTTTCAGTTTGCCGGTCCACTTCTTCAGATCGTCGGGAGTCTGAATCTGCGCCATGATGGCTTCGCCGGTAACCATTCCATTGGTGCCGCCGGTCCAGGCCTGCGGATAGCCGATAATCGGCATGTAGGTCGGCTCGACCATGGCGCCGCTGTATCCTTTGATTTCCCAACTCGGGATGGCGCCGCCGCGGCCGCCCGTGGTGGCCCACTTTTCCAGGTGGACATTGCTGAGGCCCCACTCTTTGAGCTGCCCCACCGCCCACTCACCGGCAGCGCGGAATTGTGGGGAATTGGTGAGACGCGGGCCGTAGCGGTCCGTCAGGTTGTACATCGTGGCCATAATCGGGGCGCCGCCGCGGCCACCGCCGCCGCCGCCGCCGAAACCACCACCACCGCCGCCGAATTCGGCGACTTTGATTTTGTGAATCGCGTTCAGGTCATTCGGCGACTTTGATTTTGTGAATCGCGTTCAGGTCGATCCGCTCGGTGGCCTGCTGAGCGAGCAGCAGCAGGGGAATGAGCAGAATGGCAACTGCAAGGAGAGTTAGAGTTTTTCTGGACATAAGTGTTAGTTGTTAGAGCATATCAGACAAAATTCGGAATTTCCCGCCCCTTTGGCGGCGTACTTGCGCCAGACGGTGGGATCGGCCAGCATTTTGACGAACAGGCCGCCCACCACGCTGCGTGCCTGGAAGCCCTGCTGCTTGCCGGTGACGGTGTCGTACCAATCCGTGAGCGGGACGCGGCTGGACGATTCGTTGGCGAACAGATATGCCGGCGCGACTAGCTTTGCGAAGTCGGCCGGACTCTCTGCCAGAGTCGCCGTCCACAGGACCCAGTCGAGCTTGGTGTAGTCTTTGCGATTGTCGAGCGGCAGGCCGTATTTGTTCTGTTTGGCGAGGTAGAAGGCGATCTCGGTCCGGGCCACCGCGGGCGGAAACAGGTTGAGGCCCAGCAGGCGATCCCAAACCAGGTTGTACTTCTGGCTCCAGGTGCCAGGTTTGTCGAAGGCCAGCCGGAAATGGTCGCCTTCGCGCCCCAGTTCCATCCACTTCGCGGCGAATTCCTGCGCGAGTTTGCGGTACGTGGCGGACTCCTGCTTGCGGCCGGTCATTTCACAAAGCACTCCGTAGGAACCCAGCGCCAGAATCGCTTTGATGGAGAGGTTGGCGTTGTGCGCCAGGTGTCCGGCGAAATCGTCAGTGGAGAGCTGGTTTTCCGGATCGAGCCCCTTCTCCTTCAGGTACGCCGCCCAGCGGGTAAGTTCCGGCCAGTATTTCTCGGCGAAGGCGGCGTTGCCTTCCACATGCGCCAGGGCGGCCAGCATGATGAGCATGTTGCCGCTCTCTTCCACCGGCATCTGGTTGTCTTCGGTGCGCTCGCCGCCCCCGTAGACCTGGCCGTTGGCCTGCGGATACGTGCCCAGGTCATGCGGCGCGAAGGGAAAGCGCCAGCGATCCATGCGGGCGTAATCCAGCACCGGCTGAAGCTGCGCTTTCAGCAATGCGGGGTTGAACAACAGGGTGAACGGAGAGCTGGGATAGATCACGTCGACCGTGGCGATGCAGCCGTTGCTGAAGTTTTCCTTGGGGAAGAACATCGCCGTGCCATCGGCATCCGCCACCAGTTTATGCGCGGCCAGCGTTTGGCGATAGGCCAGGACGGCGAGGCGGGCG
>OKRF01000490.1:10799-14030 GCA_900290315.1 Candidatus Sulfopaludibacter sp. SbA3 | reverse complement strand
TTTGGCGATAGGCCAGGACGGCGAGGCGGGCGTACGGCTCGCCGCCGGCCTGCCGCAGATCGGCCATCAACTCGTTATCGAATTGCGTGGCGCGCGCCAGCAGCGCATCGTGCTCGCGCCGGCCCGCACGCAGCAGGTCGTTCATGCCGGCTCCCTTGCGCCGCCACCAGGCCCGCTCGCGTCTTTGAAAGTATTCAATGGAGTATAAGTCGTCGTAAGCCAGCATCAGGTAACGGCTGGAAGTGCTGGCGCTCACTTTTCCCAGGTCCAGCATGAGGGCAAGCGTGGGGGCGAGTCCCTGGCGCGTGCTGGCCGGTTCGTAAAAATCGTCGCTGTTGGGTAGCAGGCCGGACTCCTGAAAAGCCGCCCGCGCGGCATCGCGCCCGCTGATGGCCGAGGACTGGCCGTCCGCGCGATCGGCAGCCAGATACAGGTAGCCCCAGTCGATCCGCAGATCGTCGCCGCGCTTCACCAGCAACGGCTGCTCGCGCGAGCCCATCCGGAGCACCGGCTGTCCGTCCAGTTGCACACGCGAGGTGGTGACCGGCTGATCGGGCGTGTTGACTACCAGGTCGGGTCCGGCGTCGAAATAGACTGACACCTGGTGGGTCGCGGAATCTGTCGAAGCGGCGCTGAATTCCACATACGTCAGAGGGCGCGAGAGCACTTCCAGATCGTAGGGCAGGGCGGGCGTGAAGAAGGTGAGGCCGATGGAGACTCCGGCGCCAGAGAAGCGAAACGCGGTGCGCGTGGGCAGCACTTCCATGCCGGTCTGCTCCAGCGCCGGAACGCGCCTGGGATCGAGCCCCATCAGGCGAAAGGTCTTTCCATCGATGCGGACCAGGCTGGTCAACGTATTCGGCTTGCCGGTCCAGTGTTTGGTGCCGTCGGCGTTGAGCCGGTCGGCCATGGACCAGATGCTGAAATAGGGATCGTGCGCCACCAGCGGGACGGCTGGGGCGCGCAGCGGAGCCAAACCCTGGCTCCAGGCGGCGGTGGAAAGGGCTACAGCAAGCAAGAAATGCAATCGATACATGTATTTTCCTCAACGATTTGGGAAGAGACTTGTGCGTTCGCTTCCCAAACCGCTCCTACAAGCGTAAAATAGAATCATGGCCAGAGGTTGGGAAAGTAAGTCGGTCGAGGCGCAGATCGACGCGGCCCAAGTCCATATTCACAGCGCCGTCCTGGAAAAAACGCAAAATCCTGAAATGCTAGAATTAACCCGCAAGAAGGAAACGATCCTTCTCTCCCGGACCAGAGTGCTTCGGGAATTGGAGTCCGCCCAGAATCCGCGGTACAAGGTTGTTCTGACGAAAGCCTTGGCGGATCTGGAAGCACAACTGTCAACTATCGACGCAACTTCGCCCGGCAGCGCCGGTTCGAACGATTTGTCCCGCTCCGCGCATTCGTAGTGCGATAAGCACATCGAGTGTCCGGCAACGGTGCGTGAATTGCGGTAAAACTGTGCCATGATGCGGCTGACCGCGTACATGGCTGTGCTGTTGCTGTGTCCCGCGTTGCGGGCGTATTCGGTGCTCACGCACGAGGCGATCATCGATTCGGCGTGGGATACCAACATCAAGCCCTTGCTGCTGCAGCGGTTCCCGAATGCTACGGCGGAGGATCTTGTACGGGCGCACGCTTATGCCTACGGTGGCTGCATCCTGCAGGACATGGGCTACTACCCGTTCGGCAGCAGGTTCTTCAGCGGCCTGGTGCATTATGTGCGCACCGGCGATTTCGTGAAGGCGCTGATTGACGAATCTCGCGACCTGGACGAGTACGCCTTCACCGTAGGCTCGCTGGCGCATTACGCCGCGGACAACCTGGGACACGCGCTGGCCGTGAATCCTTCGGTGGCGGCAGCCTATCCCAAACTGCAACGCAAGTTCGGCAACGTTGTCACCTACGCGGACGACCCCACAGCGCACCTGAAAGTGGAATTCGGCTTTGATGTGCTGCAAGTTGCGCGCGGTTCTTATGCTCCTCAGGCCTATCACGATTTCATCGGCTTTGCGGTTTCCAAGGGAGTGCTGGAACGCGCTTTCCGGGACACCTATGCGATGGATCTGAACCAGGTGTTCGCCGATCTCGACCTGGCGCTGGCTACCTACCGGCACACCGTGAGCAGCGTGATTCCAGCAATGACCCGGGTGGCGTGGAATTTGAAAAAGGACGAGTTGCTGGCAGCCAATCCGGGAACCACGCGGCGCCGTTTCGTCTACAACCTTTCGCGCGCCAGCTTTCGCAAGGAATGGGGCAAGGACTACCGCCAGCCCGGTCTCGGCACACGCATTCTGGCGTTCTTCGTCCGGATCCTGCCGAAAGTGGGGCCGCTTAAGGCGGCAGCTTTCCAAGCGCCCACCCCGCAAACCACCAGGTGGTTCGAGGACAGCTTCGACCAGACGCTCGATCTGTATCGCGCCCTGTTGACTGACGAGAAGCGCGGACAGTTGCGCCTGCCGAATCGCGATTTCGATACCGGCGGAATGTCGGCGCCGGCGGAGTATCGCCTGGCAGACGACACCTACGCCAAACTCGCCATCGCGCTTGCGGAGAAGGACACACCGACCCTGGACCCGAAACTGCGTGATGACATCCTGGCCTTCTATGCGAATCTGGATCTGCCCTTCGCTACCAAGAAGGATGCGGAAGCGTGGCGGAAGACCGTGTCGGCGATCGGCAAGTTGAAATCGCGCTGAAGGTGGGGACACACCTCGGCTTGTTCCATCGGTCGAAGGCCGGCGCGTTCAGCGACGCCGGAGAATCCCTGCAGTGACCGCCAGTAATAGAGCGGTGAGTAGCTGCACCGCGGTCCCTGGTTCAGGTACCGCGTCCGGAGGCGTAGCGAGAACGTCCGGGAGCGGAGGAATCGGCGGCGGCGGATCCATGCCCGGCTTTTCCAGCGTCTGGGGTAATCCTCCACCCACAGCCACATCCGGCGTAGTTATGATTGTCGGAATCGTCCACGGGTACCACAGCTCAGGCGGCAGGACCACAGCGCTACTGGTGGTCACATCCGGCCCGACGGGCGGCGTGAAACTGAAGATCTCACTGAGAAAGGGATGCCACCAATCGGGGAAAAAGGACGCAACGACACCCGTTCCCAGCAAAGGCAAGGGCAAGACCGGCCCGCTCGGGTCGCTATTCCCGGGCGGAACGGTTGGAGCGAACATGACGTTCGCCCCTGCGGCTGCCTCAGCCCCTATTCCCACCGCCACTCCCATT
>OKRF01000490.1:3006-10789 GCA_900290315.1 Candidatus Sulfopaludibacter sp. SbA3 | reverse complement strand
CCCACCGCCACTCCCATTCCGCTGCCTATGACACCGAGGAAAGAGAAAGGCCGAAAAGGTGAGTCTGCGAGGCCTGCCGACGGAGAGGGTGTGTCCGGTATGGCTGGCAAGGGTTGCGCCATCGCGATGAGCGGCGTGGGAGGGAAGACATCCGGCACCAGGGCGGACGGCTGCGGCGAGGCAGGTTGCCGCGGAGGCGGCAACTCCGCTGCATCCAGCGCTGCCGTCGGCTCCTCAGCCTCCGCGACTGGTTGCTGGGGCGTGTCGGCGACGCGATTCCCGCAACGTGCCCGCGCCGCGTGCTCCCCGTCAGTGATGAGTAGCTCGCCGGCTGCCAGCCGCAGCCGATTCCGAGTCCAGTAAACGTTGTTGCCGATGCGATAGGAAACGTAGACCTCCTTGGGGCCGGCTGCTTCCGTCATCCGCAGTTTTGAATTTTCGAACACAGCGTAATGGGCGTTCACCACGGGATCTTCCTGCCGCACGCGCTCCACTTCCGCCACAGAGTAGGCTCCGCCTGGAATTACCGAGTGCCGGTACACCGGCCGCCTATCCCGTTCCGTGCCCGCGGCATTCATCGGAGGCTCACTGCTCCGAGACGCCTCCGGCGGCGCGAGGAAAGCCGAAACAGCCGACTGCCAGGGAATGCTCCGATATGCCAGAACGATCGCCAATAAGACGCACGTCGAGCCAAGCACCCAGGTGGGCGTGCGGTCTTTGCGTCGTCTTCGTCGGCGAGCTTTTTGGCGAGCCATATGATGAGTCGATTCCGACCTGAGAGCATCTGCGCTCATCGGCGTGAGCGCAAGGAGCAGAGTGATTGCTTCCCATGCCTACGATCTCCGAAATCAGCAGGGCACACCAGTGCCGGAGGTACCCTGACCGTAATGGGACTTTTGCGTGCAATTCTCACACTCTACGGGGCTTAGTCCAAAACGAGCAGGTTGGAGTGCATGTGCTCGTCTCCGCCGGTAGTCACAAGCGCTGTAGTGGAATCGGATCGCTCGCGACTCTATTAGAGTGTATGCGTCGTTTCTTTACGATCTTGTGTTTGTCGATTCCCTGCCTCGCACAACCTCTGACCATCGGAGTGAAAGGAGCCGCCCGCGTGACGAGCGACATCGGAGGGACGGGGGCCTCCGAATCCAAGCCGTACCTGGTCGGCCCCATGGCAGAGGTGCGCCTGCCCTGGCACTTTGCGTTTGAGGCCGACGCGCTATACAGCCGCTTTGGATTCAGCAGCACGACCTCGGACTTCTTGAGCGAAATCGCTACGCAACGGGGGCGTGCGAATTCGTGGCAGTTTCCACTCCTGGCCAAGTACCGCCTTCGGATTTTCCGCGTCCGGCCTTACGCCTTGCTGGGCTACGTGCCGCGGCATGGCAGCGGCAAAATTGACTACGCGGGACGCTCATCCACCACGCTCAGCTCCAGCGGCCCATTTGTGCCATACGCTTTCTCCGACGCTCTCGAGATCAGCGACCATGCCTGGGTGGCCGGCGGCGGGGTCCAATTGAGAGCCGGGCCCTTCCGTATCACGCCGGAGGTCCGGTATTTGCGCTGGAACGATTCGCCCTATTCCTTCAACAGTCACGGTTATTATCTGGTGGTGCCGCAGAATGAGATGCAGGTGCTGCTGGGAATCGGCTGGGGCGGGAAGTGACCGCCTGGCCGGCGGATTACCACGAAATCACGTAGGTGCACGAGTCGCCCTGTTTCGCGCGGCAGGGCTTTGTCGAATCGTGTTGCACCCGTACGACCGAGCCTGCGCACTTGAATTGATTTGCAACCGCTTCGATCAGGCCGCGATCAAACTCGCAGGGATAAGGGTTCCGGCAGGTCATGGCGGCCTGGGTTGGGCCGGACTTCACAAATGAGTAGTGTCCGATCTCGCCACCGCGGTGGTTCAAGTGGTACGCCACATCGATGGACTCCAGAGCCTTCTCGACGTTGTTGATTCCCGGCGGGAACTTAGCGCTGCGCGGAATACTCGCGCCGATCTGAGTCAGCGTTCGGGCGCCGATTGTCTCGGCAATCTCCCGAAAAGCGTTCAACCACGCCTGCTGGGGGTACCATGCTGTGGGCTGGGGGGTGGGAAGTCCGTGCCGTTGCAGAATCTTGCCCGCCGTCTCTTTGAACGCTCCCATTCCGTTGATCACGGAGAGAACGGTCTGGCCATTTACCATGACCTGCTGTGAATACGCTTGAAATTGCGCCATAACTTTACGCCACACATACCATCGTCATCTGGCGCGGGAACCTTTAGGACAGGGTAGACGGTACACTGGAGTTTCCCATGTTTTCTTATTCGGAAAACGATTTCTACTGCGAGCAAGTCCCGCTCGCCGACCTGGCAGCCCGAGTGGGTACGCCGGCCTACATATACTCCAGCGAAACCATACTGACGAACTATCGTGCTTACGATCAGGCTTTCGGCGCCCTGCCACACACCGTCTGTTATGCGGTGAAGGCGAATTCGTCGCTGGCGATTCTGGGACTGCTGGCGCGCACCGGGGCGGGCTTCGATATCGTGTCCGGCGGCGAACTGTTCCGCGTGCTGGAGGCGGGCGGCGATCCCGCCAAAGTGGTATTTTCCGGCGTGGGCAAGACCCCGGACGAAGTGGAGTACGCTCTGACGCACGGCATCCACACCTTCAATTGCGAGTCTGAGGCCGAACTGGCGCTCATCGACGCCAAGGCCGAGCGGCTGAGTCTCAAGGCGGGGTTCGCCATCCGCGTGAATCCGGATGTGGACGCTGCCACACACCCGTACATTTCCACCGGGCTGCACCAGCACAAGTTCGGCATCGCGATTCAGGATGCGCCAGCGGTCTACCGGCGGGCGCAGCGCTATCGCAACCTGGCGGCGGAGGGCGTGAGCTGCCATATCGGGTCGCAGATTCTGGATCCCGCGCCGATCTTCGAAGCGCTGGATAAGGCGCTGGCGCTGGCGGCGCAACTGCGCGCGGAGGGCAGCCCGATCCGCCACCTGGACTTGGGCGGAGGCTTGGGCGTGGCCTATTACGAGGGCGAAAGCGCGCCGGCCATCGGGCCGTTCATCGAAAAGGTGCAGGCGCGCTTGTGTGCCAGCGGGCTCACCGTGATGGTGGAACCGGGCCGCTCCATAGTAGGGCCGGCGGGAGTGCTGCTCACCCGTGTGCTTTACCGCAAGCGCAATGGGGCGAAGGAATTCGTGATTGTGGATGCAGCCATGAACGACCTGATCCGTCCCTCGCTGTACCATGCGCACCACGAAATCATTCCCGTGCGCCTCAGCCGGCTCCCGCGGATCAAGGCCGACGTGGTGGGGCCGGTATGCGAATCGGGCGATTTCCTGGCGCGCGACCGTGAAATGGCCGATGCCATGCCCGGCGATTTTCTGGCGATATGCACGGCGGGCGCCTATGGCTTCGTGCAATCGTCCAATTACAATTCGCGGCCTCGGGCGCCGGAGGTGCTGGTGGAAGGCGGCAGCTACCGCATTATCCGCAAGCGCGAAACGTTCGAGGACCTGGTGCGAGGCGAGACGCTGTGATCGAGCCCGCCCGCTATACCTGTTACCGCGCCGCTGGACCTATCGCCATCGATGGCAAGCTGGATGAACCTTCGTGGCAGGTAGCGCCGAAATCCACCCCGTTCGCCGACATCGTCACGGGAGAGCCCGCATGGTTCGATACGCGCGTGGCCCTGCTGTGGGACGACGAGTACCTGTACTTCGGCTTCTGGGTGGAGGAGACCGATGTCTGGGGAACGCTGACAGAGCGCGATTCCAGGATCTACGAAGAGAATGACGTGGAGGTGTTCATTGGCGGCTGCGACACCTACTACGAATTCGAGATCAACGCTCTGAATACGGTGTACGAAGTTTTCTGGATCTGGAAAGACGTGCACAAGCCTGGCTTTCCGCTGTACGGCCGTCCGGAGTTCGATCCGGCGACGCAGCGGATTCTGGTGCTGGACGGCGTGGGCGGCCATCGTCATCCGCGCGGCGAGCGGTGGGGCTTCCTGGATTGGGATTTCCCGGGGCTGAAGACTGCGGTTCACGTGGACGGCGTACTCAACAGCCGGACCAACTCCGATCGCGGATGGACGGTGGAACTGGCCTTTCCGTGGAAGGGGCTCCGTGAGATTGCCGAAGGGCGCGCGCTGCCGCCGAAGCATGGCGACACCTGGCGCATCGACTGCTCGCGCTTCGAGAAGATCGGACGGACTCGCCAAGCGCTGGACCCGTGCGTCGGCTGGACGTGGAATCGCCACGGCCACTACGATTCGCACATTCCGGAAGTATTCCCGTACGTGACGTTTTCGGAGCGCGGCGTGGCGGATGCCTGACTCGGTAGCGCCGGCGGTCTTGCCGCCGGAGCCTTTCGGCAGCGGCCGGCACCATTCACCGGCGACAAGATCGCCGGCGTTACCGCATGGTGCGCTGGGGACTACAACCGCTTTCCTAAAATCGCGTAGTCCAGCGCGCCGAAGAATGCGTCGCGGAACTCCGCGGGTAGCGCCGCCAGGGAAGGCATCGACTCTACCGCGGGCTGCAGGCGCTTCACTTCGATCCCGCCCATGCCGAACTCCTCCAGATAGAAGGCCAGCAGCGGAGGCGGGATGGGGCGCTGGTGCGTGGGGTCCAGGTAGAAGTGGGTGGCGAAAATCGCCAGGCTTTCCGGATTGGGTGTTTCGATGGCGATCACGCCATTGCGCGTCAGGCGGGTGGCGCACAGCCGCACCATCTCGGGGAGGCGTTCCGGCGACAGGTGTTCCACAACCTGGGAGCAGAAGATGCCATCCAGCGAGGCTTCGGGCAGATCGGCCAGGTAACGGAACAGGTCGGCGGTCTCCGCTGCGAGGCCTTTGTGGCGGCAGGTGGCCACCGATTCTTCGCTCAGATCGATGCCGCGCGCCGGCACGCCGGCATCGCGCATCATCTCCAGGAATTCGCCGCGGCCGCAGCCGATATCCAGCACGTTCTGGAGACCCGCGAAGTAGGGAAGATAAAACTGTTGGCCGGCTTTGACGTATTCTTCCGGCCCACGGAAACGCTCGGCGAAACGGCCATAATCGAACTGCAGCGCGGCGGATTCGGGCGATGCCGCCGGGCTGCCGGCCGGCAGCTCCGGGGGCTTCCCCCTCACCTCGGCGCGCTGCCGGATGGTGCGCAATTCGGAGAAGATCAACCGTTCGTACTCCAGACGGAGCCGCTCCATGTCGGCCCACAGGCGCTTCTGCACCTCGATCATCTGGCGTTCCAGCGCGGCGGTGAAGTCCTGGTGCTGGGCGCGCACCAGGTCGCGGTAATTGGCGTCCATCAGGTTGCTGCGATGCTGCTGGGCGCCCTGCAGGTCCGCTACGCTGCGCAGGAACTGGACTTCGTTCTGCGCCAGCTTGCGCTCCCAATCGACGCGCCAGTCGGCCCAGTGACTGCGAATGTCGGCCAGTTCCTCCGGGAGTTTCGCGGCTGATTTCTCCGCTTCCGCGAGGCGGGCGCCCAGTTGACCGATGGCGCGATTGGTTTCGTTGAGGGCTTCGATGGCGGCATCCACGGCGGACACGATCTGGCGGTTGAAGCCCACCTGCTCGCGCACGTGCCAGTCCAGCAGCCGCGCCAGGAATTTCTTCCAGCCTTGCACCAGGGTGTTGACGAGCCCGCCGGGCCGCGGATTGACCGTGCCGATGGCGGCGACCTTTCCCAGGGCGGAATCGCGCGCATGCACCAGAGGCATCAGGTCGGGCAGGGGAATGCCGGGCTCACCCGGCACCGCGGTCTGCGGGTTGCGCGCGCGGACGCGGTCACGCACCTCTTGTAGAATGGCGATCAGTTCAGCGCTTTCCACGAGGGGTCCTTTTGGCGCGCTGGAAGGAAGCAGTCACCAGGGTGGTCAGTCCGCCGCGCGCGGAGAAATCGCCCACCACGGTCGCGCTGATGGGATTGGCTGCTTTCACAATGTCGCGCAGCACGCGGTTGACCACGTTCTCCTGAAAGATGCCGAGATCGCGGTAGGCCAGCAGGTACATCTTGTACGACTTCAGTTCCAGGCAGAGTTGATCGGGCACATAGCGCAGCACGATCTTGCCGAAATCGGGGAGCGCCGTCTTGGGGCATACGCTGGTGAACTCCGGCATCACGATTTCGATCTCGTAATCGGCATACTGGTTGGGCCAGGTTTCAATTTCGGGCAGGGGCGCGTGGACGCCGGCCGCGGCGTGTTCGTCGGTGTATGCACGTTTCATGCTAGAGCTTTCGAAAGGAGGTCCAGAAAGAGGCCGACATCGGCCACGACGCCCACGGCCTGTCCAGTGCCGCGGTCGCTGACTTTGGTGGCGACCGCCGGGTTGATGTCGACGCACACGATTTTCACCCAGCTCGGCAGCATATTCCCGGTGGCGATGGAGTGCAGCATCGAGCCCAGGCAGATCACCAGGCCCGCGCCCTTCAACTGTTCGGCGTAGGCATCCTGCGCCGCGTTCATATCCGTGATGGTGTCCGGCAGGGGGCCATCGTCGCGCAGGCTGCCAGCCAGCACGAAGGGCACACCCGCCTTCACGCACTCGTAGAGGATACCCGATTGCAGGCGGCCGGTTTGTACGGCGCAGGCTACCGATCCGGCGTGGTGAATGGCGTTGATGGCGCGCATGTGATTGCGGTGGCCGTGTTCCTCCTGACGCCCGTCGGAAAGACGCACGCCCAGCGAGGTGCCGAAGAGGGCCGCTTCGATATCATGCACCCCCAGCGCATTGCCGCTCAGCACGGCATGGACCCGGCCGTTGCGGATAAGCGCGCTGAGGCCGGCCACGCCTCCGGTGTGCACAACCACGGGTCCGGCAACAACTACCACGCGCAGCTTCTGTTCGATGGCCTGCGTCACCAGGGCCGCGGTCTGGCGCACGGCAGTTTCCACCTGGCGCTCCGAGGAGATGCCGTTGGACATGAAGGCGAACGCCAGCCGGTCGCGCTCCTTGGCTTCGGGAACCACCCGGATGCCGCGCAGACCCACCACGATGCGGTCGCCCGCCCGCAAGTCGCGCAGGCGGCGGCACAAGGCCCGGCCGCCGGCGACCACGATCATGGCGTCCATGCGCTGGTTTTCCACTTCGATCCACTGCTGGCCGTGGCGCACTAGCGTGTGGTGATTGGTGGTGGAGTAGAAATCTTCCGGCGCGCAGCGGTCGCGTGGCACCTCGCGCAGCGCGGCGTCTCCCGTATCGATGGGCGCGCAGCCCAGCTCCAGCAGGCTCTGCAGCAGGCGCTCCAACCCGGGCGCATCGGGCGTCTCGACTTTCAAACGGAGATAGGAAGGCTCGCTATTGGTGCGGCCAATGCGGAACTGTTCCACTTCGAACCGGCCGTTATACTCCACGACCTTATCGAAGATATTCTCCATGATGTGGGAATCGATCAGGTGGCCTTCAGCTTCGACCACTTCCTGGAATTGCATATGAAGATACTATTGTAGCGGCTAAGGCTGGTTCACCGCCGAGACGCCGAGGATTTCGTCAAAGGGCAAAGCGGTTACAGTCGGCGAATGAGGCGATGCCTCACCCGGTAGAATGAAAAATGGGGGCGAGGCAAAGGCGTCGGGATTTCGCGAAGGGGCAAACTCGAGCCAGGCACGAAGATTCGCCAAAAGGCGGAGCCTGTTGGGGTGCCCGCAACGCGGGCAACGATCGGTATGAAAATGGGCGGGATTTTCGAGGGTGGCACGGGTTTGCGGCGGGCCGTGGCTCGGGATTTCGCGAAGGGCAAATTCGAGCCAGGCACGAAGATTCGCCAAAAGACGGCGAATTT
>OKRF01000490.1:0-2996 GCA_900290315.1 Candidatus Sulfopaludibacter sp. SbA3 | reverse complement strand
TTTCGAGGGTGGCACGGTTTGTGGCGGGCGCCCGGCTCGGGCATTTTCGAGAGAGTCGGCTCATGTGGCGAGGCCTCACTGGTCCGGATGAAAATTCGGTGGCCGAGTGGGACAGACGATCGTCTTTTGTCGTCTGTCATCTTCCGAACGGCACGGCCATTTCCGAGAGAGGCTACGAACATTCGAGCAAAAAGCGGCGCATTTCGCGCCAGCCACCTTTTTTGCGCATTCGCTCTCAGCGCCCCGGCGTCTCGGCGGTGAGATCAGATTGTTTGCCTGGCGCGAAGCGCTCCAGGATGTCCAAGAGCTCTCTCACGCGGACTGGCTTGGACAGATAGGCGTCCATGCCGCTCTCCAGGCACAGCTCGCGGTCGCCCTTCATCGCGTGGGCCGTCATGGCAACAATGGGGATGTGATGACTGCTGTCGCGCTCGGTGCGGCGGATGGCCCGGGTAGCCTCCAGCCCGTTCAACACCGGCATCTGGACGTCCATCAGAATCAGGTCGAAGCTGTGACGGGTCAGGGCTTGAAGCGCTTCCCTGCCGTTGCCGGCGAGCACCGTGTAGTGCCCGTGTCTTTCCAGCATCCTCACGATGATCTGTTGATTCACCGGGTGGTCTTCGGCGACGAGAATGTGCAGCCGATGGGATGATATCCGTTCAACCGAGGTGGATTGCCTGCCAGCCGGAGCCTGTTCCTCGCCCGCTTGGATCTTTCCCGCCTGGATCGTGAAGCGAAAGCAACTGCCTTCGCCGGGCCGGCTTTCCACGTGGATTCTTCCGCCCATCATCTCCACCAGCCGCGACGAGATGGTCAGGCCCAGACCCGTGCCGCCGAAGCGGCGTGTCATGGATCCATCCCCCTGCGCGAAAGCCTGAAAGATGGTACGCTGCTTCTCCGGCGGTATGCCGATGCCGGTGTCGCGGACGGCGAACTCCAGTTCCAGCCCCTCGGGCAGGGTGACCGCCCCCACCTCTACCGATATGCTGCCAGATTCGGTAAATTTGATCGCGTTTGCCGCCAGGTTCAGCAGGATCTGACGCAGGCGCAGGGGGTCTCCGACGATCCGCTCGGGCACGCCGGGATCGATGGTGCAACTCAGTTCCAGGCCCTTCTGCCGCGCCCGAACGGCGAGTAGCCGGACGGTCTCCTCCGTGCATTCGTGCACGTTGAAGGCAAGCAGATCCAGTTCCAGCTTGCCCGCCTCGATTTTCGAGAAGTCCAGGATGTCATTAATGATGGTGAGAAGCGCGTCGGCTGAGATCTTGACGATCATCAGCGAATCGTGCTGTTCCGGCGTCAAGCCGTTATCCAGCATCAACTCGATCATGCCGAGGATTCCGTTCATGGGAGTGCGGATTTCATGGCTCACGTTGGCCAGAAACTCGCTTTTGGCGCGGCTCCCCGACTCGGCCTTTTCCTTGGCGTCGGACAACTCCTCGTTGAGCCTCCGCAATTGCGCCGTGCGTGTGGAGACCTCCTTTTCCAAGCCTTCGCTGTGCAGGTGGAGTTGCCGGTCGCGGCTTTGGATCTCGGAGAGCATTTCATTGAATCCGGCAATCAGCATGCCGATTTCGCCATTGGTCGTCTTCCGCGCGCGAATTCCATAATTCTTGAGCAGGGTCACGGCCTTGGCAGTCTGGGCAAGATGAATGATGGGGTCCGAAATCAACCGCTGCAGTTGGGCCGCCAACAAGAAGGCCACGACGCTAGAGAGCACGAAAACCAGGAGAGTGACCAGCAGGGCGCGATTCAGCCGCTCGTGCAGTTTTTCGGTGCCGGAAAGGAGGTAGACCGTGCCGAGCATCTGCCCGTTCCAAATCACCGGCTGGAACAGGGTCAGATGGCCGTATCGAAACTCGACTCCCGTGGGCCCCGCCTGGAGTGGCACCGCCGCCGCGACTCCTGATTGCTGGTACGCCGTGAAGAGCCGTCCGTCGGCCGAATAGAGGCCGGCGGAGAGGATGCCGGGCTGCGATTCCAAACCCTGCAGCAGTTGGCCGGCGGAGTCCCGGTCGCCGAAGCTGAGGGCAGCGATACTGTTCTGCCCGATCATTTGGGCCAGGACCTGCAGCTCTTCCTGCATATCCGAGCGCCTGCCGGCGATCTCGGAGGCGAACATCAGGCTACAGACCAGGAGCAGCGCGGCTGCCACCGTCGCCATAATGATCGACTGCAGCTTCTGTTTGAGGGAAAGCTCGTTAATCCAACGCATTCACTTCCCCGCTCACTGACCGGCGCCTCCCACCAGTTTCGCCAGGCTCAAAAGCTTGGAACTGAGTTGCAGGCGCGCTCTTTGCGCCGCCTCGAGATTGATACGCAGGCGGATCCGGCGATCCATGAGGTCGAACCCAATGATCCCGCCGCTCTCACAGAATTCGGGCATATCTCCTACGGTCAGGACCGCCGTTTGTAAGTGACTCAGCAGCGCCCGAAGCTGTTTGCTCTCCGAGACCGCGATGAAAACGATCTGGCAAGCCTCCAGATCCTGCGCCTTGCGGGACCTCCGGACCAGGAAAGGCCGGCTGTTGATGGACTTCCCCCTGACCGCTTCTTCGAGAGCCGTGCCGAAAGGGTCCTGGCCCAGCACGCCGATGCAGAGGGGGCCCGAGCCATCGTCCGGCCACTGCACGAAACTCGCGAACTTGTACAGGAATACCGCTTTGATTTCATACTCGCCGGCGGACTGCGCGAACAGCGTTGCATGCGCGGCGATCAGCAGGATCGAGCCTAGCCAAATCTCCCGGGCCGCGAATCGGAGCAGCCCTTGTGCCGGACGGGTTCGGATGCCAGTCAGAAAGTCCACACGATCCTGCCATAGACGCTGCGCAGCGCGTCCGTTCCGATGGTGCTGTATGCGTTACCATATTCCATGGTCCGCGGGCGGAGCAGATTCTGACCCACGACGCTCACCTCCACAGCCTCGCCGATCCGGCGCGCCAGCCGTACGTCCAACCGTGCATGACCCGGGATCGTCCCGCCCGGCAGCCTGGCGG
>OKRF01000493.1:698-26773 GCA_900290315.1 Candidatus Sulfopaludibacter sp. SbA3 | reverse complement strand
TGGCGGCCTCGATTTCCAGAATCCGGTCGAGCTCGCGCTCGCTCAACCGGCCGATCGAATATCGCTGCAACATTCTGTTATCCTTTATTTTGGACCACTTGGGGCGGTACTGACTGCGGTGGCGCGAAAAAAGAGCAAGAAAAAATCTGCGGGTATTGACAAGAATTTCGGACGCGGGCATACTGAAATCAAGATGCAACTCAGTGGCAACAGCAGCCTGATCGAAACCCCGCCGGCGACCCTCGTGGACCTGCGCCGCGGCGATGCTGCAATCCTGGATCGGATCGATTTACCGGGCGACGATGCGCGCCGTCTGATGGAGCTTGGTTTTCTGCCCGGTACGCGGATCACGGCGGGCTTCAGCGCCCCCGGCGGCGACCCGCGGGTGTTCCAGGTGGATGGTTCGGAAATCGCCTTGCGCCGGGAAACGGCCAAGCGGCTGCAGGTCACCATTGAACGCCTGAAGCGGGATCGGACTCCGAGGGCGTGATGAGCGAGTGCAGCGATTGCAAGGGATGCGGATCGGCAGCGGTCATCGAGTTGCCCCGCCCGGTGTTGCCCGAGGCGGTCGCGGTCATCGGCCCGCCCAATTCCGGCAAGACCACCCTTTTCAATCGCCTCACCGGACTCCGCCAGAAGGTCGCCAATTTCCCCGGCGTCACCGTGGAACAGCACACCGGCGTCGCCGAACTGCCCGATGGCCGGGCCGTGCGTCTGATCGATCTGCCGGGTGTCTATAGCCTTTCGCCGCGCTCGGAAGACGAGCAGGTGGCCTTTGACGTACTCACCGGCGCGCGAACGGACACTCCCAAGCCGGGAGCCGTCCTGCTGGTTTTGGATTCCACGAATCTGGCGCGCCATCTGATGCTGGCGGCGCCGATTCTCGCGCTCGGCGTGCCGACGCTGGTCATTCTGAACATGGCGGACGACCTGCGGAATCGCGGCGGCAAGATCGATCTGCCCGCCCTTTCCGCACAACTCGGGGCTCCCGTAGCCCTCATCGCAGCGCGCCAGGGCGAAGGCATCGACAAGGTGTTCGATTTCCTGGCCGGCGCCATGTCCAAGCCCGCGCCCAGGAGTCTGCCAGTCCTGCAGGACGTGCCCAAGTGCCGCGCCTGGGCGGGCAACGTGGGCAGCGAGGCCAATTACCGGGCGCCGCTCCCACCCAAATGGACCCGCCGCCTGGACTCCGTCCTGCTGCATCCTGTGTTGGGTCCGGTGATCTTTGCCATGGTGGTCATTCTGGTTTTCCAGACCATCTTCACCTACGCCAATCCGCTGATGGATGGAGTGAAATGGATGTTCGCCGTCTCCGGCAAGTGGATTGCATCGGCTCTGCCTGCCGGCCTGATTCGGGACCTCCTGGTGAATGGCGTGTGGAAGGGCGTGGGCTCCGTTATCGTCTTCCTGCCGCAAGTGCTGCTCCTCTTCCTGTTTATCGGCCTGCTGGAGGATTCCGGCTACCTGGCGCGCGCCGCCCTCATCGCGGACCGCACCATGGCCAAGGTCGGCTTGCAGGGAAAGGCGTTCATTCCGCTGCTTTCCGCCTACGCCTGCGCCGTCCCGGCCATCATGGCCACGCGCACCATCGAAAACAAACGCGACCGCATCGCCACCATTCTGGTTGCGCCCTTCATGACCTGCTCGGCGCGCTTTCCGGTTTACGTCCTGATTGTCTCGGCCTTCATTCCCAACCACAACCTGCTGGGAAGCTTCCTGAGCGCTCCCACGGCGGCGATGCTGGGACTATATCTCCTGGGCTTTCTGGCCGCAGTGTTCACCGCGCGCGTTTTGAAATCTTCCATTCTCAAAACCGGCCGCACTCCCTTTCTGCTGGAGATGCCTTCTTATCGATGGCCCACCTGGCAATCCATCGGCCTGCGCCTGCTGGACCGCTCCAAGGTGTTCCTGCGCCGCGCCGGCACCGTGATCCTGTTGGTAACGGTTCTCCTCTGGGTGGCCTCCAACGTACCCTTCACCAACGGCCAACCGCCGCACATCACCGATAGCGTGGCCGGCGTCATCGGCCGCACCATCGAGCCGGTTATCAAACCGCTGGGCTTCAACTGGAAGATCGGGATTGGTTTGCTCACGTCGCTGGCGGCGCGCGAGACCATCATCGCCACCCTGGGCTACATCTATAGCGTCGATCCGGATTCCAACCGGCAGGGTCTTCAGCAGGCCTTGCAGCACGATCTCACGCCCGGTGGCGCCTTCGCCCTGCTGGTATTCTTCGCCTTCGCCATGCAATGCATTTCCACCATCGCAGTGGTGCGCCGTGAGACCGGCGGCTGGAAGTGGCCCGTCCTGCAATTCACTTACATGAGCGTTCTCGCCTACGCGGGCGCGTTTGTGGCCAACCACCTGATTCGCTAACGCCACTTGGAACTGGGGCCGAAACCTTTCGGCGAAGTGCGCGTATTATTGAGATCGGGGGTTTTCATGAAAACGTATCGATCTCTAAGCCGGCGCGGCTTTCTGGGAGCGTCGGCAGCATCGCTGCTGGCGGCCGGCCGTGTGTTCGGTGAACCGGCCGATGCGCCGAAAAAGCCCAGTCCGGATCTGGAAAGACTGGGCGCGGTGGCACTGACAGAGGCGAAGAAGGCCGGCGCCACGTATGCAGACATTCGGATCAACCGCTACCGGCAGCAGTTTTCGGGCTATCGCCTGTCGCCGGAGCGCGGCGGCACCAAGACGGACGAAGTGCCTTTCGTCACCGATCAGGCGAGCTTCGGCTTCGGCGTGCGGGTGATCGCCTCCGGGCAATGGGGCTTCGCGGCATCGCCCCTGGTGACGTCCGAAGAGATCGCCCGCATCACGCGCGAGGCTGTGGTGGTGGCCAAAGCCAACGCGGTCCTGCAGGCCAGCCCGGTGCAGCTCGCCCCTACCAAAAAGTACGTGGAGCGGTGGACGTCCGCGTACCAGAAGGACCCGTTCGGCGTCTCGGTGGAAGAGAAGCTCGATCTCATCCATGGCGCGGCCGTCACTCTGAAGAAGGACCCGAAGATCATGGTGGCCTTCGGCTTCCTGGCTTTCCGCGCGGAGGATAAATATTTCGCTTCCAGCGAAGGGTCTAGCATCCAACAATACATCGTGCAGGTGTTTCCGCTGCTGCAGGCCACCGCGGTGGACATGCAGAAGAACATCTCGCGCTCCCGCAGCTACCAGGTGCCCCCGGTCACCGCCGGATGGGAAGCTATCGCGAAGGCCAACCTGGGAGAGAATGCGCCGCGCGTTCGCGACGAGGCGCTGGAACACCTGGCAGCCCCGCCCGTCATTCCCGGCAAAAAGGACCTGGTGCTGCTGCCCAGCCATTTGTGGCTGACCATTCACGAATCCATCGGCCACTCGACGGAACTGGACCGCGCCCTGGGGTACGAGGCCAATTTCGCCGGCACGAGTTTCATGACCACGGAGAAAATGGGCAACTATCAGGTGGGCAGCGAACTGATGACCGTATACGGCGACCGCACCATCGAAGGGGGACTCGCCAGCGTGAAGTACGACGACGATGGCGTGCTGACGACAAAGTTCCCCATCATTGAAAAAGGCATCTTCAAGCACTACCAGACCATTCGCGACCAGGCGCACCTGGTGGGAGAGAAGGAATCGCGCGGCTGCTGCTACGCCGATTCGTGGAGCAGCGTGCCGTTCCAGCGGATGCCCAACGTGTGGCTGGAGGCTGGGCCGCGCGACGTCACGCCGGACTCGCTGATGGCCGGGGTGGACGACGGCATCCTGATCGATGGCGACGGCAGTTTTTCCATCGACCAGCAGCGCTACAATTTCCAGTTCGGCGGCGACGCCTTCTGGCAGATCAAGGGCGGCAAGAAGGCCGGCATGATTTCCCGCGTGGCATACCAGGCGAAGACTACCGACTTCTGGCGCTCCTGCGACGGCATCGCCGGGCCGGCCTACTGGAAGCAGTACGGCAGTTTCTTCGATGGCAAAGGGGAACCGGAGCAGATCAATGCGGTGAGCCATGGATGCTCGCCATCGCGCTTCCGGCAGGTGAACGTGTTGTTGACCGATTAAGGAGACATGCCATGCTCAGCCAAAAAGACGCAAAGAACCTGGTCGACAAACTGATGGGCTACTCCAAGCTGCCGCAGTGCCGGGTAGACATCTCCTGGACCGAAGACGCCTTCATCCGCTTCGCCAACAACGGGATCACCACCTCGGGCTATCGCATCACGCAACAGATCTCGATTGGCAGCGTGACGGAAGACAAACGGCAAGGGAATGCTGTCGTCACCGAACTCAGCGACGATGCGCTGCAGCGCGGGGTGCAGCAGGCCGAGGATCTGGCACGCATTTCCAAGCCGAATCCCGAAGACATGCCGGCCTTGGGACCGCAGAAGTACCTCACCCTGAGTAACTACGATAACTACACGGCGGCGGCGCGCGGCGATGCCATGATTCCGCACGTGAAGGCCGTGATCGAAAGCGCCAAAGCGGGGCAACTCACCGCGGCTGGCTTCATCCAGCGCTCGTCGAACGCGGTGGCGGTGGGCAATAAGGCGGGCCTGTTCGGGTATCACACGTATACCGACTGCAGCCTGACGAACACCATGCGGACGGCCGGCGGCACCAGCTCGGGGTGGGCGTCGCAGACCTCGGTCTCGCTCAAAGACGTCAATGGGGAGGCGGTGGCAAAGACGTCCGCCGAAAAAGCCGCGCGCGGCGCAGGCACGAAGAAGAAGCTGGATCCCGGAAAATACACGGTGATTCTGGAGTCTGCCGGAGTGAGCGACCTGATGGGCATTCTGGCCGGCAGTTTTGATGCGCGCAGCGCCGAGCAGGGGCAGAGCTTCCTGAGCAAACAGGGCGGCGGCACGCATCTGGGTGAAAAGATGTTCCCGGAATTCATCACGCTGCGCAGTGACCCGCTCGATACCAAGCTGGCCACCACACCGTGGGGGCCTTCGTTGCTGCCCAACCAACGCATCGCCTGGATCGACAAGGGCGTGGTGAAGAATCTGTACTACGACCGTTTCTGGGCGTCCAAAGCGGGCAAGGAACCAACCCCGGCGCCAGGCAACGTGGTGCTGGACGGGCAGGCGCATACCATCGAGGACCTGATCGCTTCGGTGGAGCGCGGCCTCTTGGTCACGCGCCTTTGGTACATCCGCACGCTGCAGCCGCAAACGCTGCAAATGACCGGCCTGACACGCGACGGCGTGTTTCTCGTGGAGAAGGGGAAGATCACCGACCCGGTGACGAACTTCCGGTGGAATGAAAGTCCCGTACGCGTGCTGCAGAACACCAAGATGCTGGGGCGTCCCTCGCGCGCGCAGGGGTCGGAGACAGGGTCTTCGATTGTGCCGGCGATTGTGGTGGATGAGTTCAATCTGGCCAGCGTGAGCGACGCTGTGTAGGATTAGGGTTCATGAGGCTCGCATTATACGCCGCCACGAAAATCCCGAGCCGCGAGCTAGCCGCAAACCCGTGCCAGGCTCGAAATTCGCCGCCTTTTGGCGAATCTTCGTGCCTGGCTCGAGTTTGCCCCTTCGCGAAACCCCGACGCGTTCCCCCAATTTCATACCAGTCGTTGCCCGCGTGCGGACCCCCCAACAGGGTCGAAAAACCGGCACAGCGAACGGGTAACGCCGGCGATCTTGTCGCCGGTCGGCCCGTGCAACCGGCGGCGAGACCGCCGGCGCTACCAACCGGTTTTTCATCCCGTTTTGCGGGGCGGTCCGCCCTTAATTGAAAGGCTCGAAAATACAGGATGCCACCGCAGGTAAGCCTTTCATTTTCATTCCCATCGTTGCCCGCTGCCGCGGGCACCCCAACAGGCTCGAAATTCGCCGCCTTTTGGCGAATCTTCGTGCCTGGCTCGAGTTTGCCCTTCTACGAAACCCGACTCGCCAGCCCGTCCAATAGCCGCTGGCTGGCCGCGGCCACTTCCGCCACCGCCCGCTGGAATACTTCGCTGTTCGCCTGAGAGGGCTTGTGAAAGCCGCTGATCTTGCGGACGAATTGCAGGGCGGCCGCGTTCAATTCCTCGGGAGTTGCCCGTTCGCCGGGCTTGCGCAGCACCTTAATGCTTCGGCACATCCCTACATCATCGCGCAACTTCCGGACCGGGCGTGGTCTTCACCCGGCGTAACACCTCGATCAGCTCCGGCATGCCGACCGGCTTGGAGACATAGTCGTCCATGCCGGCTTCCAGACACTGGGCGCGATCCTCGGGGAAGGCGGCTGCAGTCATGGCGATGACGCGCGGCTGTTGATCCAGCGGCCAATCCCGGCGGATCCGGCGGGTGGCTTCCAGGCCGTCGATTCCGGGCATCTGCATGTCCATGAACACCACGTCGTAAGTGGACTGGTGCATGCGCGTCAACAGGTCGGCGCCATCCACTGCGGCATCCGCCTGATAACCGATGCGTTTGAGCATGGCCCGCGCCAACAGGCGGTTCACTGGATTGTCCTCTGCCACAATCACGCGCAGGCTGGGGAGATCCGTCGGCTGCACATTCACCACGGGCGCAGCGAATTGCAGGGGTATTTCGCTTGTCCTCTCCGCCAGCATGGTGAAGTAGAACGTGGCGCCATGCCCCGGTTCACTCTCCAAGCGGAGGGAGCCTCCCATCTGCTCGGCCAGCGTCCTGCTGATGGTCAGGCCCAGACCGGTGCCGCCGTACTTGCGGCTGATGGAGGCATCCACCTGGCTGAAGGATTCGAAAATCCGCTTCTGATCTTCCGCCGGAATGCCCGGCCCGGTATCGCGGACCACGAACGAAAGAAGATGGCGGCCGCTTTCCGCGGGTTGCGCGGAAACGGAGAGCGATACCTCTCCCGCGGCCGTGAACTTGACTGCGTTGCCCAGCAGGTTGACCAGTACCTGGCGCAAGCGCACCACGTCGCCAACCACGGTCTTCGGCGTGGCGGAGTCGACTTTATAAAACAGGCGCAGTCGCTTTTCGGCCGCCTGCACGGCCAGCAACCCCACGGCCTGCTCCACGGTGCGCCGCACATCCAGAGGCAGCCTTTCGAGACTGAGTTTGCCGGCCTCGATCTTGGAAAAATCCAGGATGTCGTTGATCAGGGTCAGCAGGGCTTCCCCGCTGGAGCGGATCGTTTCCACGTAGTCCTGCTGCTGTGGGGTGAGCAAGGTGGCCGCCAGCAGGCCGGTGAATCCCAGAACCCCGGTCATGGGCGTGCGGATCTCGTGGCTCATGTTGGCCAGCAGCAAACTCTTGGCCCGGTTGGCCGCTTCGGCCTGCAGTTTCGCTTGTTTCAGGGCTTCTTCACTGCGCACCCGAAAGCGGCGCTCCGCCAGCATAGTTGCTGCTTCGGATGCCAGAATGCGGAGTTGTTCGGCGCGTTCCGGAGGCACTTCCCCATCGGCTTCCATGCGCAGCCGCCCCTCGGGATTGCCTTCCACCCAGACCGGCAGGTCCAGATCCACAGTGGTCTCCGCCAATAGATCCTGCTCGCGGAAGGAATCCACCGGCACTACTACGGCCGGCCGAATTCCGTTCTCCTCGTATCTTCCATACCACGCCCGGCGGAAGCCGTATTGCTCCACCAGGGCGGCCAGCAGGGTTTGCCAGAGCATTTCTTCGGAAGCTTCCGGGCCCACCCCGCGCAGAGCCACTAAGACGCACTGGAAGGCGATCAGGTCGGAGAGTTTTCGCTGCAGGTCGTAGCAGTTCATCTGGGTAGACTCAGGCGATTCCGTTCCAGGCTCTCGCGGGCCCGGCGGTAGAGATCTTCCATCGTCTCGCCGGGAATGTACTGCGCGGCGCCGGCGGCCAGCAGGGCACTGATCGACGTCTTGGTGGACCCTTCGAAACTGGAGTAACGGCTGCCGGCGAAGGCGTCGCAAATGCCGCGGCATTGATCCATGCGCATCGCGAGCGACCCTTCGGCAATGGCTAGAAACTCATCCGCACCCCAGCGGAACAGGGTGCCTTCGTCGGAAAAGCGCCCCTTGAGCGTGTGCGAAAGCGCCTGCAGCAGTTTGTCGCCGAAGATATTGCCGTAGTGCGCGTTGATGTCGCGGAAGCCTTCAATATCGAACAGCAGCAGGCACACCGGCCTTTTGCACTTGGGGATCTTCTGCATGTGCCGTTCAGCCTCGCGGCGGCTGCCCAGTCCGGTCAGCCGGTCCGTGCCGGAGCCCTTGCGGGCGGCCTCCAGACGCTGCTCGAAAGTGCGAATCTGCGTTTCGAACTGGCGGACCGATTCGTCGCTTTCGCGCTTCATCTGTTCCACACTCTGGCGAAGCTGTGCCACATTCTGGTGCAACTGGCGGCGCAGTTCGTTGACATCGTTGATGCGCGCCAGCGATTCAAAGCCGTCGGCCACTTTGCTGAGGCTGGATTCGTGCCGCTCGCCGCGCCCTTTGAATCCGCTGATGGCTCCGGCCACCGTGGTGACCACCTCTTTCAAGGCGGCGTCGCGCTCTTCCAGGGCAGACTGGTTGGCGCGGCAAATCTCGTCCAGTTGTGTGAGAGTGGTCGCTCCCGCTTCGTCGATGTCGCTCCGCGTCGGCGCATTCTGCAGCTTCTCGGCGGCGCGCCGCAGAGTGGTCTTGCACTGCTCGGAAAGTTCCGGATTGGCCGGCAATGCGGCCTTGGGAAGAGCCGCAGCCAATCCCAGGAATACCTTCGCCAGCGCTTGAAAGCTTAACGCGAAGTGCTCGGATTCGTCGATTTTTCGGCGGATTGAGATCAACAGGGCCTCCGGCCACGTCCGGCTATTGGGCCGCCTGATGCTTGCGGGCGGATCGCTCTGCAGTGCGTGCTTGGCAGTGATTGGTCAGTCTGGTCGCACCCCCCACGAGTCACTTATCGGCCGAAATGTGAGTTTTTTCACGGAAATTGCTCGCATCGCGAATCGCATGAGAAGGGGGTCTGGATTCACGCTCATCCAGGCCAGTGGCGGGCTGTGAGGCAGGCTTCGCACGTGCGTGATGCCTCCACCGGAAGCGGCGCATTCGGTGTTTGTATGCCCGGTGTATTCCGGCTACATCCATACATATCGGCCACAACCTGACTTTGCTACAAGCCTGTCATTCGTTATGAAGCTAGGTGGGGGGTATTGAATAGTTAGAATCCGCTATACTGCCTTAATTACAGGAGATATCAATGCGGGCATTACTTTGTGTGATTCTGCTTCCGGCCCTCGCCACGCCAACCCTCGCCGCCCGCCGCGGCATCACCGCCGAGGATTACTTCGCCTTCGAATCCATCGCCGATCCGCATATTTCTCCCGACGGTAAACAGGTGGCCTACGTGGTCACCACCGTCGATCAGAAAAAGAACCGGCGTGAGAACGGCATATGGGTAGTGGCCATCGATGGCACGTCTGCCCCGCGCCGGCTGACGGCAGAAGGAGTCAATTCCACCTCCCCGCGCTGGAGTCCCGATGGCGCACGCCTGGCCTTCCTCTCCACGCGCAACGCCCAGGCTTCGGAACAGGCGGCCGGCGCCGCACTGCCGCGCCCGCAAATCTTCCTGCTGCGGCTAGGTGGTGCGGATGCCGGTGGCGAGGCCGTGGCGCTGACGCACCTGAAGAACGGCGCCGGCGTGTTCCAGTGGGCGCCCGATGGCCAGCGCCTGGTGGTGCTCAGCCGCAGCGGCCCCACCGACAACGCTCCTCCAGGCCCCCGCAAGAGCGACGTCCGCCACTATGCGCACACCTCCTACAAGTTCAACGATACCGGGTGGTATGACGACAAACGCAGTCACCTGTGGGTGATCGACGCCGTGACCGGCGAGGGCAACCAGATCACCAGCGGCGACGACTGGAACGATACCGATCCCCAATGGTCGCCCGATTCCTCGCGCATCGCCTTCGTTTCCGACCGCACCGGCAAAGAGTATGACGAAGGGCACAACAAAGACGTCTGGGTGATCGCCGCCGGTGGTGGTCCCTTGTCGAAGATCTCCGATCACGAGTTTGACGACACCATGCCGCGCTGGTCTCCCGACGGCAAACAGATCGTGTTCGCCGGACAGACCCAGCGCCGCCAGTTTCCTAAACTGTATGCTGCGCCCTCTGCCGGCGGAGCGAAATCGACTCTGGTGGTGGACGATCTGGACCTGATTCCGGCCGGCCTTGTCTGGGGTCCCGGACTCAGCGAGCTGACATTTGAGAGCGGCTTCAAGGGGCAGGCGCACCTCTTCCGCATCGATCTGAAGGCGCGCCGCCTCTCCCAGATGACCACAGGGGAACGTGCCGTCCGCGGATTCGACTTTCACCCCGCAAGCGGAATGATGACCTACCTGTCAAACGATTTCGAGCATCTGGACGACCTGTATGCCGCTTCCCTGAACGACAGCGGCCGGCGCCCTCTGACCCATCTGAATGCGGCGCTCTGGGAGGGGCTCGAACCGGCCAAGGTGCAGCGGCTGCCCTACAAGAGTACCGACGGTTGGGACATCGACGGCTTTTTGGTGAAGCCCATCGGTTGGGAGCCTGGCAGGAAGTACCCCATGATTCTCAGTATCCATGGAGGCCCCTCCGGGCAGTACGGTGTGGACTGGTATCACGAATTCCAGGTCTATGCCGCCAAAGGATGGGCCGTCTTCTTTTGCAATCCGCGCGGCTCCACAGGGTATGGGCAGAAGTTCGAGCGCGGCATCGTGAATAACTGGGGCGGCATGGATTACCAGGACGTGATGGCAGGTGTGGATGCCGTGCTCAAGCAGAATCCCTGGATCGATACCACGCGTCTGGGAGTGACCGGCGGCAGTTACGGCGGCTATCTCACCAACTGGATTCTAGGCCACACCACGCGCTTCGCCGCCGCTGTAACCCTGCGCAGCGTCTCCAACTTCATCAGCGACGATGGCACGCGCGACGGCGCCTATGGCCACGAAGACGACTTCAAGGGCTTCCTGTTCGACTACTTCGATCAGTACTGGGACGCCTCTCCCCTCAAGTACGCGAAGAACGTCAAGACGCCCACGCTGGTTCTCCATTCCGACAACGATTACCGGGTGCCGCTGGAGCAGGGCGAGCAGTGGTTCCGCGCGCTGCGGCACTACGGAGTGAACGCCGAACTGGTGATCTTCCCGCGCGAGAATCACAACCTGACGCGCACCGGAGAGCCCCAACACCTGGTGGAGAGCCTGAATTGGCAATGCTACTGGTTCGACCGCTTCTTGAACGGGAACGCCGCCGCCAAGGCGCCTGATACCTTCTAAATGCTCTTACTGACTCTCGCAGCCTGCCTGCTGGCCCAGGATGCCACTTTCAAGACTGCCGTGTCGATGGTTGAAGTGGATGCCCAGGTATCGGCAAGGCAGGCGTCATCGAAGGGCTGCAAGTGGGCGATTTCGCCGTCGAGGACGATCGGAAACCGGTGCGGCTTCGTTACGCCAGCCAGGAAGAAACACCCCTCGATATAGTGCTCTTGTTCGAGCTGAGCAAGCCCATGTCGTCACACCTCCCGGCGCTGAGGAGCGCTTCCGAAATGGCGTTGGCGGAACTTCGCGAAGGCGACCGGGTGGCTGTCCTGTCGTTCAATGAGGAGGTGCGCCTCGAACAGCCAATCAGCAGCGATCTGAAAGAGGTAAAACGAAAACTCAGAATCGGGCTGGCATTCGCGGCCTTCTCGAAAAGACCCTCCGTCCTCCCGGCAGCCGTGGAAGCGGCCAGGTATCTATCGGCGCAGAAGGGTCCGCGCAGGCGCAGAGTGGTGCTGATGTTTACCGGAGATGCCGGTTTCGGGCTGAAGAACCAGAATCACACGGCGGTCGCCAAAGACCTCTGGCAAGCCGATGTCGGTCTGAGTGCCATGGTCATTCCCACCGCGATTACAAGGCTCACTCGCGACGATAATCCGTTCCACTTCGGCCCCTTATTGACGCTGGGCTTCAACCTGTGGGACAACATCGACGATATCGCAGAGCAGACGGGCGGCGAAGTGGTGGAGACGAACCCGGCTCTTCGCCAAGTCATCCAGCGCTTGCGCAAACGGTACAAACTTTACTACGATATGCCCTCAGGCCGACCTGGCCAGCGGCGTCAGATTGCGGTCACCTTGAGCCCGCCTGCCCAGGCGCGGCATCCGGATGCCAGAATCGTCAGCCGGAAGGGGTACGTAATGCCGAAAGTCCCAGTACCGGAGTAGTGCAAGCGCATGCTTAAAGTTGATACCGGTCTGTTGTATAGTAACTCTCGGAACCAAATGACCCATTTTTGCGGAAGAACCCACAGCACCCGCCTTCGGCCCCAACCCGTGACGATACCGCTAGAGACCGCCCCTGTATATGCTGCGCCTGCGCGGGAAGAGATTGCCGCCCTGGCATATTCCTACTGGGAAAAGCGCGGACGCCGGGGAGGTTCGCCGTTGGAAGATTGGCTTCGTGCGGAAGCCGAACTGAAACAGCACAAGTAGGACAGACGATCCTTTTGTGTCGTCTGTCTTCCCACTGCCCGCCAGCCCTCAGATCTTCAGTGGGAAGGAATGGGCAACTGATTCCGAGGTCTGGTCTAGCAGAGACGGGGCTCTTCATCCTTGAGGCAGCCGGCTACGCTAGCGCGGTACACTCGCGAGACCCGATGGCGCCGATGGCTCCACATCGATAGGCAAGAGAGCGCCAAAAACAGCGTGAGAGAATACAGAGTATGATTTCCGGGTGTCATGCCCAGCCTCCGTATTCATCATTTCGTAAATCGGATCCCGGCTGCGAGTCCTGATAGTACCATGGCATTAGACTTAAGTACCGTGACCGTTATCGGGATATGACCTGATCCTCCTTCTCCATGCGAGATCGGTCTCCGTTCCTCTGCGAAATCTCATTTTTTCTCACCCGCTCATGCGTTGCGAGTGCTGGCTGTACTGAGGCAGTACTAGGACGAAAGCGCGTAACCGGAATTCACCGCCCATGTTACATTGTTCCGCAAGGACGCCCCGCCGCACATGATTGAGATCCAAGGAGTTTATGCCGCTGCCATCACGCCGCGCAGTCAGCACGGCGAACTCGACTTCGGCGCGGCCTTCGAGTTGATCGATTTTCTGTGCAAAGGCGGCGTGAACGGCATCGCGCTGTGCAGTGAGGTAGGCGAGTTCGCTGCCTTGAGCACCGAGGAGCGGTCGCGTCTGGCTCTCCTGGCGGTGAAGCGCAGCAGGGTGCCCGTGCTGGTCGGGGTGGGAAGCGCCTCGCTGGAAGGCTCGCTGAC
The DNA here is from genome assembly GCA_900290315.1 of Candidatus Sulfopaludibacter sp. SbA3. GTDB lineage: Bacteria > Acidobacteriota > Terriglobia > Bryobacterales > Bryobacteraceae > Sulfopaludibacter. Next base: position 13,630 of record OKRF01000493.1, on the reverse strand, counting down.
TTTGGCGCGGGAGGCGCGGCGCGCGGGTGCCGCGGGCCTGTTGCTGCCGCCTCCACACTTCTTCAGCTACGATCAGGACGATCTGCGCGAGTTCTATCTGCAGTTCGCGGCGCAACTGGGAGGCGGAGTGCCAGTCTTTCTGGCGCGCCTGCCTGCGCCATGCACCCAGTTGCACACCAGTACCGTGCTCGATCTGCTGTCCACCGGCCGCTTCGCCGGTGTGGAGGAGACTGGGGACGGCGACTCGGTGCTGCACTTGAGGGCAGAACGCCAAGGCCAGCCTTGGCGCATCCTGGCGTCAGAAGACGTCACACTGGTTGCCGCCCGCCGCGCCGGAGCCCATGGCGCGATTTCTGCGGCAGCCTGCGCCGTCCCGGAACTCGTGACAGCGCTCGACTGCGCCATCCGGTCTCAAAATCAACTCGCGGTGGAACAACTGGAAGCCATGCTGCAAGAGTTTCTGCTGTGGGTGAACCAGTTCCCGCAACCGGCCGTTCTGAAGGTGGCTACCGGCCTCCGCAGCCTGAAAACCGGACCCCTCGCAGTCCCTCTGTCGCCGGAAAAGCAGAGAAGAATGGACCAGTTCCGCGCCTGGTTTTCGGCTTGGCTGCCCGGCGCAAAGAAACTGACGGCCAACGGGTAGTACAATTGCCATTCGTGCAATGACACCCGAACAATTCCGCCTTTATGGCCACCGCGCGATCGATTGGATCGCCGACTATCTGGAGCATCCCGAACGCTACCCCGTGCTGCCACGCGTCCAGCCGGGCGACCTGACCGATGCGCTGCCCGCCGCCGGCCCGGAGCAGGGCGAATCGATGGACGCCATCCTGGCCGATTTCGAAAAGCTGATCGTGCCCGCCACCACCCACTGGAACCATCCCGGTTTCATGGCCTATTTCGGCATCTCGGCATCGCCGCCGGGAATCCTGGGCGAACTGCTGGCGGCCGCTCTCAATCTGAACGGCATGCTCTGGAAGAGCTCCCCTTCGGTCGTGGAGCTGGAACAAGTGGTGCTGCACTGGCTTCTCCTGTGGACTGGGCTGCCGCAGGATTGGTTCGGCGTGATCTACGACACAGCGTCCACTGGCAGCATGCACGCCATCATGGCGGCGCGCGAATTTATCGACCCGGAGTCGCGCTTGAAAGGATGCGATCCGCGCCTGGTGGTTTACACCTCTGAACAGTCGCACTCCTCCATCGAGAAGGGCGCGCTGGCGGCGGGGATCGGGCAGGAGCGCGTCCGCAGAGTGCGTGTGGATGCCGAGTTTCGCATGAAGCCCCAGTCCTTGGCGGAGATGATCGAGAGCGACCTGGCGGCGGGACTCCGTCCCTGCTGCGTCACCGCCACGGTGGGCACAACCGCCACCACCAGCGTCGACCCTGTCCCCGCCATCGCCGAAATCTGCCAGCGGCAACAGCTCTGGCTCCATGTGGATGCCGCCTATGCCGGGTCGGCCATGGTGGCGCCGGAATTCCGGTGGGCCTACGAAGGGTGCCACCGCGCCGATTCGCTGGTTACCAATCCGCACAAATGGATGCTCACGCCGGTGGATTGCAGCGTGTTCTACACCCGCCATCCCGACGTGTTGCGGCGGGCATTTTCGCTGGTCCCCGACTACCTGAAGACAGCGGAGGATCCGCGGGCCATCAACCTGATGGATTATGGCGTGCCGCTCGGCCGCCGCTTCCGTGCCCTCAAGCTGTGGTTCGTCATGCGCTCGTTCGGAAGGGAAGGGCTGGCTGCGATCATCCGCGAGCACGTGCGGCTGGCTCAGGAACTAGCCCGGCGAGTGGACGCCGACCCGTGCTTTGAGCGCACCGCTCCGGCGCCATTCTCCGTCGTCTGCTTCCGGTACAAGGGCACTGACGAGGAGAATCGCCGGATTCAGGAGCAAGTGAATGCCACCGGTGAAGTCTTCATATCGGGCACGGTGCTGAACGGCCGCTTCACTTTGCGCCTGGCGGTGGGGAACCAGGCGACCACCATGGCGCACGTCCAACGCGCGTGGGAGTTGGTCAAGCAGGCGCTCCCGGCAGTAACATAGAGTAGTGATGCTCTCCCGAGTTTTGTGTCTGTTTTCCGCGGGCCTGCTGCTGGCCCAGTCCCCTGATCCCGCCGGCACTGCCAGAAAGGCGCTCGACCTTCTACTGAGCGAGAAGTACGCCGACCTGGAACAGATGATCACTCCGGCCTACCGCGAACACGCCACGGTCGCCGACTTTACCAAGCTGGGAACGCAAATCAAAACCTGGGGCGCGGTGGAGGAGATCGGCAAACCCTCGGTGCAGGATATGGGACCGGTCTCCGTCGTCGTGATTCCCGTGAAGTTCGCCACCCGGACTATCGATGTCCAGATGAGTGTGAACCCGAGCGGCCAGGTGTCGCCGCCCTTGCTGCGGCCGGGCGAGATTCCGTGGCAGCCGCCAGCCTATGTGAAACAGGGCGCCTACAAGGAACGCGCAGTGACCATCGGCGATGAATGGAAACTGCCCGGCAGCCTCACCGTTCCTAGCGGTGCCGGCCCATTCCCGGCCGTCGTTCTGGTCCACGGCTACGGCCCCAACGATCGCGATGAGACCGTGGGAGGCACCAAGATGTTCCGCGATCTGGCCTACGGCCTGTCATCCCGCGGCATCGTGGTACTGCGTTACGAAAAGCGCACCAGGCAATACAGCGCCAGAATGGCCGGCGGCACTTCCTACACCGCGGATAATGAAGTGATCGAGGACGCAGTCAAGGCGATCGCGGTGCTTCGCAGCCAGCCCGAAGTGGACGGCAAGCGCGTGTTCGCGCTGGGTCACGATCTGGGCGGCTATCTTCTGCCGCGGGTCGGCGCCGAGGATGGCAAACTGGCAGGCCTGATTCTGATGGCATCCAACGAGCGTCCGCTGGAAGACCTGATTCTGGAGAAGGTGATCGAGGCCAATCCGCCGGCGCAGCAATTGGGGCAGGCGAAGGACCGGGTGGCGAAGATCAAGAAACTGGAAGCGTCCGATGAAGAAGCGCCGGCCATGCTCGGACTCCCCGTGGCGTACTGGCTGGATCTGAAAGGTTACGACGCCGCGGCGGCACTCAAGAAACTGGCAATCCCCGCGCTCGTCCTGCAAGGCGAGCGCGATTTCCAGACCACCATGACGGATTTCGGCCTGTGGAAGCAGGCAGTAAGCGGAATGAAGGGTTCCATGGCACAGAGCTACCCGGCGCTGAACCATCTGTTCGTTACAGGGCAAGGGAAGAGCACGGAAGCAGAGTATCGCACACCGGGCCACGTGGCTCCCGAAATTATCGACGTTTCCGCCAAATTCATGGGCGGCCAGTAAGACGGACTAAGCGTGTCGGTTTCTGGGGATTTATGCCACTGCTTCCGGGACGGGTGGTGATTTTCGCCCTGTTGTGCTCCCCGCTTGCCGCGCAGCCAGCGGTTCCCGCGGAGTTTCAAACGGCCTACTCCCAACTCTCCGCCCAGTTGAGCGGCAGCGCGCTCACCAGCGGATGGGATCAATCGAAGTTCCCTGTCTTCTTTGGCGTGGAGGGTACTCCAGCGTCGGCATACACCAACGTTTTGACGACGGGATACTATGATCGGTCCGTCACCCCTTTCCTCAATGCGGTTCAGGGTCTGGGAGGCGTTCAGGTGGTCAAGGTGCTACTCCATTTTCCGTTGTTGTACCCGCCTTTCTATGCCAACTGGCCCACTTCCGGAGGTATGGCCGCCTACAATGGGCGGCTCGCGTTCTATCAGCGCCTGATCGCCGATGTCCACGCGCGCGGCATGAGGGTGATCATCCAATCGATGGCCCAAGGTTTCGGCGCTACTGCTTCCATCTCGGCCGACCCGCTGAACCTTGCGGGCTACTACCAGGCTCTGACGTTCAACGGCTATGTGGCCGGCCGGGCCGCGCAGGCGCTCTCCATCTGCCAACTGCTGCATCCGGATTATCTGAACTTTGAACCTGAGCCAGATACCGAAGGCGGAAAATCGACGCAGGCTGCGCTGGACCCGTCCAACCAGTCGCCGTTCCTCGCCAACAATCTGACGTTGGTAACCACGATTCGCAACGGCATTCTGAATGCGAATCCGCCCATACCGGGACTCCATACCAGCTTGCGTCTGGCCATCGGCATGGGCTCGTGGGAAACATATCTGACCACGCTGATATCCACTTACACGCAAATCGCCGGGATTGACGTGATTGACATTCACGTGCATCCCATCAACAACATGCGGGCGAGTAACTATCTGGCAAACATCGGCTCTATTGCAACGGCGGCGATCGCGCAAGGTAAGTCGGTCGGGATGGATGAGACATGGATCTATCACGAAGCGAATGCGGAGGTTGGACAGCACGCCGATTCCGACGTGGAAGCACGCGATAACTGGAGCTTTTGGGAGCCGATGGATCAGGCGTTTTTGACGCTGATGATGAACCTGGCGAATTTCAAGCGGATGGAGTATGTCTCGTTCTCGGAACCGGACATTTTCTTTTCTTATCTCGACTATGCCAATACGCCGGGTTGCCCAACTCCGCCCTCGAGCGTGTGTACCGCGGACCAGTGGGATTCAGCGGCCAACCAGGCCGTGTCGGCGGCTTTCTCCTCTAAACCCGTGCCGCTCACGGCCACGGGGCAAACATTCCGGAGTTTGCTCGCGGCGCAGGCTGCCGCCCCCTCCAAAGCAACTGTGTATTCAGCGGCCTTATCCAGTGGAATTATCGCGCCGGATTCGCTCATCAGCATCTTTGGATCGAGCCTTGCCACCGCGCAAGGCCAGGCGGCTCCTCCGTTGCCCGTTTCTCTGGCAGGCTCCACAGCCACCATTCTCGACAGCGGTGGGAACAGTACGCCACTCGGTCTTTCTTTCGTTTCGCCGGCGCAAATCAACGCTTACGTACCGGCTGGACTGCCTTCAGGAACCGGAACGATCACCGTCCGCGCCGGCAATGGCGCGCTTTCGCAAGGCACGGCAGGAATCGCGCCGGTTTCTCTCGGAGTCTTCACCGCGGATGGCATCAGCCTGGCAGCGGCGCTGGTAGTTGTGGCATCGGACAGCGGTGCACAGAGCATCAGCTACACAACCCAATGCATGGCTGGCGCATGTACTGCCATACCAATCGATTTGGGGGCCGCTTCGAATACCGCGGTCCTCGAGCTATATGGGACCGGAATTCGAGGAGCCACTTCCGGTAGCGTGACGGCCAGCATCGGCGGTCAGCCAGTGCAGGTTCTCTACGCTGGCCCGCAAGGACAATATGCCGGGCTGGACCAGGTGAACGTATCGCTACCGCGCTCGTTGGCGGGTAAGGGCGTGACCGAAGTGATTCTTTCGGCCGGCGGAGTCCAGGCAAACACGGTGATCGTCACGATTCAGTAGAAATTCAGTCCAGAGCTTTTCCGTACAGCGCGAGCAGGCGGCTCCATGCCTTCTCGGCCAATGGCTTGTTGTAGATCGTCGAATCCCTTGGTCTTCGCGGCGTGCAGGTCCGGACTGTTTGGCATATCGGTCACAAGCCCGCCGCCATGGAATGAGGCGTTTGCCGGTCCAGCCACCTGACGAACGCTTTCGCATCCGCCATGTGCGTGGTCTCGTTCAGGGCGCACGCCAGCGGCATCACTTGCTGGAGGGGAGTGGCGCCGCCGGCTTCCGCCTTGCGGGTCACCAAATCCCGAGCCTCGTACTCCTTCCGGTCCTCGTCAAAATGATCCTGATCGCACATATTCCTCCTCGTCTATTGCGCGCAGCGTAATGCGCTATCACACGCTGCAAACCCCGAGCCGTGTGTCCGCCGCAAATCCGTACCACCCTCGAAAATCCCGAGCTGGTGCGCACGCCGCAAACCCGTGCCACCCTCGAAAATCCCGAGCCGTGTGTCCGCCGCAAATCCGTGCCAGGCTCGAAATTCGCCGCCTTTTGGCGAATCTTCGTGCCNNTGCCAGGCTCGAAATTCGCCGCCTTTTGGCGAATCTTCGTGCCTGGCTCGAATTTGCCCCTCGGCGAAATCCCGACGCGTTCTCCCGCCACCTGACTTGCATTCGAGCCACCACGCCCCAGCGTAACCTATCCAGGAGCGCAAATAACGGATGCGAATTACAATCCTGCTGGCGGCCATCGCGCTGTGCGCCGCTGCGCAGCCCGCCGTGAAACGCCTGGACGGCAGCACCATTTCGCTCCAGGAAATCGATGCCAGCGTGTCGCGCCTGATGAACGCCGCCGAGGTCCCCGGGGTCGCCATCGCCATCGTCAATGGCGGCAAGGTGGCTCTCCTGAAGGCCTACGGATTCCGTGACAAGGAAAAGAAGCTGCCGCTCACCGAGGATTCGGTGCTGGCCGGAGCTTCCCTCAGCAAAGCCGTATTTGCGTATCTGGTCATGCAACTGGTCGAGGACCGCACGCTCGACCTCGACAAACCGGTGCAGGAGTATCTGCCCCAGCCCCTTCCGAGCTACCCCGCGTATCGCGACTTGGCCAACGACCCGCGCTACCGGAAAATCACCGCGAGGATGCTGCTGAGCCACACCAGCGGCTTTCCCAATTTCCGCGGCCTCAATGAGGATCTCAAGCTGAACATCAACTTTGAGCCGGGATCCAGATACGCATACTCCGGCGAGGGCATCCAGCTTTTGCAGTTTGTAGTGGAGGCCATCACCAACCGGCCGTTGCAGAGTCTCATGCAAGAACGCGTCTTCGGCCCGCTGGGCATGTCCCGCACCAGCATGCTTTCCGAAGCACGGTTCGAAAACGATTACGCCAACGGTTATGACGAATGGGGCAGATCGCTCGGCCACCAGCAAAGATCGCGCGCCGACGCGGCCGGCTCCATGCAGACCACCCTGCGCGATTTCACCGGGTTTCTGCAAGCCGTGATCGCCGGCGAGCGGTTGCAGAAGCCGGCCAGGGAGCAAATGCTGAGCCCCCAGATCCAGATTCTCTCGAAGTATCAATTCCCGACTCTGGCGGCCGCCACCAGCCAAGCCAACCAGGCCATTCGGCTCAGCTACGGACTGGGTTGGGGTCTCTACTGGAGCCCGTATGGTAAGGCCTTCTTCAAGGAAGGGCACGACGAGGGCTTCCGAAACTACACGGTGGTTTTCGACCGGCCAAAGGACGGCATCGTCATCCTGACGAACAGCTCCAACGGCGAGGGCATCTTCCAGGAGCTTTTAGAGACGCTGCAGCGGAACACCTTCACGCCGATCGAATGGGAAGGCTTCACTCCTTACAAGGAGCTTCCTCCCCGCAAGCCTCTGCGGCAGCACACCGAGATCGCCATCGCCCCGGCACTCCTGGACCGGCTGACGGGGCGGTATGCCCTTTCGGCCGGCCTGGTCCTGACTGTCACGCGCCAGGATAGTCACCTGGCCATGCAGGAGAACGACGAAGCTCCCGAAGAACTGTTTGCCGAGGCTGAGCTTCGCTTCTTCAGCAAGACTGCCGACGATGTGGTCACCTTCGAACTCGACAGCCAGAGTCAGGCCACCAGGCTGACGATCCACACCGGCGGCCGCAGCATCCCGGTCAGCCGGGCCAGGTGAATTTGGTTGCGGCGCTGCCCTGTGGGACAGACGAACCGTCTTTTGTCGTCCGTCATCTTCCGAACTGTGCTGCTCTTTGGCGAATCCTCGTGCCTGATTGGCCCCTTTACGAAACGCGATCCACTCCACGAAAATCACAAAACAGACGTCCCGTGTATTAGGATGTACCCCATGCTGCCGTTTCGATTTCTGCGCCGTTCCCCTGCCCTGACCGCGGCAGCCATCGCTTCCCTGGCCCTCGGCATCGGCGCGAATGTCACCGTGTACAGCGTAGTTCGCGAGATGGTGCTGGACGACCTGAGCGCCACTCAGCCGGACCGCCTCGTACGCATCGACACGCAGCTTCCCTACAGCCGCTACCGCGACCTGCGCGCCGCCGGAGTCTTTCAAGACCTCGCCTTTCAGGTGGGCCTCGGCGATGCCAATTGGCGCGCCGGCACGCGCAGCGAACTGGTGTGGACTTTCACGACCAGCGCAAATTTCTTCGATTGTCTCGGCGTGCGCGCGGCTGCCGGCCGCCTCTACGCGCAGGCCGACGAGGGCCGCGACACCGTAGTAGTGAGCTACAGCTTCTGGCAATGGCGCCTGCATGGCGACATGCGGGCGTTAGGCAGCACCATGGAAATCAACGGCCGCCTGTACACCCTCCTGGGAGTCCTGCCGCGCGACTATCGCAGCGTGATGGGCCACGGCGTCTCACCGGAGGTGTACTTCCAGGCGCGCGGCGATACCACGCGCTGCCATCCCTTCGGGCGCCTGAACACCAGCCTTACTCGCGACCAGACCCGCCAGGCCCTGGATGCCGCGGCGGAGCGAATCGGCGGCACCGATTTCGTCCGCCAGGTTTCCACCCTGCGGCCCATGGCCGGTCTGGCGGCGAACTCCGCCAGCGAAGGCGACCAGCGGCGCTTCTTCATTTTCTTTCTGATGCTCTTCGCCGTAGCGGGCATGCTGGCGCTGATCGCCTGTTCCAACGTGGCCGGCCTGCTGCTGGCGCGCGGCATGAGCCGCCAGAAAGAGCTCGCCATCCGCAAAGCCCTGGGCGCCCGCCGATGGCAACTGGCACAGCCCATGCTGGCCGAAGGTCTCGTGCTGGTGGCCTGTGGCACCGCGGCCGGCCTCGCCATGGACGCATTCCTCCGCGCCCAACTCAGCACGCTGCGCTGGCCCTCCGCCTACAACATCCCCATCGAGTTCCATTTTCAGACCGGCCGCAGCCTGCTGCTGTATGCCATGCTGGTGGCGGGCGTGGCGCTGCTGATCTCATCGGGCATCCCCGCGCTGCGCAGCACCAACGCCGACCTCGGTATCGTGCTGAAGCAGGGTGAGCCGGCATTCTCGCTGCGGCGCTGGAATCTCCGCAACGGGTTCGTCCTGCTGCAGGTGGTCTTATCGATGGTGCTGCTCACGCTCGGCGCATTGTTCACGCGGAGCTTTCTGCAACTGGCCCACACCGATGTGGGCTTCGATGCCGCTCATACGCTCATCGCGGCCGTGCGTTCGTATCCGCGCAACTCCCGCCCCGAGTGGCGCGATGCCATCGTGCGGCGCCTGCAATCAGTCCCCGGAGTGCTCGGCGTGACGTCCATCGCAACCCTGCCCTTCATGGGCGATCTGCCGATGCAGCCGGTGCGGCGCGAGGGCGAGCCACCGGAAACCCGCCGCGATTTCTATTCGATGGGCGCCGGCGAGCGGTATTTCGGCACGCTGGGCATCCCGATTCTGCGTGGACGCGATTTCGAAATCCGCGACCGCCAGCGGACGCCTGTACCTGCCATCGTTAGCCGCTCGCTTGCCCAGAGCCTGTTCGGCGAAAGCGATCCCGTGGGCGCCCGCCTGGTGGCCGGAGTCGAGCACGAAGAGGTGCTGGAGATTGTCGGAGTGGCGGCAGACACGCGCCTGCGTACGCTCGGCGAAGACCACGCCGCCGCAGTTTACACTCCGTTCTTCTTCGCCCAACTGCTGGTGCGCGTGGCCGGCGACCCGGCGCGCCGCGTCGAACCGCTACGCAACGCGCTGGCCGCGGTCGACCAGCAAGCCTCTCTCGACGTCCACCCCATGTCGGACGCCGTGGAGGGTGCGCTGTTCCCCATGCGCATGGCCTCGCGGATCGTAGGAGCGCTTAGCTGCCTCGGCATGGTGCTAGCACTGATGGGGCTGTACGGATCGGTCTCCTACTCTGTAGGGCGGCGCACGCGCGAGATGGGAATTCGCACCGCGCTCGGAGCCACCGGCGGGCGCGTCACGTGGACTGCGCTGAGCGATTGCCTCGCTCTCCTCGGCGCGGGCGCGGCTCTCGGCATGGCCCTCGCCATCGCAGCCATCCGTCCGTTAGTGGATCTGCTACCCGACGGCGTCGATCCGTGGGATCCGCACTGGCTCGCCGCCTGCGCGCTGCTCCTGGCTGCCGCCGGCGCCGTGGCCGCCTGGCTCCCCGCCCGCCGCGCCGCTCGAGTGGATCCCTTGATCGCGCTGCGTGAAGACTAGGGCCTTCAGTCGCAGATGCGCTCCCTACGGCTAGTATGAACCGATTATTGCCTTTCCATCACACCTCGCCTATGCTGTTGAAAATCTCATTGTTTGTTGGGAACCGAGGGGGAGCTGTCATGAAAGGGTTCGACGGAACATCTGGAAGACTAGCGGTGTTTCTGGCCGCGCTGACCTTGGGAATGCTCATGCCCACGCGCATGGCGTTCGCGCAGGGTTGAGTGATCTCACGCTCCGGTCTGGAGCCAAATGGTGCGGAAGGTGGGGGATACTTGCGGCCGGGCGATTGGACTTCGACAATCGGCGTGCGGCACGTCTATTCCCACGTGCATTTTAGTGGTCCAACAGAGAATTTCTCGCGCGCACAACTGGGGACTGAGGTTCAGTCGAAAACCAATCTCGACGATCTCATGGTGACTTACCAGCTCACTTCCCGAATCAGTCTGACGGGGACCATTCCGTTTGTGTACGCCAGCCGGCGCCTGCAGTCTCAGTACGCCACTCTGCACACCTCAGGGCTTGGCGACGTCAGTTTCGGAGCGCAGTCCTGGCTGCGCCGCCCGAGCAGTGAAAAAGCCAGCTTCAACAACGCTCAGTTCGGACTGAGCGTGCTGGCTCCCTCCGGTAACGACCGCCAGAGCAATGTTGTGGCGACGACGTACGGCGGACCAACGTCGACGCAATACCCCGACTACTCCGTGCAGCCAGGGGCTGGCGCCTGGGGCCTGATCCTGTCGGGACAGGTCTTCCAGGACCTGGGGAACAATACCATCCTGTTCGCCGATGGCAACTATGTGATGACACAGGGTGGGTACCACAGCTTTTGGACCTCCCATGGAGGAACGTCGAACGGCCCTCCCGCTCCTACCCCGGGTATGACTCAGTTCGATGCCATTCAGGACCAATACATGCTCGAACTTGGGACCTCGCACCCCGCCCCGCATATCAAAGGGCTGGGACTGACCCTGACGGTCCGCGACGAAGGCGTGCCCGCGCACAATCTCATCGGAAACAATCTGGGATTTCGCCGGCCGGGCTTCGGGATTGCCCTGACGCCAGGATTCATCTATACGCGTGGACACCACATGGTGCAGTTCAGCCTGGGCAAGGTCTTGATCCGCGACCGGACCAAGAGCGTCGCCGAAGAAATCAACGGCGTGCACGAAGGGGACGCGGCGTTTGCCAACTACGTGTGGATGGCAGATTACACCCTGAGGATGCCCGGCAGGAGGACTCGCGCCGATGATGCGGCGCTCCCGAGCTCCGGCAAAGTATCCGTTGCCACTCCCCCGCACTCATCGGCCGCCGCCGTGCTTCCTTCCGGATCGCCCCAGCCGGTTCCCGATACTTTCAAACCATTCAGTCTGACCACGCTGGACGGGAAAAAGAAGACGCTCCGGGACTTCGCGAACAAGGTCACACTGGTGAATTTTTTCTTCCCCCGCTGCCCGTACTGCAATGTCGAGCTTCCCGAGATTCAGAAGATTTACGACACCTATAAGGACAAAGGGCTCTCCACGGTGTGGATTAACATCCTGCCCGAAGAGGTGGGTCTGATCGCAGGCTGGCAAATGGCCAGGAATCTCAGCGTTCCGGTATTGATCGGTGGATCCCAGGCATCCTTGCAGAGGGATTACCGCATCGATTCGACCCCGTCTACTTATCTGCTGGATGAAAATGGCCGGGTCCTGTTCCACGCCGATGGCTACAGGCCTGGCGATGAGAAGACCCTACGGGCTAAGATCGAGGCAGCGCTGAACGTTGTCCCTGCCAGCCCAGCTTTCGCGTCGCTTCCGCCGTGCCCCGTGCCCACCGGGGATCTCCAGCCTTCAGCCCCCGCTCCGCGGATTGTCGACGCGCGGCCGAGACAATAATCGGCAGACAGGGGAACGGGCGGTCGATTACGCACCGGTTGCGGGACCTCACGGCCCTCAGTAGTGCCGGCTCATCGTTTGACTTCCGCGGGCCAGTTGGGCACCACAGTCCCACGGCGTAGATTTCCTCCGCCGACACCAGCCGGAAGAAACTGCCGAAGAAAGCGTGAGGCGCCGGTTGCTGCGAATCGTCTGGCATCGGTGTACCGCGCTCCCACGTCTCGCCGTCGTCGCCGGAGTAGTACATGCCGGTGGCCGCCGCGAGCCACAGTTCGATTCGAAATCGCCCCTCCCAGGTTTCTCCTGTAAGCATCCTCGGCATAAATCGGTCCGGACGAAGGCTGGGGAACGGCTGGCGAAGTTCGGGTTGGATTCACGTTTCTGGGGTTCACCCACAGTTGTGGAAGCAGATCAGGCAGACGCTCCGCAGTCGCATGCACGAGTCGGTACCGAAGGTTGGCGGGTGGCTGAACCGTGTGCTGAACGGGCACTACCGATACTACGGCGTACCGGGGAACTGGGCGAGTCTGGGGCTGTTTCGGGAGAGGATTGCCCGGTACTGGGCGCGGGTATTACGACGGCGCTCACAAAAGGGGAAAGTCTCTGCCATCCGACTGGGTCGGGGTATTACGACGGCGCTCACAAAAGGGGAAAGTCTCTGCCATCCGACTGGGTCGTCTTTTCGTACGCTGGCTGCCTCGTCCCAGGGTACCCGGAGCAGCGCTTTGCCGTTAGCCATCCAAGGTAAGAGCCGTGTGCGTCAAACGCGCTTGCACGGATCTGTGCGGGGGGTGCGGGGCGACTCGCATCCCTACCGCGACATCGCTGTTTGTCGTCTGTCTTTCCTGGGTTGCATGAAGCGCGCGTTACAATCGTGTGATATGCCATCCTGGATCCGGCGCTTGCTGGCGATTTTCCTGCTGGCCTGCGCTCCGGCAGCGGCAGAGATCCGGTCGCTTACCATTCTCCACACCAACGACCTGCACGCGCGCCTCAGTCCCCTGGAGAATGGCCACGGTGGCTTCGCTAACCTCGCC
>OKRF01000493.1:0-688 GCA_900290315.1 Candidatus Sulfopaludibacter sp. SbA3 | reverse complement strand
GCTGAATGCCGGCGACCTGGTGCAGGGAACGCCTGTCTCCACCATCTTCCATGGACTTCCCGTGTACGAAGTTGCCAACCTGTTGGGCTTCGATGTTTCCACGCTGGGCAACCACGAGTTCGATTACGGCTGGCCGCAGGTCCGCAAGTTCATTCAAACGGCGAAGTACCCCATGATCAATTCCAACTTGGTGGATGCCCAGGGCCGGCTCTTCACGGAAAAGCCGTACGTGATTCTGAACGTGAACGGACTGCGCGTGGCCGTGATTGGCGCCATGACCGATACCCTCAACGATCTGACAACACCCAACCTGTTAGGCGAATGGCACACCATTCCATTTCTCGCGGCGGCTCGCAAATATGCCGCGGAGGTGAAGGACAAGTCGGACCTCATCGTGCTGCTGGCGCACATTGCGCCGGCGGAAGAGAAAAAGTGTTTGCAGGAAGCGCCGGAATTCAGCGTGATCGTGAGCGGCCACGCACATTTCGGCATGCCCGAAGCAGGATCGCAAGATGGCCGCGTGCTGGTACGCGTCAAGGGTTATGGCGAAGAGTTAGGGCGGCTGGACCTGAAGGTGGATACCGAGAAGAAGGCCATCGCCACCTGGAAGTGGCAGACCCTGCCGGTGGATTCCAAGAAGATCGAACCGGCCGCCGACGTGGCCGGGCTGGTAAAACATTGGGAAGAC
>OKRF01000494.1:49511-57033 GCA_900290315.1 Candidatus Sulfopaludibacter sp. SbA3 | reverse complement strand
CGCATAGTGAGGCGGAAGCGAGCGGTCTGCCAGGCGACCATCGGGCCACCGAGGATCAGATCAACATGCGCGCCGCCCTCCCGCAGCGGATCGATTGCCGCGGCACAAAGGTAGAAGAGTTGGCGGGCACCGGAGTGCACGACGCGCAGGGCGGGTAGAGGCCCTCAGCAGCAGCCCAGCCGTGCGTCCGCCGCAAATCCGTGCACCCTCGAAAGTCCCGCCGCCTTTTGGCGAATCTTCGTGCCTGGCTCGAATTTGCCCCTGCCCGAAATCCCGACGCGTTCCCCCCATCCTCATACCTATCGTTGTCCGCGCCGACACCTATAAACAGGCTCGTTTTAAGATGCTGCAATCCGGAATAGAATAGCGTGGGCCGGCGCTATACTTTGGGTTTCTATGAAGACCACGGATGCGGCGCGCGACCTGCTGGAGAAGGCCGCCACCTCGCGCGGCGCCGAATATTCCGCCTTGGTGGAACAGGCCGTTCGTGCATACGAGTTGTATTTCAACGCGTTGCCAGTTAACGGGTACACAGCCGCCTTGTCCCTGGGCGTGCTGGCGGAACGGCGCAGTCCTCGTGAAGCCACTTGGCTGCGGCGGAAAGGCTTGGAGTGGATCGCGAGATTTCCCGCCAGTGTGTTCATGGAGGCGATGGAGGCAAGCCAAATCGCCGAAGCCTACACCTCCTGGCGCGCTTCCGAACCGGCCCGGAAGCGGACGCTCTCTTCGCCAGAGCCGAACAGGCGCTGACATCCATTCATCCCGGCCCTCTGGGCGTATTTCTGGTGGACCAGTGTGCCGATCTGCTCTGCCAATGGGCCGACCAGGAGCGGAATTCCGAATCGGACGCCATCTTCGAGCGAGCCCGCCAGAAGTTCGAAGAGGCACACCGGCTCGATCCCGACAAACGGGAGCGCCTGCTCCGCTACGCCCAGGCGCTCCGCCAGCGCGCCGGGGCAGTTTCCGGCGAGCGCGCCTTACACTTGTTGGCCGCCGCGCGAGCGCCGGCGGAGGAACTGCTTTCCGATGATCCACAAGACGCCACAATCTGGCAGTTTCGGGGGCAAGCGGCAGTTCTCGAAGCGCAAAAGCGCTCGGGGCGGCAGTCCGCTTGGCTGGACGAAGCGGCCCGCTGTTTCCGGGAGGCACTGAGACTGAGGCCTGATGCAGCCGGTGGCATTCTCGGAAACTGGGCGTTAGCTCTGGGCTTATTCGCCACGGCGCGTTCCGGCGTGGAAGCATTCGAACTCTACGCCCAGGCGAATGAGAAGCTTCGAGAGTCCGAAGCCTGCAAGCCCGATTCCCCTGCGTTACGAAAAAACTGGAGCGCGATCCTCTTACGGGAGGCTCGCGAGCGCAACGGCCCAGCGGAACTATGGGAACAGGCAAAGCATCAGGCGGAAAAGGCCGAGGCCATTGACCGCGGGTCGGGCGCTTACAATCTCGCTTGCATCGCCGCCAATCTGGGAGACCGGGAAGGCGTCCAACAGTCGCTCGCGCTCTCGGCAGAGTATGGGCAGGCCAGGTCTCTCTCGTACACTCTGCGCGACGTGAATTTCGAGAGCATCCGCGGTGAGGCGTGGTTTGTGCAACTGCTGGAGAGCATATTCGATACCGGGCCGCGTCAGGCAGTATGAAATTCCAGAACATCTTCGTCTTCCACGGCGTGCGTGCGCTCCACCATCAGCCCATGGTGCTCGTCGGATTTCCGGAACAGGCGGGCATACTTCAAATGTTCCGCGAAGTCGCGATGCACGTGCGCAGCAGCATCGTCGACCGTAGCGCCGCGGCGCAACACGTAGGGAACTTCCAGGTCGGCTTTCTTTCCGGGCGCCTTGGAGTAGAAGCGCACCAGGTCGAGAGATCGAAACGTCTCACCAGCAAACGCCTCCAGGCCAGATCCAGTGACCGCAGAGACGCCCACATATCGGAAGCGGCCTGCATACAGGGCTTGCAGAGAGGCAAAGTTCTCAAGGGCGCTGGGCTGATCCAGTTTGTTGCCCACAAACAGCTTCGGGGATGGGAGTTGACACTCCTCAAGAGTCCGCAGGATGAATTCGATCTCGCCCAGCACATCGGGATCGTTGGGGTCGGCAATCAGCGCGCTGAGATGGGCGGCGCGGATCACCTGGGGCATCCAATGTTCCATGAACTCCACGGACATCGGCGGTGTGTCCACCAATTGGATCTGCACGTTTTCGAACCGCATCATGCCCGGGGCCGGCAATCGGGTGGTAAAGGGATACTCAGCCACGTCAGGCCGGGCGTGCGTCAGACTGCACACCAACCGCGATTTCCCGGAGTTGGGAGGGCCGATCAATACGACTTGCCCGGCTCCCTCGCGCTTGACGAAATACGGAGGGGTAGCGTGGGTAGCGCCTTTCTTTTGGGATTCTTTGCGTGCCTGAGACAGCCTCCTCCTGAGGTCGGCTTGCATCTTCTCCGTACCTTTGTGTTTGGGCAGGGTGGCAAGCATCAGCTCCAGAGCGGCAATCGTCTCCTGGTGGGTTTGAGCGCGCTGGTAAGCTTGCTCCGCAGCCAGATAATCGGCCGTGAGGTTTGCGGGCATAGTATACCCCGCCAAGCAGCATACCACCGTGACGCCGGCAGGCAGCATCGCCGCTGTGATAGAAGGGATGGATGAACGAAAAGGTCGCGGTGGTCACCGGCGGGGGCAGCGGCATTGGCCGTGCCGTGGCGCTAGCCATGCACGCAAATGGATACCGCGTGGTGATCGCCGGACGCCGGGCGCAGCAACTCCATCAGACCATCGCTCTGGCAGATGCTTCTCGCGGGGACATCCTCGGAGTCCCCACCGATGTCAGCGCTCCTGACTCTGTCCGCGACTTGTTCGCCAAGATAGAGGCCGCATTCGGCCGTGTGGATGTGCTGTTCAACAACGCCGGCACAGGCGCCCCGGCCATCCCCATGGAAGAGCTCTCTTACGAAAAATGGAGTCAGGTGGTGGGAACGAATCTCACTGGTGCGTTCCTCTGCGCGCAGCAGGCCATCGGCATGATGAAGCGGCAGCAGCCGCGCGGCGGACGCATCATCAATAACGGATCGATCTCGGCTCACGTGCCGCGTCCCCACTCGGCGCCGTATACCGCGACGAAGCACGCGTTGACGGGCCTGACGAAATCCATTTCTCTGGACGGGCGCGCCTGGGACATCGCCTGCGGCCAGATCGATATCGGAAATGCCGCCAGCGAGATGACTGCGCGCATGGCGGAGGGCGTTCTGCAGGCGAATGGCACAACGGCGCCCGAGCCGCGCATCGACGTGCAGCACGTGGCGGAAGCCGTTCTATACATGGCCAATCTGCCGCTCGATGTCAACGTGCAGTTCCTGACGGTGATGGCGACCAAGATGCCCTTTATCGGGCGTGGATAGGAGTTCGAACTCTATGAGAAGCTTGATTACACAATCTGTAGTCCTGCCGGCGCCGGCGGAGGACCTGTACGCCACTTATCTCGACGCAGCGCGGCACGCCGCAGTTACGGGAGCGCCTGTGACGGTGAGCGCCGAAACGGGCACGCCGTTCAGCGCGTTCGGCGGACAGATCAGCGGCGCGATGCTCTCCGTGGTCGCGCCCAGGCTGGTCGTCCAATCGTGGCGTTCGGTGAATTTCGCGGACAGCGACCCCGATTCCACCCTGATTCTCGCCTTTGTGCCGGAAGGCAACCATGGCCGGATCGATCTGATCCACATCGATGTGCCGGAACAAGACTATCAGGGCGTAAGCGAAGGCTGGGAGAAATACTACTGGGCGCCGTGGAGGCGGCTTCTAGGCGCCTAGTCCGACTCTCTCGAAATGCGAGCCGAGTGTCCGCCGCAAAACCGTGCCAGGCTCGAAATTCGCCGCTTTTTGGCGAATCTTCGTGCCTGGCTCGAGTTTGCCCCCTTACGAAATCCCGACGCGTTTTCTCCGCCATTTTCATCCCACCGGGTCGCCTCATGAGCCGACCGTCAACGCCAGAAATTGCCCACCGACTCCTCCGTGGCCTTCTTGGCATCGCCGAGGGCGTTGCTCTCCAGCACCACAGTCTTTAATTCTCCGGGAGCGACAGAGAGAAACGAGCCCGTGCCGGCGAAAGCTTTGGCCCCGCGGATCAGCGCTCCGGGACAGTGGTCCAAACGGATGACTGGCATTTGCGCGAGGGGCTTGCGCGTAGTGACGCCATCGAGGTCCAGTTCCCTGGAATCGCGCACCAGGAAGGCCGGACCCTGCTCCGCATCGATGCGGACATTGTGCAGTTCCAGGGCGCGGGTATTAGACGCCTTCATTCCCGTGGTGGCCGTGGCGATCACGTCGCTGATGCGCAGGCCGTCGATGTTCATCTCGGGAAGCCCTTCGATGCTGATGGCCACCTTGGAACGGTTGATGGTCATATTGGCGATGGCGATGTTGCGGAACATGGGAGTGCGGTCGGAAACCGGCTCTTCCGCGGTAGGCTGCTCGCCCTCCATCAGGTAGAAGTTGGTCACGTTGATCGCCTGCCCGACGTCTTCCATGGTCCAGCCGGTGAAGCGCAGGTCCTCCACCTTGCCTCCGCGGCCGCGGCGGCTCTTGATGCGCACGCCCATCTGCGTGCCCTGACAGGTGATGTTGCTGGCCACGATGCTGCGGATGCAGCCCGAGGTTTCGCTGCCGATGGTGACCGCGCCATGAGCGCGGTGGACGGTGCAGTTATCGATGCTGACGTTCTCGGTGGGCCGATTGACGCGGAGGCCATCGGCATCCTTGCCGCTTTTGAGTACGATGCCATCGTCGCCGGTATCGATATAGCAGTTGGAGATGCGCACGTTGCGGCTGGAATCGATGGCGATGCCATCGGTGTGGACGCCGGGATAGGTCTCGATAATCACGTCGCGGACCACGGCGTTATCGCTGTAGAGCAGATGGATGGTCCACATGGAGGAGCCGGCGAAGTGGATGCCTTCGACCAGAACGTTCTTGCTTTCCATGAAGCGGACGAAGGAAGGGCGCAGCTCGGGCGCCACCTGCTGGTAAATTTCATCTGGAATGGGCTTGCGCAGTTCCAGCAGTTGCAGCAGGTGTTCCCATGCCGCGCCGAAGGCCGAGCCGGGATCGTTGGCCGACCGGTCCTGGCGGCTCATCAGCTTGAGCCACTCGGCGTTGTCTGTGGTGAGTGTGCCGCGTCCGGTGATCGTGACGTTCTCCAGGTTGTGGCCGCCGATGAGGGGCACGGGCGTGAGGCATTCGATGCCCTGCTCGCGGCCGCGCGTGAAAGGCAGGCGGGTGGCGGGGAAGCGGAGAACGGCCCCCGCGTCGATGTGGAGCACTAGATTGCTCACCAGTTCGATGGGGCCGGTGACGTAGGTGCCCGCGGGAACGTAGACGGTGCCACCGCCCGCGGCGCGGGCCGCCTGGATGGCGGCGCGAAAGGCAGGTGCCGCGTCGGCGGAAGAATCGTTGTGGGCTCCGTAGTCCAGCACGTTGAAGACAGGCGCGGCGGCCCAGGCAGGCGCGGCCAGCAGAATCAGATAGAGAGCGGCGGAATGCATAGAGGCAACTTCAGAGTAACTCCTGGCAGAAGCTATGGCTGGGTGACTTTCTCCAGGGTGACGCCGTGCTGTGCCGCCGCGGACCGGATACGCTCGAAGACAGCTTCCTGTTTCGCCATACTCACGGGCGGCGAAATCTGTCCCGGCTGCCAAAGCAGCCAGCGCAACTGTGTTCCCGACGGAAACTGCTCCAGTTTTACCCGCAACTGGTCTTCTGTCAGCCCGCTGTATTGGAGCACCGAGAAGGTCGGATTGTCTTCCGGATACCAGATCGGATTGACCTGGGCGGACCCCTGCCCCCATTGCTTGATCCAACCCGCGATCTGGTCATGCTGATTCCTGGTCCAGACCAGGTAGTTCAGCCGCGCCAGCCGCTCAGGTGGACAAATCCAATTGCTGCCCGTCACGATGGCTGCCACCAGCCCTTGTTCTAAGCTGACTCCGCGAGATCCGGGACTCTGGTACTCGGGAGTGGAACGGAGTTGCTCCGAATGGTCCGCCCATTCTTCGTGAAAACGCTGCAAGCTCCGCCACAGGGCCTTCTCGGCATCAGGCGTGCCCCAGTGTCCCAGGGCCAGAGCCGCGTTCTGCTCCAGATCGGGATCGTCGAGGGCGCCGATCGCGATCTGCTGCACCTTTGGCAGTTCAGATCCCAACTCCTGCAGCAGAGACTTATAGCATCCGGTGAACTTCCGATCGTTCAATGATGCCGCCACCTGTTCCGCGCCGTAATCTGGGGCCACACGAAGGAAGTAGCGCAGCATGGCCGATTGCGGTGTGCACCCCATTTTGCCCGGTTCTTTGAACGCGGCTTGGAGCGCCGGCAAGGCACTTTCGCCGGCGTACCGGCCGATCAGTTCATAGTCCAGGGTTCGCGCACTGCGATTGACAATTCGTTCCACCGCGGGCTGCAGTGCGGTCGCGACGTCTTCTTTGGACAGCAGTTTCACCACGTCCAACCCCGGCTCCGCTCTCGTATCCTTCAGGTCGCGGAGGATGGCTTCCCGGCCCGCTGCAGCATCAAGCTCGTAGATGTGTCTCAGCGCGGCATCTCGCACCATAGCCGCGAAGGTGCGGGGGGGTGGTGGCGGCTCGGCGGCCACCCGGCGCAAAATCGGCAACATTTCGGGACCGGCAATCAGCGACCACCGGGACTGAATCAGCTCCTGCTGCGTGGCAAGTGGCAAGTCCGCCCAGGCAGCGATCAGTGCCGGGCGAATCGTCTGCATCACCGACTCATCACCGCCCGTCAGCAGTCCGTTGAGAGTGAGCGCGCGGGCCCTCCCGGTCTTTCGGGGAAGAGCAGCAGCCACAGCTTGCATCTCGCTCTGCGTCAACTCGCGCTCGCGCGTCTGGCGCCGCTGCCAGAACGCGCGAGCTTCCTCCGGGCCGGCCGTAGACGGCGGATCGAACGAAGCATCCGCGGCCATTCGCAGGTGGACCAGAGCCGATAGAAACTCGTTCGTGTCCGCACGTTCAGGGACCGCCAGTTCGGCGTGCATGGCATCGATCGCGATTTGCCGATAAGGCGATCCGTACAATCCGAACATGAGATCCCACCCGGTGGGCTGGTCCTGGTTGAGTCCCTCAAACAGCCGGGCCAGTTCCCTGGTGGAGTCTTTAGTATTCAGGAATCGGAGTCTCCGCGCGGCGTGGCGTGCCTCTTCCGGAGAAGATGGGTTGGCCAAGGTCTGCACCGCGCTGCGCAGTTGTTGGTCCTGCCAGGCTGGATCCGGCTGGCTCACGTCGATCTCGATGGCGTTAGAGCGAACCACTTCCGACACCCGCCCGTAGGGTGTCTGCTCGCCGGCATCGGGCGGACGCCACACTCGATAACTGATCGCGTAAACCCGATAATGGCCCGGCTCCAGCGTGCGCCATTCGTTCAGCTCCGCCTCCGCGGGGAATGGGGTCTCGGAAAGTTCTCGCATGCTCCCCAGACCACCGCCTATGGAACCTCCCACTTTGAAGTACGAGACGAGAGGATCGGCGG
>OKRF01000494.1:32448-49501 GCA_900290315.1 Candidatus Sulfopaludibacter sp. SbA3 | reverse complement strand
TATGGAACCTCCCACTTTGAAGTACGAGACGAGAGGATCGGCGGCCGCCGGATCCACGCAGTAGGCCTCAATGCCGAGGCGGCCGCTGCGATCGTAATTGCGGTCGTCCGCCCAATAGCGCTTCTTCGTGGTCGAAGTGAACGAAAGGGCGAGCGGAACAATCTCCCCAGCCTGGAAAATGGCGCCGTGGTCTTTCAAACTGAGCGCGAATTGCACGTCGGAAACGGACGAGGCCGCCGAGCACGGGTCGTTCGCCGCTGCGGTGGACGCAGGGCTGGCTACGAACAGCAGAACGAAAGCGATGAGCCTCATTTTGCCCTCAGCAACCATGATAGCGGGCGGCACTATTCGTCGCGGAGGGCGATTACGGGATCGATATTGGTGGCGCGCGAGGCCGGCAGGAGGCAGGCGATCATCGCCACCACGGCGAGCGTTCCGGCGGCGCCGGCAAAGGTCAGGGGGTCTGTCGCGCTGACGCCGTAGACGAGTGTGGCCATAGTTCGCGTGAGCGCCAGGGCCGCGGCCGTTCCCAATAGCATGCCGAGCGCTACCAATGCCATCCCGCGACCGGCGACCAGACGAAGGACTTCTCGGCGGTTCGCACCGAGCGCCATGCGGAGGCCAATCTCGCGCGTGCGCCGCGAGACCGCGTAGGACATTACGCCGTAGATTCCGATAAGGGCCAGCAACAGAGCCAGTGCGGCGAAGATCGTCATCAGCCAACCGGTGAATCGCTGCCGCGCAGTCTCCTTGTGCGCCAAATCCTCCAGCGGAGCGGCATTGTAAATCAGGATCGAGGGCTCCGCCTGGGTGAGTTCGCTGCGAATGGCGCCCAGCATGGCCGAGGGCGCGAGAGAGGAGCGAACCAGCACGCTGAACTCGTGCGACTGTGGATTGAACACCTGAAAGAGGTCGGGATCGGCGGTGGGATTTTGGGGCAAGCCGCGATACTTGAGGTCGGCGACCACACCGACGATGGAAAGCCACGGGCGCGTGGAATCCAGGCCGCCCACTTTGATACGCTTTCCGATCGGGTCCTGACCGGGCCAGAAACGGCGGACCATATTCTCAGTGACGATGGCGACGCTTGCGTTGCTGTGGATCTCTTCTTCCGTAAAGGTTCGCCCGGAGAGAAAACGCGTGTGCAGAGTGCGGAAGAAGTCCGGCGAGACCCGATGGAAGAAGGCGCGCGGCTTGGCCTGTGCATTCATGTTTNNCTGCCCCTCTGCCGCGTAGAAGATCGCGTTGCTGCCGGCGAGAGGCGCGTCGGTGGCGATTGCGGCGGATTCCACCGAGGGCAGTGCCGGCAAGCGGCGGAGGATGTCGGCGCCTGAAACGGTCTTGCCCACCGACGCTCGTAACACGACCACGTGACTGGGATCGTAACCCGGATCGAGCGCGGCCAGATGGCGCAGGCTGCGAATCATCAGGCCCGCGCCGATGAGCAACAACAAGGAGAGCGAGATTTCGGCGACCACCAGGGCATCCCGAAAACGGGGCGCCCGGCGCGAACAAAACGGGGCGCCCGGCGCGAGCCGGTAGAGCGGGCGCCACTCTGTTTGAGGGCCTCGGCGAAAGATGCGCAGCCAATCTGGATGGCGGGTGCGACCCCCAGTGCCAGGGCTACCGCACCACAGACCAGCATGGTGAAGAGCACGACGCCGGTATCGATGGCGGGATGGACCGTGCTGGGAAACCGTAGCGGGCTGGCGGCCATTAAGGCTTGAATGCCATATCGCGCGAGGGCCAGTCCGGCGGCACAGCCACACCCTACCAGCACGGCGCTTTCCGCCAGCAACTGGCGGAGAATCCGGCCGCTGCCGGCGCCCAGAGCGATGCGCATCGCCACTTCATGGCGGCGTGCGTCCGATCGAGCCAACAATAGGTTGGCGACATTGGTGCTGGAAATGAGCAGAACAAAGCCCACGGCGGCGAGCAGGATGAGAAGCGGCTGGCGCAGATCGCCGAAAATCTCCTGCTCCAGGGGACTGAGTTCCACGCCGCGCGCTTCGTTGGTATCGGGATAAGCCCGCGCGAGGCGGATCGAAAGGGCGTCCATCTCCGCCTGCGCCTGGGAGAGCGGCACTCCGGGCTTGAGACGGGCAAGAGCTCGAAAGCCGCGCGTTCCCCGATTATTGAAGAACTCCGGGTCGCCAGCCATTTGAAAGGGCACCCATACTTCGGCCTGGTCCGTCAGCCCCTGGAAGCCGGGCGGCGCCACTCCAACAATGTTGTAATTCCGCCCGTCGAGCTGAAGCGTTCGCCCCACAATGGCCGGATCGCCGCCGAAGCGCCGTTTCCATGCGCCGTCACTCAGCACGGCCACGGCGTCGCGCTGCGGCACCAGGTCTTCCTCGGGAAGAAAGAAGCGGCCCACCACTGGGCGAACGCCCAGGAGCGAAAAATAGGCCGGTGAAACGCACTCGCCGGCGATGCGCTCCGGAGGCACGATGCCGGTCAGCGCGAACTGGTTATCGTCGAAGGCGGCCATCGTCTGGAAGGAAAGGTTTTGATCGCGCCAATCGCGGTAGTCGGGATAGGAAGCGCCGCGCCGCTCCACCCGGATGCGCTTC
Source organism: Candidatus Sulfopaludibacter sp. SbA3 (assembly GCA_900290315.1). Taxonomy (GTDB): domain Bacteria; phylum Acidobacteriota; class Terriglobia; order Bryobacterales; family Bryobacteraceae; genus Sulfopaludibacter. The sequence goes on along the minus strand of OKRF01000494.1, from coordinate 46,928 downwards.
ACATTGCCCCAGAGGACTACCAGGCGTCCCGGATCGCGGTACGGCAGCGGGCGCAGAATCGCGGCATCCACCACGCTGAAGATAGCCGTGTTCGCGCCAATCCCCAGCGCCAGCGTGAGAATGGCCACTAGGGCGAATCCCCGATTCTTGGCGAGGACGCGGATGCCGTAGCGAAGGTCCTGCAGCAATGTCTCGAGCCATACCAGTGGCTGCATTTCGTAGCGAACCTCCTTCAGGGCGGTGCAGTTGCCAAACTGGCGGCGGGCGGCGCTCCAGGCTTCGTCGGGCGGCACTCCCTGCGTGCGGTAGCGCTCGGCCAGCAGGCGGATGTGGGTTTGGATCTCGTCGTCAAATTCGCGGTCCGGGTGGAGCATATCTTCTATTTGGGGCTGGTCAAGGCGAGAAGGCGGCCGATCACCGTCGCCATCCGCTGCCAGTCATGCGCCTCGCGGGCGAGCTGCTTGCGTCCACTGGGCGTGATGGAGTAGAACCTCGCACGGCGGTTGTTTTCCGATGCGCCCCATTCCGATTTGATCCAGCCCTGCTGCTGCACCCGCAGCAGCGCCGTGTAGACGGTGCCTTCGTTGAGTTGCAGCACCGATTCGCTCACCTGTTCAATGCGGCGTGCGATTCCGTAGCCGTGAAGGGGCCCCAGAACGTCCAGCGTCTGGAGAACCATCAGGTCCAGCGTACCCTGCAGGACATCTCTCTTGCGTTCTTTGGGCATTCCATAGGAAGAGTACCACGGATTCTTTGGAATGTCCATAGGAGCGCGCGGGGAGTTACAACTAACCGAATCGATTCCCGGGCGTCTGAACGGAGCGCATGCGGACCTTAAGACTTCGATGGATTCTGGCGGCAACGATCTCGTTGCCGATGGTACAGGCGTTCCAGCAGGGGGCCACTGGAGGGCGTGACGGGAGAGCGCGTTCTCCTCACTTCCGGCGAGCGCGACTTTTTGCCGGGGATGCTCGAAGAGGAGTGCTCCAAACAGGTAGCACCGTTGGTGGGGAGGGACATCACGAACCTACTCCTCATGAAGAAGAAGCCCGGAACGCTGAGGCGGAGCGCCTGCCAGGCGCGTCGCGGCTACCAAACTAGCGGCAAGTTACAATAGTGCCGTGAGGATAGGGCCAGTTGTGTGGCTGCTGTTGTTGGCGCCGGTCACAGTCCTGCCACAGAAGCCGGGACGCCCGCCCGACACGATTATCCGCATCAACGTCAACCTGGTGCAAATCGATGCCGTTGCCACCGATTCCCAAGGCCACTCCGTGCCCGGCCTGAAGGCTGCCGCCATCCGGCGCACCATCGTGTTTGTGGTAGACGATCTGCTCAGGTCTTTTCCCAGACTGGCATCCTCCCCCAACGCCTCATTCCCAACCCCTGCGTTGTGGCTGGCAGCCCATGAAACGGTATTGGGATTAGACCCGGAGATGGAAACTAAAAGACCCGGCGCTTGAGCCGTTCCAAAGTGAATTTGGCGGTGTCGGCGACCGCCATCACCGCCATCACGCCTGCCTGAACGGGGTCGGTGACCACCAGGTCGGCGGCATCGGGAACGCTGCCGGCCATGTTCAGGCTGATGACCACCAGTCCCTGCCGCCGGACTTCGCGGACTGCGGTTTCGATTTCGCCGCCCATCAGCGATCCGGCCAGCACCAACGCCTTGGCTCGCGGCAGNNGCATCGGCCAGTTTCTGTTCGCCGACCAGGGGATTGGTGTCCACCGAAATGTGTTCGCCGCGAATGTTGTGGCGGTCCGCTTCGGAGACCGCGCCGATGGCCACCTGGCCCACTTGCGCGCCGCCACCCATGATGATGATGCGCTTGCCGTAGATGGTCTCGAAAGTCTTGACCATCTCCACATCGCGCACGATCGGGAGGGCGCGCAGTCCCGCGATGAGCGGCTCGACCCCTCCGGGCAGAATCACTTCGAAATAGGTGCGGGCTTCTTCCGGCCGGTTCGCCAGAATTTCGACGGAAGTAATATCGCCGTGGTGCTGCGCAATCACGCCGGTCAACTGATGCAGCACGCCGGTGGTGCCGACGGCTTGCACCACCAGTCCGATGGTCTGATTCTCCATGTGTTTTCAGTTTAACTTGATATAATTCACCCTCATGTTGAAGCTTGTTGCAGCTTTGTGCGCGGCGGCGCAACTCTCTGGCGCGCAGACAACGGCCGAAAAGCCGCTGTTCCACTATCAGCAGGTCATGATCCCCATGCGCGATGGCGTCCATCTGCAGACCGTGATCCTGACGCCAATGAACCAGGATGGGCCCCTGCCGATTCTGCTGAAGCGCACCCCGTATGGCGTTCCCGCCTCGGCGCCCACTGCGATCGCGGCGCCGCTGAAAGAGCTGATGGCGGACGGGTACATTCTGGTGCAGCAGAATCTGCGCGGCCGCTTCAAATCCGAAGGCGTCTTCAAGCTCAGTTCGCAGGTCAACCTGGCCGATCCCAAAGATACCAACGAGACTACCGACGCCTACGACACCATCGAGTGGCTGGTGAAAAACGTGGCCCACAACCACGGCCGCGTGGGCATCTACGGCGTTTCCTACGATGGACTCACCGCGGGGCTGACCCTGCTGCATCCGCATCCGGCGCTGAAGGCCGTCTCCGAGCAGGCGTCGCCGGTGGACCAGTGGATGAACGACGACGATCACCGCTACGGCGCGCTGCGCCTGAGCTACTCGTTCGAGTACGCCGTGATGGAGCAGGCCGACAAGAACGAGAACACCCACTTCCACTTCGATATTTACGACACCTACGAGTGGTACCTGAAGCTGGGGCCGGTGTCCAACATCAACGCCAGGTACATGCACAACTCGCTTCCCTTTTGGAACGACACGGTGGAGCATCCCGACTACGACGCGTTCTGGAAGCGCGAGGCGTGGGTCAATCAACTGCATTCGAGTCCGGTGCCGAATCTGAATGTGGCGGGATTCTGGGACCAGGAAGACCCATGGGGACCGTGGAAGATTTTCCGCAACTCCGCGGAGAACGATCCGCAGGGAAATAACTTTATGGTGGCGGGGCCTTGGTATCACGGCGAATGGCAGACCGCCAAGGCGGACGGAATCGGACAGATTTCCTTCGGCGGACATGAGACGGCGCACGAGTTTCGCGAGAATATCGAAGCGCCGTTCTTCCGCTACTATCTGCATGGCAAGGGCAAGAAGCTTCCGTGGAAGGTGAGCACGTTTCAATCGGGGTCGAACACGTGGCGCCAGTACGATGCCTGGCCGCCCAGGCCGGCCAAGGCCCGCAATCTGTACCTGCATGCCGATGGCACGCTGTCCTTCGATGCGCCGGCCGGGAGCGGCGCGGAATTCGCGCAATACATCTCCGACCCCGCCAATCCCGTGCCCTACCGGCAGCGGCCCATTTCGCCGACTTATCCCGCCGGCGACTGGCGCACATGGGAAGTGGCCGACCAGCGCTTTGTGGATCATCGGCCGGACGTGCTGAGCTTCGTGAGCGCGCCTATGCAGAGCGATCTCACCGTCACCGGACAACTGGCGGCGGAGTTGTTCGCTTCCACTACTGGAACGGACAGCGACTTCGTCGTGAAGCTGATTGACGTGTTTCCGGACGACGCCGTGAAAGACGCCTGGAAGCCGGAGGCCGGACCCGCGCCGGGAGAATATGCCAAATCGCTGAACGGGTACGAGCTGCCCATCGCCATGGAAGTGCGCCGCGGGCGCTACAATAAAAGCTACGAGCACCCCGCTCCGCTGGCGGCGGGCAAGCCCACGCAGTTCACCATTCCATTGCGCGACCGCGACCATGTGTTCCTGAAGGGGCATCGCCTCATGGTGCAGGTGCAGTCCACGTGGTTCCCGCTGATCGACCGCAATCCGCAGAAGTTCGTGCCGAGCATCTACGCGGCCAAGCCCAGCGACTTCGCGGCGGCGACCCAGCGTGTCTACTGCTCCCCGCGCCTGCCTTCGCACATTGTGCTGTCTGTAATGCCGTAGGACAGATGGAGCGCCGGGATAAACGGGCATGCAAGGAGTCGCATGGAGCCGTGGTACCGATAAAGCCGTCGAAACAAGCAGCGGGGCAAACAGCCGCAGCGGCGGAGATGAGCAGCCGCGTCACAGGGCCTGAAGGGCGTGCGGAAAGCGCAATTGATCCGAAGACAAACGGCGAGGAAGCGGATGGAAGAGAAGCCGTGTGCGTCAATCGTGCTTGCACAGATCTGCGCCGGGGGGTGCGAGGCAACCCGCATCCCTACCGGGACATCGTTATGTTTCGTCTGTTGGGATGGGCGTTCCGCCCGCGGAACTTCATGAATAGCTGGCGGCTGGTAACGCCGGCGATCTTGTCGCCGGTACGGCGAGCGAAGCGAGCCGCACACAACCGCGGCCCCTGTTTATCGACCCCGTCATCTTCGGGGCTGGATAGCGGTTTGCGGCGGCTGACTGGCCAGCAGTTCCAGGACTTCCAGAATCTCCGCCCGCTTGGAAGGGTCGAGACGCAGATACTGCCGGTCGCCCTGGCCCGGAGTGAAGTGCGTGGCGCCGTTGTCTTCCACTTGAACGGCGCCCGTCTCGGACAGGCCAAAATAGCCGTGCTGCGGCCGAACTGCTTGCAGCACGGCGGTGAGATCCCAAGTAGGCCGGCCGTAAGGCATCTTGTGATAAGCGCGGTACGATTCCGCGATGGGATGCGGACGCGCGTAAGAGAAGTCGTGCACGATGCTGGCGGCAGGATACAGCAGGTCCCGGCCGATTTCGAAGCCGCTGAATACGATCGGGGTGGGCCAGCGCTCAAACACAGCCTTCGCTGACGCCACGTCGATGCGTACGTTGTACTCTGGCTCCCCTCCGGTAAAGTTGCCGGCCATGGCGGCCACCAACGCCACCTTCTCTTTGGCGAGCGCGGCGCCATCAGGGGAATCNNGCCAGATTGGTGCTGAAGCCGGTCTGCACAATTACCACTTTCTCCGGCGCGTTCTGCAGCAGGCGCCGCAGTAGCACCGGCGCGGCCTCGGCGGGATCGGCATTGCCGGCGGGCGCCGCGCGCAGGGCGGCGGCCATGTAGCCATCTCCGGCGCCACCTTTGAGCGATTTCGTTGCTGCGCCCACCGGCAGATCGCCGCGCCCGTAAAAGCGATTGATCATCCGGATATATGGGACCGCCGCGGGATGTCCGTTGGTGAGCGTGACGCCGATCAGTTGGCACTCGCCGCGATCGCTCAAGGCGTGCAGCATGGCCAGCGCCAGAGCGTCATCGATATCGTTGCCCATGTCGGTATCGAAGATCACCGGCCGGGCGGCGAAGCAGGCGTTCGCCAACAGCAGCAACGCTATCAGACTTCGCCGCATGTCATCCTGCCACTTCCTTGCCTTACCTTTCTCTGCTCATCCTCAAGCGGATTGCGCCGCAACTGCCTCAACAATCGATAGTATCCTGGTGGTGCAATGAAAAACTACTGGGACGGCTTTCGATTTTGCCGACCAGTCTTGCCTCGTGATTTGCACCGGGACGTAACGGGTGGTGAGATTCCTGGAATCCGCAGCATGGCCGAGCTTGCCCTTGAATGACGCGAATGGACCTCATTCGCGAGCTGGAAAAAGAAGCACATACTCAAGAGGCTGAACATCGCCAAGGCGTGAACCAGAGCTACCGGCCGTAGTAAAGGTATCCTGAAATCGAGGCGGCTGATGCGCACGTATTTCCATGTCGATATGGACGCGTTTTTCGTATCGGTGGAAGAGCTCTACGATCCTTCTTTGAAGGGCAAGCCCGTGATAGTTGGTGGACGGCCCGACGAGCGGGGGGTGGTCTCGGCGGCGTCGTATGCGGCGCGAAAGTTTGGGGTGCACTCTGCCATGCCGCTGCGGACGGCCTATAAAATGTGCCCGCAGGCGATCTTCGTGGATGGCCATCCGGAGCGGTATCGGGAGTATTCGGAGAAGGTTTATGAGACGCTGCGCGGATTCTCTCCGCTAGTGGAGATGGCGTCTATCGACGAAGCCTATCTCGACATGACGGGCACGGAGCGGCTCCATGGGCCGCCGTTGCGCGCGGCGCACCAGTTGCACCAGAGGATGAAAGAGGCTACCAACCTGAACTGCTCTGTCGGCATCGCCACATCGCGCCTGGTGGCCAAAATCAGCTCGGACCAAGCCAAGCCGAACGGTGTGCTGTGGGTGATTCCGGGCTCGGAAGTGGCGTATCTGGCGCCTCTGGATGTGCGCAAAGTGCCCGGCGTGGGGAAGGTAACGGAGAAGAATCTGCACGCCGTGGGGATCCGTAAAGTGGGCGACCTGGCGCGCCTGGATGAGCGGTTCCTGGAAGAGCGCTTCGGCAAGTGGGGGCTGGCGCTGGCCGGGAAATCACGCGGCTTGGATGCCGGAGGCTGGTTCGATACCGAGATTGGCGCGGAGGAAGGGCCGAAATCCATCAGTCACGAGCACACCTTCAACGAAGACACAGCGGATGTGCCGCAGATCGAATCCACGCTCTCGCACCTGTGCGAAATGGTGGGGCGCCGTCTGCGCGAGCACGGACTGCACGCCCGTACCATTCAGCTCAAGCTGCGGTACAGTGACTTTTCGACCATCACGCGGGCACATTCGGTGGCGCGGGGGACGCAGATCGATACCGAACTGTTCGAGGAGATCCGGCAGTTGTTCCGCGCCAACTGGCGGGCCGGCTGGCCGGTGCGCCTGCTGGGCGTTCACGCCTCGGGTTGGGCGCAAGGCGAAGAGCAGATGGACCTGTTGGGCGAAGACCGGCACGAGAAATGGAAGCAGACGCTGGCCGCTGCCGACCGCCTGCGCGACCGCTTCGGCGAGAAGGCCGTTTCCCTGGCCGCCAGTCTGCGCGGGAACTTCCGGGAACGGACTCACGAGAATCCCGCCAGCCTGCCCGGAAAGCGGCCGAAGAAGTAGGGAGAAGATATGGAAGCCGAGCAGTTCCATCGCATCACCAAAGCGCTGGCGGACCCTACGCGCATGGAGATCCTGGAGCGGATCCCCGGCGGCAAAGAGGTGGGCTGCTCCGCGTTGGCTTGTGAGTGCACTGTATCGCAACTCACCATTTCCCATCACCTGAAGGAGCTTTCGGCCGCCGGGCTCATCCAGTCGCGCCGTGAGGCCAAGTTCTTCTTCTATCGTCTGGACCGGGCGCTGTGGGCGGAGTATCTGAAGGAGATGCGCCGCCGCGTGCCCGCTCGCCGCTGAATCCTCCGGGCGTCTACTACATCAGATAGACAGTTGTCGATATGTCGATGTGACAAAAGGAGACGGAAGATGGCAAAACTTACAGGTAAAGTGGCAGTCGTGAGCGGTGCATCGAAAGGCATTGGCGCGGCCATCGCCGAAGAACTGGCGAATGAGGGCGCTTCGGTGATCGTGAATTATGCCACCAGTAGCAAGCAGGCAGAGGCAGTGGTGGACAAGATCAAAGCCGCGGGTGGAACAGCCAAGGCAGTCCGCGCGGACGTGAGCAAGCCAGGCGAGGCCAAGCAATTGATTGCGGCGGCGGTATCCGAATTCGGCAAACTGGACATCCTGGTCAACAACGCGGGTGTCTATGAATTCATCTCGCTTTCTGACGTCAACGAAGAGCACTTCGACCGCATCTTCGGACTGAATGTGAAAGGCTTGCTGTTCACCACGCAAGCTGCCGCGAAGGCCTTTGGCAACAGCGGAGGCTCGGTGGTCAACATCAGCTCGATGGCATCGCTTACGGCGATACCCACCTCGTCGGTATACAGCGCCACGAAGGCGGCCGTGGACTCCTTCACCAGGACGCTCGCTGCCGAACTGGGACCGAAGCAGATCCGCGTGAATTCCGTTCTGCCGGGACCGGTGGAAACGGAGGGCACGCTCGCCATGCCCCAGTTCGATCAGCTCAGCGCCGTGTTTGTTCCACAGACGCCGCTGGGCCGGATCGGACAACCCGGCGACATCGCCACAGTGGTTTCGTTTCTGGCATCCGACCAGGCGGGCTGGATCACCGGCCAGGTGATTCCGGTGGCGGGCGGCTTGCGTTGATGTAGACTGTCCCTAAGAGAGGGGGGACGATGTCATATCCCGTTGGGGCCCCGTTACACAGTCGGATGGACATCCAGTTTGTGGAGGCCGACGTAGAAATCGGCTTCAACCTGGTGGATATGGCCGAGAGGGAATTGAGCCAGGGCGACGCGCCGCTGGCTTGCCGTGTGCTCCAGGATGCCGAGGAGGTGTTCCGCGATATCGAGTGCCGGCTGGGGCGGGCCGGCGCACGGGAGCGGGAATCCTTCCGGCCCTTGGTTGGCGAACTACGGCGGCAGATCGATCTGGTACGGGTCGGGCTTTCGTAAAGGGGCAAAACGGTGACAATCGGCTCCTAAGGCGAAGGCTCACCCGGTGGGATGAAAAGGGCGGGGGAAAGGCGTCGGGATTTCGCGAAGGGGCAAACACGAGCCAGGCACGAAGATTCGCCAAAAGGCGGCGAATTTCGAGCCTGGCACGGTTTGCGGCGGACACCCGGCTCGGGATTTTCGAGAGAGTCCCCGCTTTGCGGCTATTTGCCGAACAGACGATTGAAGAACTCGCGCGTTTTCTGGCGGATTTCCTGCAACGTGGCGTCGATGCGCTGCTGATGCAGGTGCTCCGGGGTCCAGCGTTTGACCAGGCTGGTGAGCATGTCGAACTGCGATTGGGCGGTCGGTAAACTGCCCTCGGCGTGGCCCGTGGAGACACGCTGGCCGTGGTCCACAGCGCGATAAAAGGTGGCCGCTTCGCGCAGAAAGTCGGCGTCTTCGCGGTCCAGGTGGCCCATCTTTTCGATGACGTCGATACGCTCGGGCGTGTTCAACACCTTATAAAAGATTCCGGCGCCGCGCAGCCGGAGATACATCAGGGCGAAATCGATATCGTAGTAGCCGCCCATGCCGGCCTTGAGCGGATTGCGGGGGCCTTGTTCGCGTTCGAGACGGGCTCGCATCTCGGCCAGCTCCTTGCGGCTGCGCATGCTCTGGCCGTAACGGCGCCAGTCCACGTCCTGTAGTTCGTGCAGGAATTCGGTGGCGCGTTCCACATTGCCGGCGACGCCGCGAGACTTCATGTACGTGATGCCTTCCCAAGCCTCGGCGTGGCTGGCGAAGTAGGTCTTGTAAGCGCCTTCGGATTGCACCAGGTCGCCCTCGCGGCCATCGGGCCGCAGGCGGGTATCCACGGCGAACATCACACCCTCGCCGGTGTAGGCGCTCAACGTCTGGATCATGCGCTCGGCCACCGCCGTCCAGTACGCGTGCTCGGCGGCATCGGCATCGGGAAGGACGAACACCAGGTCGGCATCGGAGCCGAGATCGAACTCGCGCATGCCCAGCCTGCCGAGGGCGATCACCATCATCTGGTCGGCGGGAACGTAGGAAGCATTGGCTGGCGACGGCCCATCGGTCAGCGCCATGCGATAGGCGGCGGCGATGACGCGATCGGCCAGCAGAGACGTCTTGCCCAGGGTGGAAAAAATGGGCTCGGATTCCAGAATGCTCGCGGTCTGGATGCGGACCATCTGGCGCCGGTAGAAGCGGTGCAGGGTGGCGCCATCGCCCAGGTCTTCGTCTTCGGGTTGAAACGGCTTGCCGATTTCGGCCAGCAATTCGGGATCGCGCAGCAGATCGTCGCCGAAGAACGGGCTGTGTTCGAAGATGTCCAGTACATGCGCGAAGAGTGCGGGATCGGCATCGAGCCGCGGCAGAAGATCCGGCGTGGCGGCCGCGCGTTCGAGAAAATGCTCCAGCCGTTCGCGGCCGCGATGGAGATTCGCGGCAGCTACGGCCTCGGCCAATGGCGGCTCCTCGTCCTGGCACGGCGGTTCCACTTCCGCGACGATGGTGTAATAGAGCGGCTTCTGCGCGTGGACGACGCGATCGTAGATCTCACTCACGGCGGCGCGATGCTCTTCCAGACGGGCGATCAGGATCCTGCCGGTGGCGACCTGGCCAGGCATTTTGCGAGCCAGCAGGTCTATGGCGAAGACATCGTTCGGCAGGGTGTGGGTCTGGCGATCTTCCTCCATTTGCAAGCGATGCTCCAGGTAGCGCAGAAACTGGTACGCGGCCGCCAGGCGCGAGTGTTCGCCACCGGAGAGCAGACCCTTATCGCGCAGGCGGAACATGGCCAGCATGGTGCCGCCATGACGGACCCACTGTTCGCGTCCGCCATGCAGGCGCTGCAGGCACTGCACGAGGAATTCGATATCGCGAATGCCGCCGGGCATCAACTTGATATCGAGCCGCCCCTGCGCGCCGCGCCGCGCCGCCATCTTTTCGCTGATGCGCTGGCGGGTTTCGGAGACGGCCTCCACGGCGCGAAAGTCCAGCGAACTCTGGTAGATCAAGGGCTCCACAAAATCCAGCAACTGCGCGCCAGGACCGGTCTCGCCGGCGGAGACGCGCGCCTTGATCAGCATCTGCTTCTCCCAATCGCGGGCGCGCTCGGCATAGTAGGTGCGAGCGCCATCGGCAGAGATGGAGATCTCGCCCAAGGTGCCATCCGGGCGCAGGCGGAGGTCCACGCGATAGCATTGGCCATCGCTGGTGTAAGTGGAAAGCAGCGTGGTGTAGTGGTTGGCTACCTTCTTGTAGAACTCTTTGTTGCTGATGGGCGACGGCCCATCGGTTTCACCGTTGCCGGCATAGAGAAACATCAGGTCGATATCGGAACTGTAGTTCAGTTCCTGGCCGCCGAGTTTGCCGAGAGAGATCACCGAGAAGCCGCAGGGGGAGCCATCGGCCAGGCGCGGAGAGCCGTAGCGCGCCACGAAGTCCGCGCGGATGCGCCGGCAGGTGACATCGAGGATGGCATCGGCGAGGGCCGAGAGCTCTTCGGTGACATCGGAGAGCGTGGCCGCTCCCAGCACGTCGCGAAGCATGATGCGCAGCAACTGGCGGCGGCGGAAGCGGGCGAGGTCTACCGCAGAGGGGACGCCCTGGTTTTCGCCGCCGAGAAAATCGAACAAGCGCTGCTCGTATTCCTCCACAGTGAGGACGCGGTAGAAGCTGCCCGAATTGGCGACTTCGAGAATGCGCTCCGGGTGCTGCAGCACGGCGTCGGAAAGAAAGCTGCTGTAGGAGAAGAGATTCACCGCGCAACGCATGGCGGCCGGAGACTCCGTTATGCGATGAAAGGCCGCCGGGGAATCCTGGCGCAGGCGGTCCAGATAGCGTGACGCTTTCTCGGGATCGGGTACGGAGGCGAGTAGAGTTTGGAGCCGTTCGTCAACGGAGGTCATGCGTCAAGCCAGCTTAGACACGACTGCAATTATATCGCCCGCCTGCACCGGTCCCGGTTCCAGGACGCGCAGGTAAAAGCCGCTCATCCCCCAGCGGGGCGAAGAAGGGTCGCGCTGCTTGACGCGAGGGTCATAGATCTCGTGCTTCAGCATTTCGCCGTAGACATCGAGTTGGGTGCACGGGCCGCGCGGTTGCGTGATTTCCAGCAGGGCGCCGCCGGCGCGTAGCTGGTCGCCAGTGCGCAGGCTGCGGACATCCAGCCCGCGGGTGGTGAGGTTTTCGCCGAGCGCGCCGTAGAAGAGCGGGTATCCACGGCGCACGAATTCGTCTACTGTTTCGGCAGCGATGAGCAAGATGGCTCTGTCTGGCCCGCCGTGAATCGCGGGGGGGGTGGGCGTGGTCGTCACCCTCCAGTCCCAGGGGCGTGATGAGGCCTTCCGAAATGGCGCGCTTCGGTAGGCCTCCTGGCGAGATGTTGACTTGGAGGATGACGGAGTTCATAAGATTTTCTTCACCGCGGGGGCGCGGAGACGCGGAGGAAAACGCGGAGAACCCAATATTGCAGTTGATTTTCTCCGCGTCTTCCTCCGCGTCTCCGCGGTGAGATGAAGGCTAGATGTCGTAGTACAACGCGAATTCGTAAGGGTGCGGACGCAATCGCACCGCTTCGGCTTCGTTCTTGCGTTTGTAATCGATGAAGGTCTCGATCAGCTCTTCGGTGAAGACGTCTCCGCGCATGAGGAAACTGTGGTCGTCTTCCAGGCAACTCAGGGCTTCGTCCAGAGAGCCTGGCATGGAGGGTACGCTCTTCATCTCTTCAGGCGAAAGATCGTAGATGTCCTTGTCGAGCGGCTCGCCCGGATTGATCTTGTTGATGTTGAGCACGCCATCCAGCCCGGCCATGAGCATGGCGGCGAAAGCCAGGTAGGGATTGGCGGAGGGATCGGGCGGGCGAAACTCCACGCGCTTGGCCTTGGGACTGGCCGAGTACATGGGGATGCGGCACGCCGCCGAGCGGTTGCGCCGCGAGTAGGCCAGGTTGACCGGCGCTTCGTAGCCCGGCACCAGCCGCTTATAGCTGTTGGTGGTGGGCGCGATGATGGCGCTCAAACCGCGCGCGTGCTTGAGCAGGCCGCCGATATAATGCAGGGCCAACTGACTCATGCCGGCGTAGGAATCGCCTGCAAACAGCGGTTTGCCGTCCTTCCAAAGGCTCTGGTGGCAATGCATGCCGCTGCCGTTGTCGCCAAANNTTGTACAACATCATGTTGTCCGCCGATTTGACCAGCGTGTCGAAGCGCTGGTCGATCTCGCATTGCCCGCCGGTGGCTACTTCGTGGTGATGACACTCGATGTGCAGCCCGCACTTGATCATGGTCTGCACCATTTCGCTGCGCAGGTCCTGATAATGATCCGTGGGCGGCACGGGGAAGTAACCTTCCTTGTAGCGCGGCCGGTAGCCCAGATTGTTTTCCTTGCGTCCGGAATTCCAGCGGCCCTCCTCGGCATCGATGTAGTAGTAGCCGGAGTGCTGGTTCTGGTCGAAACAGACGTTGTCGAAGATGAAGAATTCGGCTTCGGCGCCGAAGTAAGACGTGTCTGCCACGCCGCTGTTCTTCAGGTACAACTCCGCTTTCTGTGCGATCCAGCGCGGATCGCGTTCGTAGCGCTGCTTGGTGATGGGGTCCTTGATATCGCCGTACATCACCAGGGTGGGAACCTCCGCAAACGGATCCATAAATGCAGTGCCGGCGTCGGGAATCAGCAGCATGTCACTTTCGTGGATGGCTGCCCAGCCCCGAATGCTGGATCCATCCATGCCGAACCCTTCTTCGAAGCTATCTTCCTCGAGTTCGCTGATGGGGTAAGAGACATGATGCTGCAGACTCGGGATGTCCGTGAATCTCAGGTCAATCTGCTTGGCATCGTTCTTTTTGGCAAATTCCAGAACTTCTTGCGGCGTCATTTCTTCCTCCAGGTGGGATTGTTTCAGTGGGAATCAAGAACGGCTCAGAATACCGCCTTGCACTGCGGGGGTCAACGCTTGGCGGCGTCACCCGCATCGCCATCGTACGCCGCTTTGAGCCACTTCCTGACTTCGCCGTCAATCTCGTCGACGGACGAAATGGGAATGCGGTGGGTGATGCGATCCTTTTTGGCATAGCCGCCGGTGTCGATGAGGCGGCCTTCCGGCGCGCGGGCTCCGAGAGCAAACCCCAGATCGATGCGGGTGCGCGTGGTTGGCTTGATCTGGGCGAACACATGATTGCGGTAGAGTGGCACCATGGACTGGCAAGGGCAGGCCTTCACGTCTTTTCCCATGCTCAATCCGAGTTGCAACAGGCGATCGTAAATCGGTTTCAGGCCGGCTTTCGGCCCGGCGTACATGTCCTCTACGTACTTCTCCGCGGCCGCCAGATACACCTCCGGGTCATCGGTTTCGCCGCCCTTGCCTTCCAGGCGCTCGGCGATCCAGTGGGCGGCGTTGGTGCCCAGGCCATGAACCTTTTTGAGCCATTCGCGGCGCTCCGCCTCGGTTTTCGGTCCCGACTTCTTGACCAGGGTCAGCCATTCCTCCAGGGATCGGCCGGTCTTTTCCTTTAGCGTGGCCACCCAGTTCTGCACCATCACGACCCCGGGATGGACGCCGTATAACGATTTCGTCTTTGCCATGGTTCCTCCCTCCCAAACTGCTAGCATAAACTGGCGGAAGGAGAGATGCATGGGCCGGGGGCCGGGGATGGATGCGCTTCGCGCGTCTTTCTTTTGAAAGGCATCGAGTTTTCCCGAGATTTAGCTTCAGGCCGCCTTGCGGAAGCCCTTCTTGGGGGCCTCGAAGCGCTTCCTGGCCTCGGCAAGGCGGAGGTTGAAGGCGACCCGGCGGGCGATTTCGGGGTATGAAAAAGCAAATTGTGGAGGTAGGAATTCGCGGGGATAGTCGCGGTCGATGTCGAAGGACTCTCCTTTCGATGCTGCCAGTTGGGCCAGGAGGGTGGCTTCTTCCACGGCTTTTTCGAGGGCGGCCTGGCGGTCCTGCTGTTGCTGGCGGAGGATCTGGAGGTTCTTTTCGATCTTGCGCTGGATGCGGGCTTCGTAGAGGGTAAGCAGCCCGAGTTTGTGAGAGTCGGTGAGCCAGACTCTGGCTTGGGCCAGGGCGGCGTCGGCTTCGGAGTGGTGAGTGTGGATGTCGTCGGGATCGTTGAGTCCCCGGGTGAAGGTGTTGTTGTCGATGACGGCGGCG
>OKRF01000494.1:0-32438 GCA_900290315.1 Candidatus Sulfopaludibacter sp. SbA3 | reverse complement strand
GCCGGTGAGGCCGTGACGGTACGCGTTAAAGGCGCGGGGATCGCGCTGGGTTTTCGTTTCGATCGTTTCAGCGAACATTTGGGGCTTCTCCTCCCATGAATACTTGTACCATTGCGACATTGAGCTGGAAGGCTAAGTTGTTGAAGGGATTGAGTAAGATCGTTGTGACCGGGTTTTACGGGAAGGCACAAAAGGGGTAAAAAGGGGGCCGGGGCCGGGGGCGTTGGAGTCAGGCGTCGCCAATCGACCTCGGTTCGCGTGATCCGTTTCGAGTGGGCCTTCCGACAAGTGTGGTTGGGGTGTTAGCTACACCTATCGACTGGAAGGCCCCTTGGGCATCTCCTCCAACGATCCGGCCATGCGGGCGAGTGAAGGTGCAGGCGTGATTCAGTCTGTGTCTTGGAGAAGGCAAGTCCCTTTTGACCCTGATAATGTATTTTATCGTGTTTAAAAGGCGAGCCACGGAACACGAGTCGCCCAATGCAAAAGATTGACAATGTCTGTTATGGCGAGTAAAGTGTCGGTTGGGAGCACCACCAATTATGAACGTCTCGCTCACGTCCGAGCTTGAAAAATTCGTCAGCGCCAAGGTTGAGTCCGGGCGCTACAACTCGGCGAGCGAGGTAGTCCGGGAGGCTCTTCGGCTTCTCGAAGAGCACGATCGGGCTCGCGCCACTCAGATTGCCGAATTTAATCAGGAACTCGGCCGCCGTCTTGCTTCCTTCGATCGCGGCGAAACGGTGAAACCCGCCGAGGCCCGCGCCCGATTGGAGCGCAAGTCCGCCCAACGCCGAAAGCCGCAGGCGTGAGCGAATACGTTCTCGGCTCCGATGCTGTTCTCGATCTGGAGGACCTATGGGACTACATCGCCGCCGACAGCATGGCCGCCGCCGACCGATGGACTACGAAGCTCTTCGACGCCTTCGAGGAGATTGCGCGCATGCCTGGCATCGGGCACCGGCGCGAGGATCTCACAGCTTATCCGGTGCTGTTCTGGCCTGTCGGAGCGTACCTGATCATCTACCGCGCCGAAGAACGCTCCCCCGTCGAAATCGTCGCGATCACCCAAGGCTCGCGAGACATCCCATCATTCCTTCGACGAAGGCTGAGTTGAACCACCGTGCAGTTTCGCTTGCGTCCGGTAGATTTTGACTGACGTAAGCAAGGGATTTCCGCCACGCCAAGTGAGTCTGGTGTCTTGGCCCGGCCAGCCTCTACTGCTCATTACAGTTGAAATCCCGCTAGGCCTAGGGCAGCATGCCCGGCCGACCGCATTCAGGGCCTTTTGGCGCGATGTCGGCGGCATTACTGCCCAGAACGGTTATTTTGAGCAGTACTTCCGATTGGTTAGTGTCTCGGAGTCGGAAATTGAAAAAGGGGCTTGGCCCTCTGTAATACATTACGAGCATACGAGCATTTGGCTTGGACGAGGAGTGAAAATCCGTGAAGGCGAAGCTAATCGGCGGACTGCTGGTGGTATCGATATTGGTAGTTGTAGCCTCGGGCCAGAATAGGCCGGATCCCGGCGGGTGGCATGGCACTCGCTGGGGTATGGCGGAGGCGGAGGTCCGCGGGATTTTTCAGGATAAGCTGACGTTGTGTAGTGGGTGGCCGCCCCCACGGGACCCGCCGATTCCCCTCAAGGAGGTTGACTGCTTCGCTGTAGACGATCAACAGGTAGGGAGTCATCGCTACGCTGTGACATTTGAACCCGTCGGCACAGCACTTGAAGAAGCCCTGAGAACAGCCGAGAGGTTCTCAGCAGGTGGAATTCAGGAAACTCGTAAAGACTTCTGCGGTTCTGGGAATCGAGCCACCCCCAGAAGAGCCGAGGCGCCCAGCGATTATTAAGCCGGGAAAAAAGCTCGCGTTGATTGCCTTTTTCGTGCAGGGCGTTGACGACCAGATTGGGGTTTTCCACGATCTGCATGACGATCTTGTCAACAGTTACGGTCAGCCAACTGATAAGACGGATGAATCGGATGATGCCCGCATTATCTCGCGGGAGCGCTGGTTGAAAAGTAGTACCGAGATACGTTTCGACTTATCGTTAGGTCGAGACTGGCCCGCGTTTGGATCTTATCGATGGGCATTCTTGGCGTATCGCGCGCGCCCGTCTGTCCAGTTCTAGCGTCGGCTTGCGTACAGTGGTTGCGACGTTGGACTGTGTAGCTTTCCCCGCTAGCAGCTAAGCTACTAGCCGTGCTGACAAGGCATCAAATTAAGCTCGCTTAAACGGCTGCGTTGCGAGCTTTTCAAGCACACTGCGTACTGCAAATCGAAGTTCATCTCGCTCCGATGTGTAGACCACGTCCCCTGGAATTGGAGGCCGTCCCTCCAAGAAGGCTTGCGACAAAGCTTCCGCCACATCCCGGATGTACTGGATCGTTTCACCGATCTCCTCGCGGTTTGTCTGGTGGAACATCTCGGCGGTGGATAGATACGGATTCAGTGCTCGATGCGCGAAGTAGCTGTGTCGCAGCGGCTCATAAACGGCACGATAGTTCTTGACATGGGTTTCCAGTGATTCCTTGATCGCGGCCATCGTCTGCCTGTCGGCGGCCCAAGNNTTATCCAGCCAATCCGGTTTTAGACCTCCTCCTGTCTTTCGCCTCGCCAGCGCCTCATGTGAAAAGAACCCGATATGCTCCCGGGCAGCATCCAAGACTTTCAGGATCGAGTGCGAATCTCGTCCCTTATCGAAGATCCTCCCCAGAATGACGAACAGGGCGTTCTGGAGAGCCCCAAGCTGAACCTGCCAGAAAGACTGGTCGGCCATCATCGCCGCCTCAAGGTCTTTACGCTCTAGCGCCAGTTTCTGCAGTTCTTCGTAGGTGTCGTACACCGCCATCGCGGCGCGGGTATCTTCTAGTAGCCACTCAAGCTGCTTCTGGAAGGCGGTTTCGGTCACCCCGACATTTTGACACCGTTTGTCAGCCCCCGTGCTTCACAATCGGTAGATTTCGGAACAGCCGTTTCAACGCCAACCCCTGGCCACTGGCCCATTTTCATCCCGCCGGGTGAGCCTTCGCCTCATGAGCCGACTGTCCCGAATCAAAACCTACGGGCGCCCTAATGCGTACCAGACGACGAAGTCCGTCATCGGCGGCGTCACGCCGAGTTGGCGGAACCGGGACGCGTTCTGGCCGCGGTGATGCTGGCTGTGCGTGATCGCCTGCAGCAACAGCACGCCCGCCGGGGCTTCCCACGGGCCTTGCGGCCCGCGCGGCAAGGCGATCATCTTGTCGGGATCGACAGCCTCCAGCGCCGCGGCCAGGTCCGATTGAGCCTTCTGCATGGCCGCTTCCAGGCCGTCGGCCGGCTCGATTGCCTTCATTCCGGCGGGGTCCGGCGCCTCGCCGCGAGCCAGGCCGGTCAGCATTTTCGTCGCCATCAGCATATGGTTCAGCCGCGTGCGAATTTCGGCATCTTCCAGCAGCGCGGCATTCTCACGAAGGGCTTTCCAGTGCGCCGCATCGGCCCACGCCTGGTGCCGCGCCAATTCCAGCAACAGTTCTGTATTCATGGCTTGTAGTTTTACCACGATCAGCTATACTGCGTATCGTGTTTTCCGGAACAAAGCGATTCCAGGTGCTTGCGCTCTCGACCGTCCTGTTGAGCGCCGCAGCTTCCCAGCGGCAGTCGTTCAACATTGCCGATTACGGAGCCAAGAAGGATGCCTCCGTGGCTGCCACAGAGGCCTTCCGGCAAGCCATCCAGGCCGCGAAAGCCGCCGGTGGTGGCACGATTTATGTGCCTCCGGGCAGGTACACCTCCGGGCCGATCGAGTTATTCAGTAACATGACCCTGGAAATCGATGCCGGAGCGACCATCGAGTTTCCGGTAGCGCCCCTGCCATTTACCAAGAGCAGGTATTTGGGCATTGAGACGCTGGCTCCCAAGCCGCTGATCGGCGGCCACGATGTGGAGAATGTTGCGGTCATCGGGCGCGGCATCCTCACCACCGCCGACTATGAAGCGTGGCGAAAGGCATACCCCGGCGCTTACGAAGAGTATCTGAAGGCGCGCAGCGGTGTGGTTTCCACGGGCGGTGACGAATCCGGCAGCGCCAACGGTCCTCATTGGGATCACCTGCTGAAGGCCCTGGAGGCCAAACAGCCAGTCTCCGAAGAAGAGTACCGCGAAGCTGCGGCGGAGTTGCGGCCTTCCTTCGTCTGCTTCATGAATGCGCAGAATGTGCTGGTGGAAGGCGTGCGCTTCATCGGCGCGCCTATGTTTGTGGTGCACCTGCTCTATTCAGAGAACGCGACGGTCCGCAACATCATGGTCGAAACGTACCCGGGACCCCATACCAACGGTATCGTAGTGGATTCCAGCCGATTTGTTCACATCAGCGATGACTATATCGATACCGGTGACGATGGCATCGTCCTCAAGTCCGGGAAGGACGCGGATGGACTGCGCGTGAATCGGCCCACCGAAGATGTAACGATCACCAATTGCACGGTGCACCACGCCCATGGCGCGGTGGTGATCGGCAGCGAGACGTCCGGCGGCATCCGCAATGTGGTGGCCAGCAACATCACAGCGGCCGACACTGAGGCCGGTATCCGGATCAAGAGCCGCCGTGGGCGGGGTGGTGTGGTGGAGGATGTCCGCTTCGACAACTGGACCATGGAAAATGTAGGTGAAGGGATTGTCGTCACCAGTTACTACATCATGGGTGGCGAGACCGGCACGAAACAGGAGCCTGTCTCCGAGCGTACGCCGGTCATTCGCAACATCGCGATCAGCAATGTCACGATTCACGGCGCGAAGAAGGTGATTGCTGTGGATGGACTGCCTGAGATGCCCATCGCCGGACTGCGTATGACCGATATTGCCGGTTCCGGCGCCGCCGGGCTGACTGCGCGGTACACCGACGGGTTGGAATTGCACCATGTGCAACTGAATGCCGATCGCGGTCCGGTGTTCGCAATTGAAAGCGCCGCGAACCTGGAACTCGATGGGTTGTCGGCCAGGAAGCCCATTGCCGGGTCCCCAGTGCTACGGTTGTCGCGAACCCCCGGAGCGGTGCTGCGGAACAGTCGCGCCTTTCCGGGAACGGGAACGTTTCTTTCCGTCGCTCCGGGAGAATTGAAGACTCTCCATCTTGAGGGCAACGTCCTGGGCAACGCCAAGACTCCCAGCGAAGAGCGTTAGGGAACGCGCATGAGTGCCGCAGAGAAGAATGGCAGCACTTTCGTTTCGAGACGGTCCGCTACGTGATTGACGTGGTCGCCGGAGTAGATCTCAAAGGCGTGGCGGACTCCGTAGCGAGTCAGGATCTCGTCGAGTTGGCGTACGGTCGCGGCGATGGCTATGTCTTTGTCCCCGGCATCCATGCCGATGGCTTTGTAGTGTTTGAGATTGGCGATGTACTGATCGATCTGGGCCAGTGGCGCATTCGCGGTCCACTTCGCCAGGATGTCCCTTCTCACCTCGCCGCTCTTCCACGGCAGATCGAAGAAGAGCGGTGGATTCGCCGGATTTGGCGACCAGGCCGCCGCGGAAGCGAGCGCCGCCTTCGTCCCGAAATCGGCCTGGGCCACTTCTGTGGGGTCCTGGATGGCTTCAGCTCGCGCATTGGGCCGATCTCCCCCGGGAGCCATGCAGCATGGGCTGAGCAGGTAAAGGCTGGAGTACACCTCCGGGTGCTTCATCCCGATGCGGATGGCGCCGTAACCACCCATCGAGTGGCCTGCCAGGCCGCGGGCGGGCACCTCGGGGATGGTCCGGTAGTGGGCATCGATGTACGCCACGAGGTCGGTGGCGACGTAGTCCTCCCAGTTACCGGTGGTCGGCGAGTTGGAATACATGCTGCCCTGGTAGCGCGTGAAGGCGTTCGGCATCACCACAATCATTTCGCGTGCGCCGGCGGCGAGGGCCTTATCCACAACGGCGGGAACGTTTACGAAGTGCTGCTTGACGCCCCACCAGTGATCCACGTCGTCGGTGAAGCCGTGCAACAGGTAGACAGCCGGGTAGCGGCGACCTGGTGACGAAGCATAGCTTGGGGGAAGGTAGACGGCGACATCGCGGTCGGGAGAGTCGCCTTCGAGGTTGCCTTCCAGGCTCTTGCCGTGCACCTGGATGCGTTGCACCGTGCCGTGAGGGGTGTCCGTCTGGGCCAGCGCGGCAGCGGCGAATGCCAGCAAGAGTAGCGTGGGTCTCATAAAGATAGTGTGCGACTCCCGGACTTCCGGGAGCAAGCGGGGCCGTTACGGCTGGCTCGCCGGAAGCACGCGGAACCGGCGGCGGACTTCCATTCGATACGTCTCGAATTCCGCATGATCACCGTGAATCTGGTCGACAGCGCCGCGGACGTTGACGCAAGCCTAGCGGGCGTTCTCCGAGCGACGAGTATTGCCGCTCGCGACAGCTCCAAAACAGCTCGATGCGGCCTTCCGAAGGCGAAGTTGATCCTTATCGCATCCGTTCCTGCGCCGACCTTGTTGAGCCAGTCGAGGGCGGAGCCCGCGCGACTCTTCCTGTATCAAATTTGTGTGCTACTGATTCTCCCAGGTGCGGCGCTGCTCGCCGCAGTCGGAGCAACACAGCGGCGAGTATCGACCCTGTAAGCGCGCTACGCGCCGAATGAGGGCCCAATCACACAATCAGAAAGTTCACCATCATTCCCGTGTCTTCATGGGGAAGGATGTGGCAGTGAAATACCGATTTGCCAGTGAACTGCTTGAACTTGGACCGGATCACTACAGTCGATTGCAGCGGTACCCAGACTGTGTCCGCAATCGGCGACTTGGGAGCCGGTTGGCCGTTCACCGAGATCACCTCGAAATGATTCACGTGAACGTGGAACGGGTGCCCTTCCGTGCCGCCGTGGTGCGCGCCCAGCACCTGGATATGCCACTCTTCCGCCGTTTCCAGCCCTACGACGGCCGGCACCGCCAACTCCTCGTAGGTATTGTTGTTGATCAGAAAATCGATGCCTACGTAGGGATTTTCCACCGGAGGGAAGATGCCCGAGAAGACGAAGTTCCGCACCTTCTTGATTTCCTCGGGCTTGATCTTGGGATAGTAGCGCCGCTGCACGGGCAGCTTGCTTGGAATGCCCATGTCTTTCCGATCGCCCTTGATTTCGATCTCCGCGATCACTTTCTG
This sequence comes from Candidatus Sulfopaludibacter sp. SbA3, assembly GCA_900290315.1. Taxonomy (GTDB): domain Bacteria; phylum Acidobacteriota; class Terriglobia; order Bryobacterales; family Bryobacteraceae; genus Sulfopaludibacter. The sequence goes on along the minus strand of OKRF01000494.1, from coordinate 25,316 downwards.
GTCGCTCTGTAGAAACTGCTGGCGCTGCTCCAGTTGAATGATGCGATAGATTCCGGCCGTGGCGGCGCCTTTGATCAGAAACTCGGCGCGTCCCCCCGGAGGCACCGCTACCTGTCCGGGGTCCGCGGTGTTCGGCGTCAACTGCATCACCGGCAACTGTTTGGTAGTGGGCGGCGTGGGGATCGTCATGGTCTGCTCAAAATTCACGCTGTCGATGGCGATCAGGTGCATGTCATGCCCTTCCACCACGATGGGCATGAAATTGTCCGAGCACGCGTTGAGAAACCGGAAGCGCACCACTTCTCCCGGAGCGAGCACGAAGCGCTGTACCGTGAGTTGCGTGCCAACGGGGTGCGTGGGCTCCTTCGGGTTGGGATTGTGTGTCTCCTTGAAGAACGGCTCGCCATTCAACAGGAAGTAGCGCAGCTTGTAATCGCCCGCGGTGAAACCTCCCGGCAGATTGGCAGGCTCCATCTTCCCCGTCTTCGGGTTGTAAATGTTCACCGTGCCGGTGATGGTGTCCCACATGGCATTCTGCTTCGGCTGGTAGGTCCACAGATTGGGATCTTCCTCGCTGGGGAACAGTCCGATATCCTGCACCGCGAGCAGAATATCCCGCGCCGCTTTGATCTCCGGGACTTCATCGATGTCGCCGTAAGTGATGAGCGGGCCGGCCATGCCGCTCACCGCCTGCACCGCGGTGGACCCGTGGTGATGCGGGTGATACCAGGAGAGGCCGGGCGGCTGATCGCCGGGAATCTTGAATTCGTAATCGTAGGTTTTCCCCGGCATGATGTCGATCATCTTCGCCAGCGGATTACCCGTGCCAAGGGGCTGAAACAGGTGCGGCGCAATGTCCAGCCCGTGCAGGTGCAGATTCGTCGCGTCGAACATGTGCGGTACGTTGTGATTGCCGTTCCAGCCCGAGGAGTCCGTGGGCGGCAGCGAGTTCTTCACCCGGATGCGCAGGGTCTGCCCTGGCCGCGCCTTGATGGTTTCGCCGGGCACCTTGCCGTTGTAGCTGCGCAGCTTGACGCGGACGCCATCCAGCATCTTCTCGATAAACCGGCATTCCAGTAGCAGCGGCGCTCCGCCCGCCGGGCTCTTTGCGATCTTGGCGTCCTGCTCCGTGGCGCTACCGGCTGCGGCTGCGGCGGTGGCGCTACCGGCTGCGGCTGCGGCGGCCAGGGCGCCGCCCGTGCGAATCAACTGCCGTCTGGTCATCGATTTCATTTCTGCTTCTCCTGTTTGGATACCGTGGTTCCCTGGTGCGGTGCCGCGTCCCGGCAGGCCAGCGGCAGCGCGCGCGGGCTCACGTAGGTGGCGTATTGCGCGAATGCCACCGCCAACTGGAGCGACGAATCCAGCGGAACGGCTTTCTCGAAGGGGTTGGGCTGTGACGGGCTGGGGTTGGGAAATGGCTGCGGATATTTGTAGTCCGAAAAATAAGACGTGTTGGCGGGGTTGTGATCCGTGCACAATCCCGGAAAACTGAAAATCGCCGGAATGGTCACGCCTTGAATGTTGAGATACGGTGGTGCGGCCGCGAATGCGCCCATGTGGCAGGAGACGCAACTGGAGTTCTGTTGATCCACTGCGCCCGCCAGGCGCTTTTCGCAGCCGTAGTGCTGCGGGAGTTGCGCATGGTCGACGGGCGCCAGCACGGTCTCCACGATGGGCTTGCTCTCGGCCCGAGAGACCGCGGGGAACGTGTGCGGATCGTTGCCCCACTGGATGCCCAGCGGCTCCATGCGATCCAGAACCGATTTGCCAGGCAGGAAGCCGTTATACGCCAGTGTGCTGTAGACCCACCGCGTGGGCGACCGCGAATCCACCACCGCCAGGTCGATCTGAACCAGATGAACTTTCCGCACCCGGCGCTCGCAAGTGGCATACTGGTCCGACCCGTATTGTACGTGGCCATTGGCCTGCCACTCCGTGGAACCTTTCAGATACGGGACGCTCTGCCCGTCGGCGGTGGTGTTGAGGATCTTGATGACCAGCGTGCCTTCGGGAAAGGGCATCCCGTTGGCCGCCGGCTTGCCGTCCACCATATGCACCGCCGGCTCGCCGCCCGGCGGGCGACGGACCACGCGCCGCACGGATTGTACATTCCCACCGACCACGTTTCGAACAGAGGATCCACCGCCGCGTTCATTCGAAGTGCGCCCGCGAGCCGCTCTTTTCCGCTGCCGCGCCCTTCGTGAAACGTCGAGAGCGCCGTCGAAAGCTCATTGGTGAGGCCGTGGACAAACTCGCGCCCGCGCTCACCGTCATAGGCCATCCACGGCACGTGGAACCAGCGGAGTTCGTTGCCAACCTGCACCTTCCATCCGGTATTGTCCGGAAGGTCGGGCTCCTGACCTTCCTTCACGTAGTCGACGATGTCCTTCACGTAGCCGCGCCAGTCGTCCCAGTTGACGCTCGATCCATCGAAGGACACCTTTCGCTGGAGCCAGGGAGCGCTGCACGTGGGCATCTGCTTGGGATAGTTGTGGCTCAGTCTAAAGCGCGGGCCTTTCCAGCCCGCAGGTGGTGTATCCGCGCTGTCGCGGAAGGCAGCCGCGGCAGGGCCGGTTCCCGGTGGCGCCTGGCCCTGGCTGGACGCGCTGTCCACCGCCAGCAAAGACACCAATAGGACTAAAACGCACAAACACTTTCTCCCCGCAGTCACGATCCCCTCTTCTCTAGTAAGTATTCAGGCGTGCAAGTATATCAAAATTCCGATTCACTAAATCCTAAACCTCATTTTCATTTCTCGCAAGACAATAAACTTAGGAAATTTTTATTTCTTGACGGCCTATAGGGACCGGTGTTAGATAGAATGATCGAAGGTTTCGGCGGGAATTTCCAATAGGGAGAGCTGGGATGCCATCCGTAGTGTCGTTCTATCTGAATGGGAAGTTGGTTACGATAGCCGAGCCAGCCCCTGACTTACTTCTCATCGATTACCTGCGTTGTCCCGCTGTCGGGCTGGCAGGCCCCAAGAAGTCCTGCGGGCAGGGCGGATGCGGTGCATGCACGGTGATCCTATCGCGCTGGAACGGGGAAATACCCGAGCACCGCGCCATCAATTCCTGTCTGCGTCCTGTTTGCGCGCTGGGAGGCTTGGCTGTCACGACGATCGAAGGTACCGGAGCCGCCCGGCGGCCCAATCCGCGATTCCTACGCCATTCCCTGGCGTCTTCGCGCGCGGCTGCGCCGTTCGATGCCCCCACGCCGCCCGCTCTGCTTCAGGCTGCCGGAGCCGCCCGCGCTAAGTTCGAGCAGGTGCTGGAGTCGGCTCGCGAGGCTGTGATGGCCCAGGAGCGCGTTCCCGCGCTGAAGCTCGCTGGGGCCCGTGCCGAGCACTCCTCGGAGGTTTCTCATGACGGCATAAATCCCGTGGCCTACCGCCTGGCGCTGAACAACGGCTCCCAGTGCGGTTACTGCAGCGTGGGTTTCGTCATGAACATGTCGGAGTTCATCACCAACCATCCGCAGGCGACCAAGAAGGAAATCGAAGATGCCTTCGACGGTAACATCTGCCGCTGCACCGGGTACCGCTCCATTCTGACCGGCATGAAAACCTTTGCCTCCAACTGGACGGCGGAAGACGAAGCGCACCGGATGAAATGCCTGTTGGACCCGGGGACGGAGTCGCAGAAGCCCTCCGATGTAGTCATCCCTTTCCCGCCGGGCGCGCGCGGTCCTGCCCAGCCGGTAACTTCCAGCGTGGGAGGCCAATCCTGGGTGACTCCAGTTACGCTGGCGGAACTTGCCAAAGTTATGCACGAGAACAGCGACAAGAGGCTTCGCCTCGTGCACGGCAACACGTCCTTTGGAGTCTATGAGGCTGAGTATCCTTCAACCCGGCTATTCGTGGATATAAGGTTGATTCCCGATCTGAATCGCGACCCTGTATCCGATCAACATGGCCTGACGGTAGCCGCCGGGACCACTTACAGCGATCTGATCGACCAGCTTGCTGCCGCAATGCAGACGCACGGGCAGACGGAGACCAGCCGGCTCGGTGCGAGCTGGTTCATGGCGCGCCGCACTGCGGGCCGAATCGTCCGCAACGCCGCCACCATCGGCGGGAATACCATGATGGTGCTGCACCACATCGCCGCCGGAACTGGAGAGCCTTTCCCCTCCGACCTGTTTACTACTCTGGCCACCATCGACGCGAAGATTCACTACCTGGAACTCGCAGGCGGATCCTTTACCAGGCACTCCGCCACGGCTGCCGTGCTGGTGGATCGCGTAGTCGCCGATCCGCAACTGGTCAACCGCATCGTGCTCGTGTCGTACCACCTGCCAATGGGACACGCCAACGAAGTTGTGCTCGCCCAGAAGGTGGCGTTGCGCGAGGTCAACGCTCACAGCATCGTAAACACGACCAGTCTGCTCGCGGTCTCGAAACAGTCCGTCATGACCGAGGCCGTCCTGACCTTCGGCGGCATCGCGCCGTATCCGTGGCGCGCCGTGAAGACGGAAGCCGTGCTGAAAGGCCAGCCGCTCGCGCTGCACGTTCTGGCCGCCGCGACGCCGGTCTTGGAAGGGGAAGTCCGCGACGAACTGGCCCGCTGGGTTGCCCGCATGCGCGGCTTGCCTTCAGAAGGCTTCACCAACGAGTATCGCGTCCAGCTCGCCGTCTCCTTCCTGTACAAGGCGATCGTGAACGCCATGGAGCAGCGCGGTATTCCGGTCCCGCCCGCCATTGCGTCCAGCGGCATCATCACCTGGGGCAACTGGCCGGAGAGCGATGGCCGCCAATATTACGTGACACAGGGGTGGAAGAGCCCGGTGGCGCAGCCGTATATCAAGGTCACAGCCATGTATCAGACCTCGGGGCAGATTCACTACACCCAGGAATTGCCTGCTCCGCCCCTCACGCTCAACGCGGCATTTGTGCAGAGCCGCCGCGCGCTGGCGAACTACCAGTTCGTGATTCCCGGAAATTCAGACAGCGTGACTCCCACGCAACTGCGCGCCCACCTGAGCCAGCGTTTTACCAGCTTCGCAGACCTCATCACGTCCGCGAATATCAAGGATGGCGGCGTCAACTACCAGGGCATGGCGATGGACCAGCCGCTGTTTGCCGTATCGATGGTGAACTACGTGGGCCAATCCATCGCGCTGGTGCTGGCGCAAACGGAGCAGGAAGCCATTCGCATCGCCGACTATGTCACCGCCGAGTGTGTCGCGTATACACCCGTGGACTGGCCCGAGCCGTTTAACGAGCCGATCATCGGCATCGAGAAAGCCATCGAGGCAGGCAGCATCTTTCCCGATGCTCCCGCCAGCGCCAGTTTCGTCTCCCACATCTGGAAGATCACCCGCCCCGGCAGCGAATTCGAGTGGACTCGTGAGAAGCCACCCCTTGACCGCGCGCCAGTGGTTCGCAAGACCAGCGTGGGCGGCTTGCAGTGTCTGGTCGTGGAGCATGCTCAGAGCAACGGCGGCCAGGCCCACTTCTACATGGAAACGCAGGCGTGCCTCGCTGAGCCGGTGGACGAGCGCCGCATCATCATTCACCCTTCCAGCCAGAGTCCCATGGAAATGCACCAGACCGCCGCGATGGCTCTGGGTGTTCAGTACAACCAGGTGGAGGTGCAGATCTGCTCCGTGGGCGGAGGATTCGGCGGCAAGACCGAGCCCGCGCGCTTCATTACTGGGCCAACGGCGGTCGCGGCGCATGCCACTAAACTGCCGGTGCGCCTCGCCATGGTGCGCCTCGCCATGCCTCGCGAGGAAGATACCCTGATGGTGGGCAAGCGCCACGCTTACTATGGCCAGTATCAGATCGCGCTCGACCTGGGTGCAGAGCGGCCCGAAGACAAGGGCATCATGCGCGGATTCCAGGTCAAGCTGTGGGGTGACGGCGGCGCGTTCTACGATTGCTCTTACATCGTGTCCAACTGCATTCAGTTGCGCACGGACAACGCCTACCTGGTCGAGAATTTCCAGAGCCAGATCGACGTCTGCCGCACCAACACGGCGCCCAACACCGCGTTCCGCTCCTTCGGCGACGTGCAGGGAAAGAACATCGTGGAAAACGCGGTCGATGACGCCGCCTTCGCCGCCGGCATGCTACCTGAGGAGGTCCGCGAGAAGAACCTGTACCGCCGCGGCGACGTGACTCCCTTCGGCCAAGCCCTCACATACTGCTACATCCGCCAGGTTTGGGATTACCTGAAGGATGTCGCACACTACGCCGAAAAGCGCGCCGCCGTAGATGAATACAACCGCAACAACAAGTGGCGCAAGCGCGGCCTGGCCATGATTCCGGTGAAGTACGGCTCCGGCTACAACCTGGTAATGCTGGAACAGGCTGGCGCGATGGTGGCGATCAACCAGGGCGATGGCACCGTCACCGTGCACCAGGGGGGCGTCGAGATCGGCCAGGGCCTCATCACGCAGGTGCAGCAGGTCGCCTCGTATGTGCTGAACGTGCCCATGGAAATGATCTACGTGGCCGGCCCCATCACCAGCATCACTCCGGCGCCCACCAGCACGGGCGCTTCCACGGGGACGCCCTACAATTGCGAAGTGGTCCGCCAGACCTGCCAGGATCTGCGCGCGCGCCTGATGGCATTCGGCTACCAGATGCTGGAGGATAACGGCGCCGATTGGTGCAAATCGAATGGCATCGACTTCTGGAATTACGGCGAGCAGGGATGGGCCGCCCAACCCAAAGTCCCCGGCCCGCTGATCTGGCAGAACCTGGTGCAGATGGCCTATCAGAAGCGCGTTAGCCTGCTGGCCACGTTCACTTCCAAGATTCATGGCGGCGAGGCGCAGGTACCCTGCATGACTTTCAAGCCGCAGGACGAGCAGCCGAATCTTCCGGGGATTCAGCGCGATACCACGGCGGTGCTGGGCGGCGGAGTCGATTCATTCGTCGGCTTCACGTACTCGGCCGCGCTCTCCGTGGTCGAGGTCGACATCCTGACCGGCGAAACGAAGATCCTCAGCTCCGATGTGATGTACGACATGGGTTGGAGCATGAATCCGGCCATCGACATCGGACAGGTGGAAGGCGCGTTCGTCCAGGGGATCGGCTATCTGCTCACCGAGAAGCTGGTATTTGAGGAAGACGGCCCCGAGAAAGGCCGCCTCAACACGGACAATACCTGGCGCTACAAGCCGCCGGCTGTGTCCACCATTCCGTTGAGCCTGAATGTTCACTTGTTCCCGCGGAATCTGCTCAGCGTGCGGGACATTCCTCCGGATCCGAACGACATTTTCTCGGCGAAGGAAGTCGGCGAGCCCCCGCTGGTTCTGGCCAACACCGTCTTCTTCGCCATCAAGGCCGCCATCCGGGCCTCGCGGCTGGAACGCGGCCTCTCCGGACTTTTCCGGCTGGATGCTCCGGCCACCGTGCAGGAAGTGCGCCGCGCCTGTGAAGTATCTATTGCCGATTTGAGCTAAACGCCATCCGGCGGAAGGAGTACCGATGAAGAGTTTCACCCGCAATCGAGGGGCGCGCTGGATGGTGCTGTTGGCGCTGGCTGCCTTGTCTGCCGGAGTCGCATTCCACGCTGCCGCACAGCAGACCATGGCCGTCTCGGCGGAGGCGCTCTCCGCGCGCAAGTTCAAAGGATCGGGTTTTCCGGATTTCGGCTTCATGGTGACGCCCGCCGAGTATTCCGAGAAATATTCCGACCAGCCCGTCTTCCGCCTGAAGGCCGACTTCCCTCACGATCTGCCGGCGCACCTGCCCGAGTTCATCGATCGAATCGATTTCCGCAAGGACCCGCGCGCCTACTTGCTGGCTGTCCGGGACTACGCCTTCGAAGGCAATCTGCCCGACTGGGACCCCTTCAAAAACACCGTCCGGCAGTGGTATCACATCCCCTGGCTGCACCCCACCACGACGGGACCCAATGCCTATCCGCCCAACGGAGGGACCGAGGGATTCCGCGGCCTCATCAAGGAAGCGCCGATTACGCCGCTGCAACTGGCTCCTGGCCAGAAAGGCAAAGACGGGAATTATTCGGTATACGCCGTCACGCTAGTGAATGAGTTCGCCGGCTACACCATGGGGAAAATGTGGGCCGACCCCGAGCACCCCGATCCGCGCGCCACCGACGCACGCTACGGCGGCGGATTCCCCAAGGGCACCGTCTTCGCGAAGTTACTGTTTACCGATGCGCCTCAAGGTACCGACAAAATTCCGTTCCTGGTCAATCCGCTGCAGTGGAAAGCGTACATCACGCAAAATTTCTGGACCTCCAGCACGCGCGTGGTCACGCCGGTGAACCTGCTGCAGATGGATCTGGCGGTGCGCGATCCACGGGCCGATGCGCCGGGCCTCACTGGTTGGGTCTTCGGCACCTTCGTCTACAACGGGCAGCTCAACCAGCCGAACAAGTTCATGAACCTGGTGCCCCTCGGCCTGATGTGGGGCAACGATCCGGACGACCGCACCAACACTACCGATCCCTTTCCGCCGACTAAGACCAAGGTCAATCCCAAGCTGACCCAAACCGTGATCTTCGACGATGCACAGCTTCCACCGCAGCACCTGGGGTGGAATGGCCGGCTCAACGGACCGGCCGATCTGAACACCACCTCGTGCCTTTCCTGCCACATCGCGGCGCAGTACCCGGCCGTCACTTCCCTGGTGCCTGTGGGAGCGGTCCCCGATGGCGGACCCAAGCCTCCCGCGCAAGGCGGCACCGACGAGTGGATGAAATGGTTCCAGAACCTTCGCTGCGCCACCTCGATGGATCCGCGGACGTACTCGACGGACTTCTCGTTCCAGGTCGCGATCGCGCTCCAGAATTTCGCCACGGTCCATGGCATGGAACTCCAGGGCACATGGGCCACGGACTATAGTTTGCCGCGCAAGCCCATCGCCCGCGGCCGACTGAAGAAATAACTCGCCAGCTATGCACCTGAGCGCCGTGAAACTCGCTGCCCGATTGGCTTCCGAAAGGGAGCCGTTCGCCATCGCTACAGTCATTCGAGTGGAAGGGTCATCGTCGGCTAAATCGGGCTCCTCCGCCATTATCGATTCGCGGGGGAAGCTCCTGGATGGATGGGTCGGCGGAGGCTGCGCGGAAAGCGCCGTGCGGGGCGCCGCCATCGAATGCATCGCTGCCGGCGCCCCGCGTATCCTGACGCTCGATATGATGGACGAACTGATGGGCATCGGAATGCCTTGTGGAGGAATCATGGATGTGTATATTGAACCGGTGCTGCCGCAGCCGGACCTCGTCATCCTGGGCCACGGCCGCATTGCCGAAGTGCTCGCCAGGCTCGGCACCCTGATGAACTTCCACGTCACTGTGAGCGATCCCGGCGCGGAACGAGCGAAATTTCCCGAAGTGGACCGCCTGGTCACCGACGACTACGATTTGAGCTCCGTTCCGGTCGGGCCGGGCACCTACGTGGTCATCGCCACGCAGCATCGGGGCGACCAACTCTGGCTGCGCCGCGTGCTCTCGACCGGCGCCGCCTATATCGCGCTGGTCTCCAGCCATCACCGCGCGAATTTAGTGATTGACGATCTGGCCGCGGACGGAATGGATCCTGAACTCCTGGAACGAGTCTGGGCGCCGGCCGGCCTGGACATCGGCGCCGCCACGCCGGAGGAGATTGCCCTGAGCGTCATGAGCCAGATCGTGGCGATTCGCCGCGGCAGCGCTGGTCAGGCGCTGAAGCCCGCAGTCGTCCGCGCCTGCGTGCCCTGAAAACCTACCCCACTTTGGGCAATCAATTACTTGGCTAACCACGCCACTCCAGATAGAATGGAATCGGCGTGACGGGCCGAGCCGTCAGGCAGATTTCTGTCCGGTCCGCCCTTCTCCCGCCTTCGCTTCAACTTCTTCTCTTGCTTGACGAGTGCCTGTTTCGGGGCGCTCAGGAGCATCCCTACGGCGTTGTCAAAACGTTCCCATTCGGTGTTGCCAGGAACTGGCGGAGGCGGGAGTGCTTGCGCCGGTTGCGTGATCAACGACACGCCAACCAGCACGACGTATTCGACATCAGCCCTTTCGCCCGGCCAGACCTACTATTGGGAGGTCCATGGAAGGGCGCTTCTCCGCGTCCTCCATCTCTGTTGCTTCGATGAATTTGGCGATGGACCACGACAACGCTAACCTAACGGTTCAGCGGCACGAACTGAAACGCGCCGTTGGCGTCCTGGTAGAGCAAGTAACTCAGCTCCAAACCGGCAACGACACACACGGGCGATACGAACGCCCTCCGTGGAGCGATCTTCGTGAACTGGCCGGAACTGGCCAGGTTCCACAAGTCTCCGTCCGACGACAGCACGACCTCGCGCCGGGAGATCGCCCCCTTCACCATCACGTACAGGACGGTTCCCTCCACCGGCGGCTTCTCCAGCAGAGGCAATGGACGTGCGGCAACCTGCGGCGGCTTTCCCATGCCAAACTGCACCTCAACCAGAGAGAGGACCTTGCCGCCATCACTGGTTTGGATGGCGGCGGCGTGCACCACGCCATCTTCGGTTACCGCCACCGTCAATGGGACTTTCTCAAGCAAGTGTCCGTCCGGCAGCGGGACGCTTTCCATCGGCCCCAGTCCGGAGGCGGTGTACAACGCGTGAAAGAGACTGGTGCTGTCCCCATGGCGGACGGCGAACACGATGTGCCGCGTGCTGCCTCCCGCTACCGGCCCAAGCGCTGCGGTGATTATGAACGGAGGTGCCGGCAACTCGGCACGCCAGGCGAATGCGGGCTTGGATTCCAAATGGGGCGCGATAGACACCATCGACAGAGAGCTGCCCTTGACGGCCAGAACCTCCACGGGGCCTCCCGCGGGCTGCAATGGCGGACGCACCAGGAAGTCGGGCTCGACTGGAAACTCGAAGGATGTCGGCGAGGTCTCCGCGCTGCTAAGTGCCTTCAGGCTGCGGCCTTCCCGCCAGACGATCCACTGCAGCAGGTCGTGGAAGAGTTGCGTGTTCGTCCACGGGCTCAGCACATCGGTTGCGTGTGCTCCCGCGGTGGCGCGGCGCAATGTGGGACGCAACTCGATCTCGCTGTTGGCGGGATCACTCTCATCGAACTGGATGGAGTAGACTCCCGTTGACGCGGTCTCCCGCTGCAGGAATACGATCTGGCCCTGGGCGTGATTGAAGGGACGCTGACCTTGGCCTATGTGCAATGACACCGGGTGCGGCCGGTTCACCCGGAAACTCTGGTCTCTGGTCTTGTGCGCGCACTCGTATCTCCTGCCATGCCAACATTGATGCGATCCGGTAATCGCCTGGCGTATCGATGGTAACCAGCCGGTTGAGCCGCGATTCACCATTCCATGTCTCACCCGGTGCAATGGTGGTCAATTGCAGCGGCGGGGGAGGCTGACCGTGATCGTGGCGAGTGAAATTGCTGAACATCAATGGCTCCGGAAACCCGGGACCAGCAAGTCCGTAAACCGGCTGGCTGTTGGCCGCCCGGCTGGGATCGGGCACCACCACCGGTTGCGAGCCCCGATTGTGAATCTTCAGGTTGAGTTTGATGTTTTCCTGCAACAGGTAGTCCGTTTGAACGGGTTCAACTTCGTAGACGATCATATTGAGGCCCCATAGCAGCGAAAAGATGAGATACGTCGACATCGCGATCAACTCGAATTCCGCGATCCATTCGCGTTCAGTTGCGAACCGTCCCAACCGCGCATGCGCAGCAGGCAGAATCCGCAGAAAGTAGGGCGCGGACGATTGTAGGTCATGATGCAGGCCAGGTCTGTCTGATCGTGGTACACGGCATCATAATTGTCCGGTTTCGGACCGAAGTGGGCGAGGAACAGGTGGTGGCCGATCTCGTGGACGAAGGTATCGACTGCGGACGCGAACAGCACGAAGCAGCACTTGTTCCGGGTGGCTCCGGCGACGTCGATAGCGGACCCGAGAATGCCTCCTCCGTCCACAGCGGCGCGGTTGCTGCATGGATAGTCAAAGTGGATAATCGTAATCCCATCGGCCGCGCCATTGATCACGTTCACATCGTCGGCTAACTTTTTTGCCGCCATTTTTAGAAGACCGTCGAGCGTGTAGGAGTAGTCGCCGGCGGTCTGCACTTGGTTGGTTTGCATCCAGTTGGTAACGGCATTGTCGATCGCCGGCGCCAGAGCTGTCGGATTGGTGGTGACGAAGTCTGCTCGAACCTGGGCGCGAAAAGCGTTAAAGTCGCGAACCAGAAACGCGGAGGCCGTTGAGGAGTGGTCGGCCCCGCCGTCCACGGCACGAGTAACCACGCCGTTGCCAACCTCGCCAATGCGGTTCGTGGCAAGGGCATTGTAGCCGGCCGTGGGCAGTTCCGACTTGACGGTCTTGTCCTCCATCTGGATGTATGCGTGCTGGTAGTTGGCCTGGATGGCACCCAAACTGGCTGCCACGAAGTCCGCTATCGAGTTCTTCTTGCGTACATACTTTGCTAAATGGAGTTCGCGCCAGATCTGGAACTTGCCGCTTTTCTTCTTGATAGTATCGACGGCTTTCAGCTTTTCGTCTTTGACGTCGAACCGCAATTCGTCCTTCTTAGTGAGTTCGTTCGCAAGATACACCGTCACGACGTAATCGTCGCCGGCCATGCGCGAGGGTTGAAAAACCACGCCGGTCTTCCCCTTCATGGCGCCGCTCGTCCAGCACTTGCTGAGAGCGGCCCACTGGCGTTCCTTGGCTTTCTTTACTTCGAAGGGAAACTTGCCTGCGTCAAGAGAGTCTTTGGCATCGTAGCCGGCTTGAGCCGGAAAAATGACTACCGAGCCTACACCTCGCTTGCCGCCCCTGTCTTTGTGGCAATTATCTCCCTTGGGGCTCTCGCCGGTAGCGTCTTTCTTGTATTTGATCGCTTGGTCGACAAACTTTTTCGCCTTGGCGTGCCCCGAGATCTGAGTGGCGGTGTCTTCGTCCGGATCCTGCCAATCCCAGAGGAACTTCACGTTTCCGAGAGCCACGGCGCCTTTATCGCTTTCGTCGAGCTTCACCTCGGCATCGGAAGAATTCTTCAAGCGGATCTTCGCGATGATAGGGATCTGCGCCCCGTCCGCCCACATAGTCTGGTACTCGGTGAAAGGCTTATTGGTTCCCATCTCGGCGCCGTCTGTCTTGAAGACATTGCTGATCAGCATCACTTTGCGAGTGGAGCCGTCAGCCGGCACTTTGCCGTCTGTTTCCAGCTTGGCCCTGACTTTCTTGTTGCGCTCGTGCTCGTCATCTCCAACCGCGCCGGCCGGGATGGCTTCTTCCGGGCCCAAGTCCAGTTCCAGGCTGCTCAGGAGAATCTGCCAATAAGTCCATCCCCAGACAGGATTGCCAAAGGCTGCAGAGTCCTTGCTGACCAGCGTAAGCCGGAACTTGTAGGGCGGAAATTCAAGCGTGGTGGAGCCGTCGGGAAAATGCGTGATGCTCTTATCGAGGGCAATCGAGGTCAGGTCGTGTTCGAATCCGCCGTCCTTTTCCGTTCCTTTCTGTTCGGCCGTGGGTGTGACGATGCGCCCGTCCCACTTGACGACATGCTTGCCATGGCTCCACCAGTCCACCCCGAGTTTGTCGAAGTCCAGGGTCCACAGCGCGTCCTTCTTGAAGCGGGTAAAGAGTTCCAGCTTGGCTCCCGTCACCAGGGCCGCCCGGTCATCGATCTGGTAGCGGATCTCGATGGTCTCCTTCTCGGGAATGAAATGAAAATCGTCCGTTCCCTTCTCCTCGCCCTTCGGAGGAGGAGCGTCATCAGGCAGATAGAACACACTCGTCTTGTCTCCGATGCCGAGGCGGAAGTCCACCAGGGCGAATGATGGCACAACGATCCGATTCACATGATCGAGGTCGTACGCGGTGCGGGCGATGTATGCGGGGCGGCTCATTCGTTATGACTCGCGCTGGCAGGCTGCGGAAAAGAGATCATTAGCCGCAGATGAACACGGATCAACTCCGATAAGTGCTCTGTTTTGAATCTGCGTTTATCTGAGTTCACTGCGGTCAGCCATTTGTTGTATCTTTCAGTACCCTGCCGGAGATTCATGGTTTTGTATAACGCGTTTCGATGTCTTCCTTGATATCCGCCACGGCGCCGGACAAGTTTTTTTGCTTGAGGATCTCTTTTTGGTAAGCCACCACACATCGCTTGACGTCGTCGTCGCTCGCAGTCACACCCTCAAGGTACGCCAAATTGTGCATGCGCGCCAGCGTTCCGGTCTTGTCCTTGTGGGCAGGCAGGCTTCCAATCTTGAGGTCGAAATCGATCTTGGTGGCGAGCGGAGTAACCGTGGGAGCGTCTTCTTCAAAGTCGTCGGGGTTGATGGGCAACGGGTACGGTGGGGGATCCGGCAGCTTCGCGGCCTTCGCCTTCTTCTTTTTCTGCTTTTCCGGCGGTGGCGGGGTGAGCATCAGCGCCCCAGCCGTCGCACTCGGATCGATTTCCGCCACCTCAAACAAACCGGTGGCCCCCGTTTTGCCCTTTTTGGTATCGATTCCCGTGATGGCCCACGCGACCCCCTCCCAAGGCTTCAGGTCCTTATCGACAATCACCACCCGCAACTTCGGCTTCTTCAGCGCGCGGACAATGAACTTCCATTCCTTGTCCACAGCTTTTGTCACGGACTTGTCTTTCTTCTCCGGACCCTTGAAAGCATCATCTTTCAGCAGCGAGTTGGCGACCGGGCGGTCCTTCTTGATGGCCGTGTTTTCGGCCGCGTCCCAGATGTCGTGGTAGCTGCGATAGCCGGCCGCCGCCGCCATTCGAACCGCACAATCGCCGTCGGCAACCGGCGGTAGATCCTTCTCGCCTTGAGGCGCCGGTTCCGTGCCGCCATCGGGCCACCAGTCGCAATTGAAGAGATCGGGAAACGTGATTTTGGCATCGGCGGCGCTGTCCAGCACCTTCTTGGTGTCGTACTTTCCTTTCTTGTCGAGGGTGACGGAAATGGTGGACCCGTCCGCTTGCAGAGTTGGCTTGACGTCACGGCCGGGCTTGCCATCTGCGTCGGTTACGACGATCCGAATCCAGTGTTTCGTTTTATCGCACTTCTGAACGCTGGTGCCGACATCTTTACTGCCCCCACTGCCGAGGTCATCGCGAGTCGCTTCCGCTTTTTCCTTGTTCTTCGAGCTCATCTTGACGGTTTAATCGTTGGTTAACGATTCCTCCAGGTGTATACGTGCAGCCCGGTAGAGGGCTTCGACTCGATCGGGCTCATCGGATTTCCGATTGTCCGCCAATGCACGCGCAGCCCAGGGATGGAGAGGGTCGTGGTCGAAACCGCAGCCCAGCATGAACATCAGGATGGAAAAAAGAGCCTTCCCCTCGGGAGAATGGAATCGGTAAAGAATCTCACACTTGCCCAGGCTCTCCTCGATCAGGTTGCGGTTGGCTTGCGCTCCCTGGTAGTCGAGTTTTTGCGGATAGAGTTTTCCGAACACGTCCAGGATGTTGGACCCCCAATCGGGGCCGGCCGGCGGGGAGGTCGAAATGTCCCAATCCCGCAGCCGGATCATCGCTCGCACCACGAGTTCGCATCGCTGTCCCGCGGTTTCCTCCAGGTATTCGAGCATCCGGTCGTAGACGGCGTTAATTCGTAATGCGAGATTGCGGATCGCAGGGTTCCGCAGGATCTGCCCGGCCCACGGAATCTGCGGGTCGCGATCGAAATCGCAGCCGAGGATGAAACTCATCGCAACGAACAGGGAAACCTGAGCCTGATCCGTGAATCCGAGCCCGGTAGCACGTTCGATGGCGGCGGCAACCAGCGCGCCAATCTGGCCCGCTCCTCCCGCCTGGCGGCATTCACGCGGATAGGTTTTGAGAAAATGCTGGACAAGCTTCTGCTCGAATCGCACCCGCGATTCCACGTCAAAGCACTGCATCTGGCTCTGTCGTATCACCAGCATCGATGGGATTTTACCACGGCGGGGACCGGGCGCGGATCCAGGGTGCGGCCTGGCGCGCCCATCAGCGCCAGGCCCAATAACGGATACATCTTCACTAACAAGTATAGCGTTTCAGTAAACATATCCACATGAGCCTGTTTGATGCTATGGAGGGCCATAGCACGAGCATCCAGACGTCCGAGGCTCGTTTTTGCCGATGAGGAGAAGAACCGCCCTGATCAACTTCGCCAACCGAAAACCGCTGCTTTCCGCGAGGTTCAGCGCGCGCAGATCCTGTGGCGCTATCACGCCGGCGAGACTGTGAGCCAGATTTCACGAGCCCTCAGCGGTATTCCGCGAGACCAAGGCCGTCGAAAGGAGTATCATAATTTGAAATGCGTGTTCCCTTGGACCGAAGCGAATGGTACCTTTGCGACTCGACGGACCAACCGAGTGCCGAATACGTGGAATTCCAAGGAGACCAGGCGCTCGCCCTGCAGTGGTTAAACCGTTTTCGGGGCGATGTCGTTCTCTTCGCGAAGCTGAGGGGCCTCTTCGACCGGTCGTGGCGTTACGACGACTCTCAACTCTTGAAGCAGATCGCCGGGCGTCTGGCCCTCGGCGTCTGGAGAGCGAGACGACCTGCGAGTAGGCCAATCCCTCGGGGCGAAGCGGCCGCAGAATTCGCGGAGAGGCGGGATCCGACAGAATCGACATCGTCGTCCATGTCGGAACCCAGCTTATTCCCGGATGATGTAGATTTCCTTGCCATCGCAGACGCACGAAAAGAGGCGGCGCGGTTAGGGGTTCCATTTTGTGAAGAATGCGCGAAAGCAGCGCTGACCGGACGGTAGAGAGAATGCCTGAAGAATTGTATAAGAGAGTTCTCGATATGCTCTGGCCGCCCGGACTGACGACGCGCACCGGCGTGTTCGCCATTGTAGACAGTGCATGTGACGAGCGGATCTTCGGCGCGGTGGACCGCACGTATCAACCCAAGGAATGTCTCTACACCGGCAATCTGCCGTGGCAGTTGCGGATGACGGCCCCGTACCTAGTGGAGTTAGCGCGAGAGGATCGATTCACCAGATTCCTCCTCGAAGACGGATGGGGGAACAGTTGGAGCTTGTTTTTGCGCACAGAGACCGGATTCAAGCAGCTGAGGCGACACCTCCGGCAGTTTCTGC
This sequence comes from Candidatus Sulfopaludibacter sp. SbA3, assembly GCA_900290315.1. GTDB lineage: Bacteria > Acidobacteriota > Terriglobia > Bryobacterales > Bryobacteraceae > Sulfopaludibacter. The sequence continues at coordinate 8,309 of OKRF01000494.1, read as the reverse complement.
GGGTGCGCAGCGAAGCAGGGACTCCGTTAATTTTCCGATACTACGATCCACGAGTCTTGCGGGTTTATCTTCCGACATGCCGCCCGACGGAACTGGAGACATTCTTTGGACCGATCGACATTTTCCTCGCGGAAGGAAAAGATCCCGGAGAGATGCTTGAATTCCGGCACGAGCGGAACGTACTTCGACAATCCGCCATCGTGATACAAACATCTCGATCCGCCGCCACTGAGTAGGGCAGCCGGCCCGATTCTGAACCGCCACGTGGCGTTCAAGACACTTGACCTGAATGTGGACGACCTCCCAGGACGAGATTCTCTGGTGCCAAGGCTGCTTCGGGATGCCCGCGCTGCCGCCATCCTGGAGCACCCGAACATCGTGGCGATTTATGATGTTTTTGAGGAGCGCTGTTGGCGATTTGTTCGATCTGCCGGCAGGAGTTCGCGCCTGGACCACCGCAAGTACCCGGTGCCCTCTGTTTCGGAGCCAGCCCCGTCGCAGCGGTCTTCGGATCTGCCCCAGGGAGCGCGACTCCCCCGGAACATCGAATCCACTTTAACCCCAGCCCTCAGATCCTACCCTCAAAAGAGGACATTTCTATTTGGCAGAGAAGAGGACATTTCTATTTGGCGTTGACAGTAATTTATTGCCCCACTTTGGGAAGCCGCTTGCGGCGCGCAATCCATTCCTGGCTGGTGAACAGGCGCGGCCCCATCTGAATCATGCGCGGCAGCAGATTGAACAGCGCGGTGGGAGTCCATGAGTTGCCCTCCCGGGTCTGATAGCCGCGCAGGTTCAATTCCTCAGCCACGCGCGAAAGAGGGCAGTCTTCCACAATCATGTCCAGCGCCAGAACGATGATTTCTTTCTCGGGCGCGCACTCCACCAGGCGGGTGCAATCGTCAGACACGCGGAGGCCATATGGAATCTCCTCGATCCAATCCTTTCGCGGACCGGCCGGGCGGTCATCGGAGGTGGTCTCCCGCTCCCATTCCAGACCGGTCAGCTTCCAGCCATCCTGAATGCGCTGGGCCAGATACTCCAGCGTGGGCATCGTGGTCACGGTTTCGTGCAAGCGTTCCTTCTTGGGCATAGAACCTCCCTCGCCGGGCAATGCACGCCACGTTCCGAGCGGGGCGCGCGCTTTTGCAGAGGCTTACGCGCGCGCCGTGTCCGCTACTGGGAATCCGCTGTCCGGTGAAGGACGGTTCAGGCCTTCACTGGCTTGTCCGACGCCTTCCAGCGCTTCTCGTCCCAGTACATGACTTTGCCTTCGCGGTAGGATTCCGCCGCCAGATTGATCACCACCACCGCTTTGGCTCCAGTCTCCACATCCAGGCGCGGTTTTTCGCGCGTCCGCACGCATTGCAGGAAGTTCTTCACGTGGGCCGTCTGCATGTTGGTCTGTTCCACCGTGATCTGGAAGTCCTTCACCCCGAACTTGGAGGCNNCTCAAACTGCCCGTGTTCCACCATGATGATGCTGCCCTCGTGGCCGCGAATCAGCCCGGGGATGTGCGTATCGTTGGCCATCGACGAACTCAGCACCAGCGAGTGGCCCTTGGCATATTCAGCCATCAGGTGGAACGTATCCGGCACCTCGCGCTTCTCCTTGAAAACGTAAATGCCGCCCGTGGCCATCACCTTGACCGGGAATTGCGGTTCGTCCCAGCAGATATTCAGCGGCGCGATCACGTGGTAGAACAGGTCGCTGGCAATACCCAGCGAGTAGTCCCAATACTTGCGGAAACGGAAGAAGCGGTCGGCATCGAACGCCCGCTTGGGGGCGAGTTTATACTGCGATCCCAGCCAGAGGTCCCAATCGATGTGGTCGTCGCCCTTGCCGTCCGGGCCCGCATTGGGCTCGATGGGCCAGTTCCATTCGCCCTCCGTGGAGTTGCGATGGTAGGAGCCCTGGCTCATCAGCATCTGTCCGATGGCGCCATCGGCAATGGCCTTCTTGGCCTTGGCCCAGATGTCCGCGGAGGTAGTCTGCGAGCCCACCTGCAGCACCCGCTTGGTCTCTTTCACGGTGGCTACAAGCTGCCGCGCTTCTTCGTTGGTGTGCACCATGGGCTTTTCCAGGTACACATCCTTGCCGTGATCCATGGCGTCGATGGCATTCTTGGCGTGCCAGTGGTCCGGCGTGGCGATGTAGACCGCGTCGATATCCTGCTGCTGCAGCAGTTCGCGATAATCCGTGTACCCCTTGGCTTTGTAGCGTTCCGCCGCCAGTCGCTTGCGCTTTTCGTAAACGTCGCAGACCGCCACAATCTGGCAGCTATTATCCGCCGTTCCCACTTCAGAGAACGTGCGGGCCACATCCATGCCGCGGCCGCCGCAACCGATCACACCAATGTTGATCTTGTCGTTGGCGCCGATCACGCGACCGGTCGCGCCCTTGGTATCACTCTTGGATGCCAGTGCGGACTTCGCCGCCTCCAGCGTCAGACCCGTGGCTCCCACGGTCTTCAGAAAATCTCTGCGATCGAACGATTGCGCCATACACACTCCTAAATTCGGGATCGGTCCTATTATGCCGCATTGGCACGCCGAAAGCGCGCCCCTGTTCACTCCCGGCAACAGCACACTGTAACCCAATGGCGTAGTACTGTCCATGAAAGTTTTCCGGCACGTCCGTCGAGGATGTGGTTCACAATAGTGGCGGAGCCTGCTATGTCATGGAACTGGATTTGCTCGCGGCGGGCATGCCTGCTGCTTTTCCTCTGCGCCGCATCCGTATTGGCCCAAAACGCGCCAACTTCCGTAAGCGTGGATGCAAACGCCAGCCGGCACGCGATCAACCCCAACATTTATGGCTTCGCTTTCGGCTCCAAAAGCGACCTGGCCGCAACCAATTTCACTTTGAACCGCAGCGGCGGCAATGGTACGAGTACTTACAACTGGCAGATCAACGCCGCCAATCACGCCAGTGACTGGTTCTTCGAGAGCATTCTCGATCCGCCGCAGACACCGGGTTACGATGGCGATACCTTCATTTCGCAGACGCGCACTGCTGGTGTGGGCGCCCAGCCACTGCTGACCATCCCCATGATCAACTACCTGGCCAAGCTGGGGCCGGGAGGCGCCATGTTGTGGTCCTACTCCATTGCCAGGTATGGCGCTCAGACCGGCTCCGATCCCTACCAGCCGGACGCCGGCAACGGAGTCAGCGCGGCCACCGGGAAGCCCATTACTGGTAACAATCCACTCGACGCCAACACACCCAACTCCGTCTCCGTTCAGCAGGCCTGGATTCAGCACCTGATCAACACCTGGGGACCCGCAGCCGGCGGCGGGCTCAAATACTACATCATGGACAACGAGCCCTCGCTCTGGAATTCCACTCACCGCGACATTCATCCAGCCCCGGTTACTTACAGCGAACTGTACAACGACTTAGTGACGTATGCCAGCGCGGTGCGCGCTCTGGACCCGAATGCGATCATCGTTGGCCCGGAAGAGTGGAGCTGGTGGGCGCTCTTCGTGAGCAGCCTCGACCAGCAGAACGGCATCAGCGCGGCGGGGTCCGATTACAACACCCACAACCACACTTACTACTACCCCTGGCTGCTGCAGCAGCTTTACGCGTATCAACAGAGCACCGGCAAGCAGCTTCTCAACGTGCTCAGCATGCACTACTACCCCATGGAGCTGTCCAACAGCAACGACGATTCCCTGGCTGGACAAGCCATCCGCAACCAGTCCACCCGCGCGCTTTGGGATCCCGCGTATGTCGACCCGTCCTGGTTTAACCAGGTGGGTATCAACGGAGGCATCGCCAACCTAATTCCCACTCTAAAAGGGTGGGTCAATCAGTACTATCCCGGATTGCAGACGGCCATCACCGAGTACAACTGGGGTGACGAGGCCAACCTGAACGGCGCTACCACACAGGCAGACGTGCTGGGGATCTTCGGAAGAGAGGGACTGGACCTGGCGACTCGCTGGACCGTGCCGGCCAACCCCTCGCCCACCTATCTGGCCCTCGAAATCTACCGGAACTACGACGGCAAGCTCTCGACCTTCGGGGACACCAGCGTGTCTGCCGCGGTGGCGAACCCGGACAACCTGTCTTCATTCGCCGCCGTGCGCTCCACCGATGGCGCCCTCACCGTGGTAGTGGTCAACAAGCAGCACGGCAGCACGCCGGTGACTATCAGCCTGGCGAACTTCGGGACCACCGGGACGGCGCAGGCATGGCAAATTGCGTCCGCCACCCAGACGGCCATCACGCAACTGGGCAACCTGGCAGTGACCAACAATGCGATCTCGGCCACCGTCCCTTCGCAGAGCATTACGCTGTTCGTGATTCCGGCGGGCAATGTCGCGTCGCCGCCGACGGCTCCCACCGGCCTGGCGGCCATCGTGGGCAGCGGCACCGTGACGTTGACCTGGACGGCCGGCGGTGGCGCCACCAGTTACACGGTGAAGCGCGGGACGATCAGCGGCGGTCCCTACGTGAACTTGGGATCGGTTCCCGACACGTCTCCGGCCGCTTATACGGACACCGGCCTGACCAATGGCAACACCTATTACTACGTAGTAACTGGAACCAACGCCGCTGGCACGAGTCCTAACTCCGCGGAACTGGCAGTCACGCCCCTGGCCTCGCCCACCTTCTCCTCTTCTGCCAGCGCGTCGCCGAATCCGGTCGCTCAGGGCACCAGCACCACCATCTCCGCCACCGTGACCTGCCAGTCCGGCACTCTGACTAATGGCAACGTCCAGATTCTGGTGCTGGATCCCAACGGGAATGCCGCTCTGACGCAGAATTATACGGGCCAGAACTTCACCACGCTCCAGTCGCGCAACTACTCCGTGGCCTTGACGCCCACGCTGCCGGGCACCTACACGGTCGAGGTGGGAGTATTCAGCGCCACCTGGCAACTGTGGAATTGGAACGCGTCGGCCGCCGGCATCACGGTCAGTTCTTCGGTGGTCTTCCACACTTCGGCAACGGGTCCATCTACATTAGCAGCCGGAACCACGGCATCCCTCTCGATCGTCGTGACCGAGACCGGTGCGGGCGGCCTTACTAACGGCAATCTCGAATTGCAGATCTTCAATTCAGCCGGCTCCGCGGTGGCTACGCAGGTCTGGAGTGCGCAGAACTTCACTTCCGGCCAGAGCGTGCGTTATGCGTATAACTGGACGCCCTCCAGCACGCTGGCGCCCGGCAGCTACTCCGTGGATGCCGGCGTATTCGACGGAGGGTGGACTCACGACTATTACTGGAATACGGATGCGACGATCAACGTGACGGCCCCTGGTGGAACCACTCCGGCGGTATCTCTGAACCCGTCCACGCTGACCTTTACAAGCCAGACGGTGCACACCGCAAGCAGCGCGCAATCCCTAACGTTGGCGAACACCGGAACCGGCACGCTCACCGTTGTCAGCATTGCCATCAGCGGCGTCAACGAGGGCGACTTCACGCAGACGAATGCCTGCGTGGGTTCGATAGCCGCCGGCGCGCACTGCAGCATCTCGGTGACGTTTAGCCCCACCGCCGCGGGCAATCGCAGCGCCACACTCACGATCACCGACAACGCCGCGGGGTCACCTCACACCATCGCATTGAAAGGCACCGCCGCCGGCGCCAGGCGGACGCACTGAGCAGGGCGAAACGTCATATACTTGTTCCTACGCTCTTTTGAGCGAAGAGTATGGGCCTCTCAGGATCTCGGGTTGCCTTCTTCGTTTTTACCGGCTGGCTGGGGATTGCCGGCGCGCAGACTACCGTCTCGCTGGCAGCGCATCCGCGGACGCCGGCCAATGGCCTGCCACCCTCCAACTTCCGGGTGGACGCTCGTTTGGTGCAAATTCCGGTCACCGTGACCGACGGCCTGGACCGCAACGTCATGAATCTGGCGCCGGCGAATTTCCGCGTCTTCGAAGGCGACGTGGAGCAGCAGATCGCCGCCTTCTCTATGAACGATGCGCCCGTCTCCGCGGGAATCGTCTTCGATACCAGCGGCAGCATGAAGAACCGCGTACGGGAATCGCGCGCCGCCGTCCAGCAATTTCTGGGAGCCGCCGTTCCAGACGATGAGTTTTTCCTGGTCCGGTTCAGCGACGCGGCCAACCTGGTATCGCCCTTCACGCGGCAGCCCGCGGAGATTGCCAGCAACCTGCCATCGCTGGCGCCGCGCGGTTGGACGGCGTTGTACGACGCCGTTTTCCTGAGCGTGCACCAGATGCGGCGGGGATGCGGCGGGCGGCCAACCCACGCCGGGTGCTGCTGGTTCTTTCCGATGGCGAAGATAACAACAGCCGCTACTCGGAATCGGAAACGCTCTCGCTAGTGCGCGAGGCCGATGTGCGTGTGTACGCCATCGGCCTGTTCACCAAAGCACGTTGCCTGGAAAGGATGGCGGAAGAAACCGGCGGGCGGATGATCACCGTGCATAACCTGGCGGAATTGCCGGCGGCCATGGAGAAACTCAGCCTGGAAATTCGTAATCAGTACACCCTGGGCTACTTCTCCACGAACCCGAGCAACGACGGGCGCTACCGCAAGGTCAAGGTGGAGGTGCACCCGCCCGCTGGCGCGGAGCCGGTGCTGGCGCGGAGCCGGTGCACGTCTCCTGGCGCCGCGGATACATCGCCCCCAGCCCTTAGCATGCGCGAACGCACTAAGAATCTGGCCGGGACCGTTGTGACCTGTGGCCTGGTTCTCCTGCTTCTGGCAACCATCATCGCCGGTGGCATTCAGTTGGTGCGCAGGCCCAGGACGCAGCTCACTCGCGTCATCATTGGATCCAAAGACGAGGTCTACTACTACCACGCCGCGACCAAGGCAGATGCCGGCGCATTAGGCGAGGCACTGCGGAAAACCGGCTTCTTCAATGACCGGGGCACCACCGTCCTGTTGTCCAAAGGCACGGCTGGTACGGTGGTTTCGTTCGTCCTTAACGACGGTGGATGGGATCATCCGGATGCGGTTTATAGCTTTGAGGAAATCGGACGGCGCATCGCCAGTTCAGTGGGCGGGTTTCCCATCAAAGTTCGTCTGATCGATTCCAGGCGGCTTCTGCATAAGGAACTGGTGGTGGGCAAAGCAGCCATCGGCACCCGGGATGTCATCTACTACTTTGGCTCCGCGACCGAAGCCTCGGCCAGGTCGCTGGGCCAGTCTCTCCGCTCGGCGGAGTTCCTCCAGGACCTGGGCGCCAGCATCGTGCTATCCAAAGACGGCGGAACTGCCATTTCCTTCGTGGTCGGCGACGGAGTCTGGGAGCGGCCTGAGGTGGTGGCCGCATTTCAGCGCCTGGTCCGCCTGGCCGCCCCGAGCGTCGGCGGTCTGCCCATCCAACTCCGCCTGCTCAACGAAGGCATGGAGCCGAAGAAATCACTCATGGTGGAGTAGGAACGGCGGGGGATTGGGGTTGGGGATAATTGGGGATGGATGCGCTTCGCGCGTCGTTTTTTGAGTAGTGCACCGGGTTGTCAAAGATCGGTTACGGTTAACTGGTAAAAATGGCTCAGGCAGCCTTGCGGAAGGGCTGCCTGGCGGTCGGGAACTGCTTTTTGGCGTCGGCCAGGCGGCGATTGTGGGCGGCCCTGCGAGCGATTTCGGAGAGCGAAAAACCAAACTGCGGGGGTAGGGCTTCGGGCGGGAAGTCCGTCTCTATGTTGTAGGGTTCTCCCTGGCTGGCAGCGTATTGCGCGAGCAGGGTGGCCTCTTCCACGACCTTTTCGAGGGTGGCCTTGCACTCGGCTTGCAGTTCCTTGAGCATCTTCATGTTACGTTCCATGCGCCGGTGGATGCGGCCTTCGTAGAGGGACATCAGGTTGAGGTTTTTGGCTTCGGAGGCCCAGACGACGGCCTGCGCCAGAGCGGCGTCGATCTCGGGATGGTTGGCGTGGATTTTGTCGGGATCGGCCATGCCGATGGAGAAGCGGGAGAGATCGATGGCGGTGGAACGGAAGAGGCGCCATTGGTCGTCGGCGATCAATTGGGCGAGTTTCTTCTCGATATCGCCTTCCACGGCAAGGGATGCGAAGACCTCCTGGCAGTGTTTGGTGTAGGCCAGCTCGTCGGCTGGCGTCATGATGAGGACTTGGCCTGTCAGGCCGTGTCTGTATGCGTTAAAAGCGCGAGGGTCGCGCTTTGTGTTCGTTGTGGGATCGATCGCTTCGGCGAACATAGTCACCTCATTCAAGGTGTATCATGCCGACTTGGAGCTACAGGCGGGGGTCAGGTGTAAGTGGTTTGTTATGAGTGAAAGAAAGTTTTTGAGAGTTGTGAACGACTTGCAAAACTCGGCGTAAAAAATATCTAGCCCTCTCGCGGGTGGCTGGACG
>OKRF01000496.1:30797-31009 GCA_900290315.1 Candidatus Sulfopaludibacter sp. SbA3 | reverse complement strand
AAATTCTGAAAGTGATGACGGACCTGCTGGCCAGAAGATCCGCTCGCAAAAGCGCGACATCCCCGAAGGCAGCGAAGAGTTGAAGAAGTTCGGGATCGACCTGGGGAAGTTGGGGAAGCGATTTCTCTCGCCAAGCCGCAAAGGTGCAAAGCCGCAAAGAAAAGCGGAAAAGTCTGCTTTCTTAGCGCACTTACTTAGCGGCTTTGCGGCTT
>OKRF01000496.1:16122-30787 GCA_900290315.1 Candidatus Sulfopaludibacter sp. SbA3 | reverse complement strand
TGTGACATAGTCCCGCTAGTGTTTCGCCAGGACCCACTCTACGCCGCCGATGACGGTGCGGCCGGGCATCTGCACACCTTGAATCTCCTGGTAAGACTCGGCGGTGATATTCGAGATCTGCAGGAACGGATGCAATTTGCCGCGCGAGAGACCGGCGTAGACGTCCCATAGGGCGTAGGGATCGCGCGCGCGGCGGTTCAGCACGCCGATCCGTGTGCGACACAGGACGCCGCCGAAATCTCCCTGCCATGCCGCCACCCCGGAGTCAACCGGGTAATTGAACGTGTACTTGGTGAAGCCGATCGGGATGGTGTCCTGCACGCCCAATAGCCAGGTGTAGCGGAAGTCGAGCGTCTGCGCGCGGGCGGGGGTGACGCGCAGGGAACTCTCGACGCCGGTAAAGTTCAGGTTATCGATGTTGAGCGCCTGCCACAGGCCATCCGCGGAGGAGCGGTAGTAATCGATGCCATTGCGCTCGCGGCGTTCGAAAACGGTGACGGCGGCGCGCACGCGTGCGGCGGGCGACCAATCGAGTCCGCTCTCGTAGGTCCAGGCGTGCTCGGGAAGCAGGTGCGGATTACCCAGATTGGCGGGGTCGGAGTAGTACAGATCGGTATAGGTCGGGATGCGAAAAGCGCGGCTGGCGGAGGCGCGGAACTTGAGCGCCGGCGAGATCCATACGCCGCCCGCTACGGTGGGGCTGAACGTACCGGAGAAATTGCGGTACACCTCTTCACGCCCCGAGAGGGAGAGTGAGAAACGCTTGAGGGCGCGGAAGTCCACCGCGCCATAAGCGGCGGCGCGGCTGCGCGCGTGTGTGCCGAGATTGTTGCTGACGATGGATTCGTGCAGCGCCTCGACACCGTAGTCGATGTGGATGGCGGCGCCCAGAGTCTCGGTGCGGCGCACGGCCGCCTGGTAGCTCTCGTCGTGGTGATGGTTGGTGTAGATGGCGGGGTCCTCACGGAAGAGCACGAATAGGTCGCTGTGGCGGCGGTAGGCGAAGCTTACGGCGGTTTTCTTACCGAGCGCTTGCTGCGCGCCCGCCCACCACGTCTTGGTATTCTCCCAGGAGGGGTAGGGGCCGTAGAATTGATCGGCGCCGAAAGGGTGGTCCATGTAAGCCAGGGTGAGGTTCGTGGATCCCCACCGAGTGAGCAGGTGCGTGGTAGAGGCGAATTGCAGATTGCGGTAGTCGCGGTCGGGCATGAAGCCCGAAGAGAAATCGCGTGAGAAGGTGAGTTGCCCGGAGAGCTTTCCAAATGTATCGGCCAGCGACACGCGCTGCTGATTGATACCCTGGTTACCCACGGCAGTGCGCAGACGCAGTTCCAGGCCCTCGGGAGGCGCGGTGATGATGTTGACGACGCCGGCGGTGGCGTCGGAACCGTACATACTGGAGCCGGAACCGCGCAGCACTTCCACCTGCGTCACTGCTTCCAGGGGGACGGGGATATCCATATCGTGGTGGCCTGTCTGCGCGTCGTTCAATCGCAGTCCGTTGAGCAGCACCAGGGTCTGTCCGAAACTGCCGCCGCGAATGGAAAGGTCGGTCTGCACGCCGTCCGGAGAGCGCTCCTGCAAATCGAGCGAGGGGTCGAGGCGCAGCAGGTCGGTCAGGGTGTTCGACACGAGGTACATGCTCCGCGCCGGCAGCAGGGTGATGGCGCGGTCCATTTCGTCGAGCGAAAGCGGCTCGAACGTGCCCGTGACGACGATGGTTTCATGCTGCGGAGGGGGCGGCGGCGGCGCAGGTTGCTGCTGGGCCACGCAAAGGGAAATGGAAAAGGGAAGGAGAAACAGGATTTCGGAGCGCAAACGCTATTGTACATCCCGGAAGAAAACAGACGACACAAAACGATCGTCTGTCCTACACTAGACCCAGGATGAATTGGAACGACGCTGCTGAAGACTTTGTAAATTCTGTTCTGGCGGAGACGCCGCGGCCGGTGCGCGAGGCTACCGAATCGAACCTGCGCGGATTGGCTGAGGCGATGTCGGAAGAGGACGGCAAGAACCGGGTGGGAGTAGAGACGGTGATTGCCGCGTGGGTGCGTTCCACGCCGGAGACGCTCCGCGCAGACCTGCCGCGCCTGATGGAAAAATTTGGACTCGACCCGGACGAGTATCGCCACCTGCTGTAAGTGGACGAAGGTAGGAAAGCCCGCACCGGTTAACGATGCGGGCCTGGCACATGCTACTCGTTCCAGTTCTTGCCGGAGAAGATGCCCGCCATCATGTTGTACAGGACTCCCGACCGCTGCACCTGGTCCTTCTCCAGAGCCGGGTAGATCTTGGCAAAGGCCTTCAACTCGATCGTGGCCATCTGCGCTTTGGCAGCGGCATAAGCGTTCACCGCGGCGTTGATCTGGTCCTGATTGCCGCCGGCCACCGCTTCGGCGATGGCTTTGCGGCCCTTGGCCAGTTGGTCGCGCACCGGGGCAGCTTCTTTCTGACCATCGTCAAGGGTGGTCTTGAGCAGCTTTTTCTGGTCCTTGTTCAGCTTGAGCGCGTCGTTGATCTGGTCCATGCGCGTCGGGCGGGCCATGCCGCCGCCACTCATGCCACCCATTCCGCCACCGCCGCCTTCGCCGCCCATGCCGCCGCCACCGCCACCGCCGCCACCGCCGCGCTGGGCAAACACCAGGGTGGTAGCCAACAATCCGGTCAATAGTAGTTTCTTAATCATTGCAATCTCCTTATTGCCTGCCGCCCATCCGGCCCGCACCACGGCCCGCAAACAATCCGGCCATCAGCTCTTCGAAAACCGGCCCGGCCTTGGGCTTTTGCTTGTCGTCCAGAGTGGCGTACAGCTTCTGATACGCCTCGGTTTCGACGGCTTCCTGCTGAGCCAGCACGCCTGTGAAGGCCTTCATCAGGTTGTCCCAATCATCACCGCTGTTCTTGCCGGCGATCAACATTTGAGTCATATTGCTGCGTCCGTTGTGGATCTGCTCAGTGAACGAAGCGGATTTCTCCCGTGCCTCACTGACGATCTTGCCGAGTTCGTCCTTCTGCTCCTTGGTGAGTTTGAGCTTTTCGGCAATCGTGTCGATCGGGGATTGGCGTTGGGGGCGCATTCCCATATCGCCGCCGCTCGTGCCACCGCCCTTGGACCCGCCGCCACCGCCTCCGCCGCGCTGCGCGGACGCCAGCCCGGCAGCCAGAACGGCTGCCAGTAACAGTTTGAGAACCATGAAATCTCCTTCCGCCGGGCAGAGCGGGAGCGCCCTACCGCAGCGTGTGTCTTTATTTGTTTACTCGATTAGATCACGATTCGGGGCGGAATGGTGCGATTGGGAACGTTCCCGGCAAAGCTCCAGCACGCTACAATGCAACCGTTGCACCAATGCAGTCCGTTGAACAGACGCAACCGATGCACCTGCTGACCTACCGGCCGACTCTTGGCTGGAAGGTCAAACTGGCCGCCCAGGCGGCCGCCGGAATCGCTTGTCCGCTTGCAGCGTACTATTTCACGAATGGCGCGGTAGCACTCTTGCTCGCCGCCACCGGAGTGGCACTGGCCGCATTCGCCATCGCCGTGCTGCTGCGCCGCCGCATCGTGCTGCACCGGGACTCCATCGAAGTCCACACCGCCACCGGCAACCGGGCATTCGCGCATGCCGAAATGCAAGGCTGGAAAACCACGCAGACCGAGCTTGGCCCGAGAATCTCGCTGCTGCCGCGCGATCCGCTTCAGAGCCACATCACCATCGATGAACAGTTCTTCCAGTTGGACGAGGCTTTCTGGGTGTGGATTGTCAAGCTGCCCAACCTCGACATTAACGAGCGGGCCCAGAGCCGCGAAGAGATCCTCGGCAACCCGGATTATGGCGCCACTCCCGATGAACGCAAGCTGACTCTGGCGCGGGCCATTCAATTGGCCCAGAGTGCGAACCTGGCGGCGCTGATCCTTTCGTATTGGGCATTTCTTTATCCGCGCCCGTATGCGCTTCTGATGGCGCTGTGCCTGGTGTTTCCCTGGCTGGCAATCCTGGCAACGGCACGCTCGCGCGGACTGGTGCGTCTGGGCCGCGACCGGCTCCGCGTACGTCCCAGCCTGATGCTGGCGATCCAGGTGCCGGGTCTGGCCGCGTTCGCACTCGCCTTCCCCGCCCACAAAATGTTGCGATGGCAGGAAGCCATAGCACCGGCGGTGGTTCTCGGTCTGCTGCTCTTCGCGGCAGCCGCAGCGGCGGACTCCCGTCTGCGCAAGCGTGGCTCCGATTGGGGCTGGATTCTGGCATTGACCCTTCCGTACGGCTGCGGCGCCGAATTGGAAGCCAACGCGCTCCTGGACCACTCCCAGCCGGCCATCCACCAGGCCACCGTCATCCGCAAGCGTATCGTCCCCGGCAGGTACAGGGAATACCAGTTGCAGTTGACTCCCTGGCGACCCGTGCAGCAAACCGGCGTCGTCTCTGTGCCTGCGTCCATATACTCTGCGTTACAGCCCGGCAGCGTCGCCTGCGTGCAACTGCGCCACGGAGCGCCTGGCATTCGCTGGTACACCATCGACGCCTGCGGCTCTGCGGGAGCAAACGCGCCATGAGCCACGACGATACAGCCATTGGCGGACCTCACGCGCAGTTTCCATCTACGCAATTATCGCTGCTGGCGGCGGCCTCCGGAAGCCTGCCGAACGACGCTCTCGATCGCATCATCGCGCTCTACTGGAAGCCCGTCTACCGCTTCGTTCGCCTGAAGTTCCGCAAGGACAACGAAGATGCCAAGGACCTGACCCAGAGCTTTTTCGCCACCGCGCTGGAGCGCGATTTCTTTCTGCGCTTCGACCCCTCCANNCCGCCAATCAACATGCCGCCGCCCATTGCCAGAAGCGAGGCGGCGAGATCCGTTTCGAACCGGTGGACGATCAGGAGGTGGCCGGCGATTCGCCGGAAGAGGCGTTCGAGCGCGAATGGCGCCGGCAATTGTTCACCCTGGCGCTGGAAGATCTGGCGGCCTGCGCCGCGCGCGAAGGCAAACAATTGCAGTTGGCCATCTTCGAGGCGTACGACCTGGCAGCCGCCGAGCGTCCCTCCTACGCGGCCCTGGGCGCCCGGCATGACATTGCCGAAACCGCCGTGACCAATCACCTGGCATGGGCCCGCCGCACGCTCCGCGGATTCGTCACCGAACGGCTGCAGGGCGTCACTCCGGGCGAGCGCGAGTTGCGCCAGGAGATGCGCCGCATATGGATCTGAGCGACCAGGTGGTGGAGCACCTGCGGCGTGTGGCCGCGCTGCCCGACCTCACCGGGACGCCCTACGAACTGCTGGAGGAAATCGGCCGCGGCGGCATGGGCGTGGTTTACGCCGCGCACGACCGCCCACTCGACCGGCGCGTAGCGCTGAAGGTGCTCGATGCCGCCGCCGAGAGCGAAGCCGGGCTCATCGCCCGCCTGGAACATCCCGCCATCGTCCCCGTCTACCAGGCCGGCCTGCTTCCCGACGGGCGTCCCTGGTACGCCATGAAGCTGGTCTCCGGAGCTCGCCTGGATCATTTTCTCGCTGGCGGGCCCTCCCTGGCGGAACGCCTGCGCGTGTTCCGGCGCATCGGCGAGGCGGTCGCGTTCGCGCACACGCGTGGGGTCATGCATCGCGACCTCAAGCCGCAGAACGTGATGGTCGGGCCGTTCGGCGAAGTCTATGTCATGGATTGGGGCATCGCCGCCGTGGCCGGTACACCGGCCTTTCGCGCCCCCGAACAGGCTCTGGATTTCCGCTCCGATATCTATGCCCTGGGCGCCATGCTGGCCTGCGCCCTGCCGGATCCAGCTCCCCCGGCTCTGCGCGCCATCGCGGACAAGGCAGCCAATCGAGACGCGGCCGCGCGATATGTTGATGTCCCCGCCCTGCTCGCCGATATCGAGCGCTTCCAGGAGGGCCTGGCGGTGGAAGCATGGAAGGAACCGCTCTGGCACGGACTCCACCGCTTCGCCTCGCGCAACGCCGTCCTGCTGTGGCTGCTGGCCGCCAGTTTGTGCTGTTTTTCATGCGGAATCTTTAAAGGAATCCCGGCTTGCGCGGAATACTCAGATGGAAAGGTGAATTCGATGAACAAAATCTTAGTCGGCGTGATTTTCGGTTTGGCCCTGGGGTTCCTGGATGGAGCTACCGCGTGGTTCTACCCCGAAACGCGCCCCGTGATCGGCGGCATTCTGGTGGGGTCGTCCATCAAAGGAATGCTGGTGGGCGTGCTCAGCGGCTGGTTCGGACGTAAGGTGAACAACATGAAATGGGGCATCGTGGTGGGCGGAGCCCTGGGCCTGCTCTTTGCCTTCGCCGTCGCCTACATGGACGCGCAAAAGGGAACGCCCCACTACCTGGAAATCATGACACCAGGGTTCGTAGTGGGCGCCATCGTCGGCTTCCTCACTCAGCGCATGGGAACGCGCCCTGCCAGTTATGGCAACTGAATGGCGCAGTTCCTGTAGACTGGGAGTGAGCCCGGGTGGCGAAATCGGCAGACGCAACGGACTTAAAATCCGTTTTTCCGCAAGGAGAGTGCAATCCGTTTTTCCGCAAGGAGAGTGCGGGTTCAATTCCCGCCCCGGGCACCATGCTTTCAATTACTTACCACGCCAGTCATCGACCCGGCTGTCCCACAGGGGGGCTTGCTAGCGCTAGCTTCGCTCCTAACGTTTGTCGAGGAACATGCGCTTTCGCGGCCACGCACCCCCAAGGCATCGAACGCGAAGGCCAGGTCTAGAAATGTTCCTCGTCATCGTGTTGGCGATGTTTCCGTGTGGTTGGAGCTCGAAAATCAGGAGGCTTTCGATAAACCTGCCCCCTGAGGTGATCTTTGATTGGTTGGGGTCCATGACTGGAGTATCGACGTCGCTGGTGCCGGGGAGCCATCCATCTCGACCCCTGCGAAGCGATGAGAAGGAGCTTTGGCCGTCCTATTTCGGCGGTCGAACGGCCACCATCAGCCACATATCAGCGGCAGCGATCCGGTCACCGTCTGTCACCTGCGGCATTCGTTTCAGAAACGGGTCTTCGCATTTCAGGACTTGAAAGCCAACCCGCCCCAACTCCGCTCGTACCACATCCGGGGCGATTTCGTGGATCTTGATTTGATCCGCTCTGGATTGGGTCCGGTGGTCGGGAAGGCTGTAATCTCCGATGATTAACCGCCCACCCGGTTTAAGCGCCCGGAGGATTTGTTCCGACATCTTTTCAGGTTGCGCAAAATGGTGGTAGGAGTTCATCACCAGAACGGCGGCAAGCGAGTCTGCAGGGAGCTTGGGATTGTCAATTTCCCCCTTCACGACTTCCACATTCCTCAAATCGAACATCTTCACTCTCTGATGCAGGAAACCGATAGCGTAGTCAGCTATGTCTTCTGCGAACACCCTCCCGGTTGGACCAACGAGATCGGCCATGCGTTGAGCGTAGTAGCCGTTTCCGGCTCCCACGTCCGCAACCCAATCTCCGGTGGTGACTGCCAGTGCCTTCAGAACATCGGTTGCCTTTTGATACGATTCTCGTGTCTCATCCTGCGCTTTGAATGGGACCGGAGTGGTTTGTTGTTGGAAAGCCAACGACAGGTTGATTGTTGTCGTTAGCAGGAGCAGACCGAAGGGGAACATCACGAACGTCCAGCGATTTCGTATCGAGGGCATGGGAAGTACCACTTTTGGAATTATAGTGGAATGGAAGGTCCAATGCCTCAGACGTTCAGGATCGAATCGGTTCTCCGCAATTCGGGACTGTGTTCACAGGTGGCTTCATGACTAACGACGTACTCAACGCTCAACGCCAATTTGGGAAACGAACTTCGCCACCAAACCGGAAATGTTCGGTGACGCTTCGAGTGATCCGGCACAGAAGGCGCTGGAATTGTTGAAGGCGGAAAGCAAAACCAGCCTCCTGGCGCTTGGTGGCGGCCAGGGCCGGGATACATTCTTCGCCCGGAATGGCGTCTCCGGCACGATGCTCGATTATTCGCAAATTGCCGTGGACACGGTGAACGGCAAGGCACAGGCATCAGGGTTGGGCGAATTCGTGACGGCCATTCGCCACGATGTCCGGGCAGCGCTCCCATGTCGTCCACAGGTGATCCGCACTTTGGAACCGGCACCCATCGGGGCGAAGAGATGTACGAAGTTGGCGGCTTCATCGTGAACTTCTTCGACAGGGTGAAAGTCGAGCGGGAGTCGCAGGGGTACGATTTGTTGAGCGTTGATGAATTTGAGGAAGGTGGGATGCCTCGGCGATTGTTCCGGGTCACGTTGCGGAAGCCATAGTCCCAATTCATTCATTTTGCGACCCGTGCCGAAAATAAGTAACGCAGAACGCCGCCGTTTTCCACCAATACCTCCACACCGTTCGGAATCTCAAAACCGGCTGCCTTCAATTCGCTGCCCAAAATGCCGGGCGACAGTTCGTGGTCTTTGATCTGACGCTCCCTTGGTAGACCACGGTTCATTTCTGATATCGCCTCGATAATTACTAATCGGCCTTCGGGCCTCAATGCTGAACGGATGTGTGCCAGCATAGCGCCGGACTCAAGGAAATGGTGGTAGGCATAGGCAATGAGCACCGCATCAACGCTGTGGGCTGGCAGCATTGGATCATCCGGTTTTCCAAGCCGGGTCTGAACGTTCGTCAAGCCGTTCTCATTCAGTGTGCGCCGAAGTTTCTCAAGCGCCCTCTCGTCTATGTCGATGCAAATGACCTTCCCTGAATCCCCAACGGCTTTGGCGATGTGAAGCGGTTGTTCTGGTGACTCGCCCGTCCCGATGTCAGCCACAACCGCACCACGCTTCAGCGCCAGAGCTTCCTGAATGTGGGCAACAAAGCGGCGATCCTGTTCATCCGTTTGCCCGAACGCAAGGCTGATCGCCAAGAGCGGCGAGAATGTCCAACGGAGACGGTTCATGTCTTGAGATTGTTGCACCTCAATGGCCGATAGCGAGTTGCCACCCAACGGGCGACTACATGCGGAATCGTATGGCGGTCCCCGCCTCATTGCGTTGCCTTTTCCGCCCAATGTGGCAGCCCAAGATACGCAAAGAGTCCAGGCATTCGGCGGCTACTCGCTGTCCCGGCTCTCCCGATCTGACGTAGCCTGATGACAGGAGCAATCGGGCCCGGGCGGCTGGCGACGACAGAAGAAGTCAGGGAATTCAGTGGCACCCACCGTCACAGCCACAAGCCCTGCCCTTCAGGTACTCCACGCGTTCCTTGCCGATGATCGGGACCACAACGGATTTAGGAGCAAGCCGCCCAACAGGATCGCAGACAAGTACGTGCAGAAATCGGCCTGTCTGAAATCGGCGTTGATGGCACTGCCTCCGCTCCCGGCAGCAACCCGGCGCTTTGCTCGTGCCAACAACGGCATCACCGAAACGGATACGGCGGCGACGATGATACCGGGAATGCTTCGTTCGGACGATTGGTGCCGGATCAGTGTGGAGCCGGATTCGTAGGCGATGTACCGCACCAGGGACACAAAGCACCAGCCGACGATCTTCAGCGCGGTTCATTCAACCTGTTCACGTCGAGAGTGGTCAAGATCGCGATGGAACCTCCAAAGCAACGCTGCACCGGAGGTCACTTCGATGAGGCTGTCCAGGGCGAAGCCGATAAGCAGACGGACCCGGTGAGGATTCCGGCCACGATGGAAACAGACCCTCGGCGCTGTTGTAGGCGATGGTGAAATATTCGAGTCGCTGGCCGTGGCGAACGAGATCGGGACGGTTGGGATAGATAGCAATCGCCATACGGCTATTATCCAGGCACGGAGAGGTGTGGGTGCACCGGACGCAACGGAAGGGCGCAGAGGGCTTCCTGCGGGCCTTGGTGAGTGTGCTGAGTGCCGTGGCACGCCATGCCGGAAGCTTCAAAAAGCGTCTCACGATTCTGGAAGAGCGGCTGCTCCACGTCGAAAAGCGGTTGAACGTGCCCCCCACGTCCTGAGCACCCTCCTACGAGTGACCCAGCACCTGGTGCGGCTGATACGGCTCCGCCAGTGCCTGCAACTCGGCCTCATCCAACTTCACATCGAGCGCGGCAACGGCATCGTCCAGATGGTGCATCTTGCTGGCGCCGATAATGGGCGCGGTGATCCCCGGTTGCTGGAGCACCCACGCCAGCGCCACCTGCGCGTTGGAGATGCCGCGCCTGGTGGCAATCTCAGTAATGCGATCGACCACGTCGAAGTCCGATGGCTGGTAGTACAGGCTGTGCGCGTATGCGTCCGTTTTGGCGCGCACCGTATCGCCATGGTCCTCACGCCGGCGATTGCCCATCACGAAACCACGCGCCAGCGGACTCCAGGGGATCACTCCAATGCCCTCTTCGCGGCATAGGGGCATCATCTCGCGCTCTTCTTCGCGATAGACCAGGTTGTAGTGATTCTGCATGCTGACGAAGCGCGGGCAGCGCATTTCGTCCGCCTTGTACAACATCCTGGCGAACTGCCAGGATTGCATGGAAGAGGCACCGAGGTAGAGCGCCTTCCCCATCTTGACCACTTCGTGCAGCGCCTCAATGGTCTCCTCGATGGGAGTTTCGTAATCGAAGCGGTGAATCTGGTAGAGGTCCACGTAGTCGGTCCTCAGGCGCTTGAGGCTGTCGTCGATGGCGTGCAGGATGTGTTTGCGGGAAAGGCCGCGCTGGTTGGGATCGTCCCCCATGGGGTTGAAGACCTTGGTGGCGATCACCACGCGGTCGCGCGAGGGTCCGAAGTCCTTGAGGGCGCGTCCCAGGATTTCTTCGCTTACTCCCACTGAGTACACCTCCGCGGTGTCGAAGAAATTGATTCCCAATTCCAGGGCACGCTGTATGAACGGCCGGCTCTCGGGTTCGTCCAGCACCCATTCGCGCCATTTTTTGGAACCATATGTCATGGTCCCCAGGCAGATCCGTGAAACCTTGAGCCCAGTCGATCCTAAGCGGGTATATTGCATTCCTTATCTATAACACTGGCGGCTCGCGATCTCGGATATACTATGCCCCGTGACAAGTTTTTTCGCCGGTCTTGCCCTGGTGCTGGCGGCCAACGCCCAGCAGACTCGTCCTCCGCAGCCACAGTACCGGAGCACCATCACGATTTTCGACCGCGCCACCGGCTCTTCCCGTGTGCTCTTCACGGCCCACACCATTTTCGAAGCACCAAACTGGTCGCACGATGGCAAGTACCTGTTGGTGAACTCCGGCGGCAATCTGCTGCGGCTGCCCGTGGAAGGCGCGTCTCCGGTCCCGGAGAAGATCGATCTGGGCGCGGGCTATCGCTGTAATAACGACCACGGCTTTACACGCGACGGGAGGCTGCTGGCCTTCTCCGCCACGTTGCCGCCGGCGCGAGCATCGCAAGTATTCCAGGCCAAGGCCGATGGCAAAGACGTCCGGCTCATGACTTCCGTTACCACTGCCAGTTATTTCCACGGGTGGTCGCCGGACAGCAAATGGCTGGCGTTCGTGGGACAGCGCAACGGAGTATTCGAGCTCTATCGCGTGGCGGCCGCGGGAGGAGCGGAGGAGCGGCTGACCTCGCACGGCGGCTACGACGATGGCCCCGACTATTCGCCCGACGGCAAATGGATCTACTTCAACTCGAATCGCTCTGGCGGCTGGGATATCTGGCGCATCCCGGCCGGAGGGGCCGGCCCCAACGACGCCAAAGCGGAACGGGTGACCAGCGACGAACTGGAAGACTGGTTCCCTCACCTTTCCCCGGACGGCAAATGGATTGTCTTCCTCTCCTTTCCCAAGGGGACCGAGAACCACAACGGCAAGATGGCCGGCGTGCAGCTTCGCCTGATCCCCACTCCCGGGAAAACTGTGAAACCCGCGCCTATTCACGTGCTGACCACCATTTTCGGAGGCCAGGGCACCATCAACGTCAATTCCTGGTCGCCCGATTCCAGGAAGTTCGCCTTCGTGGCCTACGAACCCCTATCCCCGAAATAGCTGGTACACGGTGATCTCCGGTGGAGCGCCGATGCGGATGGGAATGAAGATGGTGCCGATGCCTCGGTTGACATAAAGTTGGCCGCCAGGCTTCTGAAACAGCCCGGCAACGTATGGCGTGACCAGGCGGCTGGGTGCGATTTCCGGGCTAATGAACTCGAGGGCGGCTTGCCCACCATGAGTGTGCCCAGCCATGCTTAGATCGACTCCCAGTTCCGCCGCGCGATCGAACGTGTCCGGGTTGTGACTCAGCAGAATGTTGACGCGGTCGCGGGCCACGAAATCCTCGATGTTGCGCAGGATGTGTGCCACCGCGGGCGATGGCCCGAAGCGGCGATGGCTCTGAAAATCCACGCCGATCAGATTGAGCGACTCTCCGTGCGACACAATCGGCACGTTCTCGCCGCGCAGGATGCGCACTCCGGTCTGCTGAAATAATTCGGTGATCGAATCCTCCACGCGAGCCCACGCATCGTGATTGCCCAGGCAGCCGTACACGCCATAGGGCGCGCGCAGGCCGGAGAGAGCTTCCACCACGGCCTGTTGTGTGGTGGGGTCGAAGGTAACGAAGTCGCCGGTGAGTACCGTCAGGTCGGGCTTCAGCGAATTGGCGATGGCGGCGTACTTGCGAATCTCCTCCGCCGGCATGAATGGCCCAATGTGAATGTCGGAAAGCTGGCAAATGCGGAAGCCTTCGAATTCCCGCGGCAGTTTCGGCAGGCGGATTCGCTGCGTGGTGGTCTCCAGGTTGAGCCGTCCATACAACAACCCGTACGCTCCAGCCACAAACGGCGCGGCCGTGGCCACAGTCGCCGTACGCTCCAGAAACTGACGGCGGGGCGGCGATGCGAGTTCCGGTTTCGCGGCCAGTTTCCGCCCCGCCGCCACCAGACCCTGCGGAATCGCGAACAGGATCGCCAGCAGGAAGCCGATAATCGAGCAAACTAACCAGCACAGGAAGGGCGCGGCCAGCAGCGCGTCGGTCAGCGTCAGGTGCACCGCCGTACCGCGCGAGCCGAACCAGCCGAAGTTGAACGCCAGAACGAACAGGTACACCACCAGCACGGCGCCGCACACCGCCAACCTCCTGTCCCGCGCCGGAAATGTTCGCGCCGCCAGATGGTATGCCCGCCAGGCCCAATAGAACTGGCTGGCAGTGAAGATGAGCAGAACAATGGTGACGATAGACATGCGTCCCGAGCGCCAATCGAACCTTACTCATTGTGCCATCGTAGTAGGGAAAGATGCATATTCTTCGACTGACTTTGCTCGGCGCTGCCGCCGGTTCCTTGCTATTGGCGCAAAGCCGGAATTCGAGGCGGATGTGGCGGCTCTGCGCTTCCCGTGCAAGAAGGATCTCATCTAAGTGTTCGTTGAGAGCAGCCAACCGAATTGCGTGTTCTTCCGTCCGCAGGCGCAGAAGTCTGTCATTTACCCAATTATCTAGCTCCGCCGCACGAAATGGCTGGCCCCCTACCGTGGCGACAATTCCTTCCTGCCCGAACGCTGCGGACGTCACCGCGAAACAGGCTATAGGGAGGACTGTGGTCAAAATGATCCGGTGTTTGTTGTTAGGCATTCAGAATCTCCTAGAGTCTCCTTTTCGTGTTTTTCGATTTTTGACCGGCTTGCCCGGCTGGAATCGGAGCAAGCCGGACTTTCTTTGTTTACCCCGCCGCGCACGCGATTAGACAGTCCTCATAGTCGCTGTCGCAGCCGTCCACGCGTCCCAGACGGTGTTGTCGCAATAGTCCGTCGAAGAATTGTAATCCGCGTCGGCAACTGCCTGACAGAAGTCTGGCTGGCACGGGTCGAAGCATCCGTACGTGCAGTTGTAGGTCTCAGCTTGGTAACGGTTCCAGGCAGCACTTTGACATGCCGCGTCCCACAAGTTCCACGACGCGTAACAAACAGGCGGCGTATGCGATGGTGCAGTCGCCTGGGCAGTCAGCTTTCGCTGGGCCGATGAGGGCCAGTCCCGCCATCACAAAAAGCGCTACAGTTCGTAGCATTCGGTTTTTTCCTCCCGGTGCAGAATTGGTTGTCGTACCGATTGGAATGGTAGCCTTATCTGGGAAAAAGTGTATTCGCTAGATTCGCTGATTTCGGGTCTTGCCGTGAATTCTTGCAAGTATCCAGTGGCAAAGGCAATTCTCTTCAGGAAAGCACTCGCCGCCGGATGGTAGTTAGGCGAAAGCGGCAAAAAGGGTTCTGCCGAAGATAGGTCAGGTCAAATCACACTTACGATGCGCTTAGAACGGAAACAGCGATCGACTAAGGCTACCCACGGGCACCTCGAAGACGTCGACCTCCAGGTTTCTCATGTCCGGTGTATCTGCGTAAACCTTACAACTAATAGAAACTCCGCCGTCCCTGATCATATCCTGCGTGATCCGAACTTCCCGGAACTGGGGAAAATCCGCGCCCGGACGAAGCGCTCGGTCCTTTCCGCAGAGCAATTTCATGTTATCCGGGTTGAAATTCGCCAGGGCCAAGTACGGGGCCGTCGCGTCAGGCAGAGCCCGTGGGTGCGTGGGCCACAGATGACGGCCCCAGAGATTGAGTTTCGGCACCCGCACCGTGAAGTTCGCAACCCCTTTGTAGGATGGCTTGGACAGTTGAGATTCGATGTCGATGAAACGAAGGGTGATTGAATAACGCTGCGATCTGACGAGTCGCGAACCAGGTTCCGGCGCTGGGTCGCGGAGGACCACTTGCACGGGATTCCAACACAGAACCATGGC